>JASEFB010000013.1 GCA_030019325.1 archaeon | reverse complement strand
CTGGCATCCTCGGGGATGCAGGAAACTGTATGGATAAATTTATTGAGGAGAGTCCAGATGCTGATAAGTTCGCATCTTCGTTGGAATCTCTATTAGAACTCACAGAAGAAGAGAGTAGATTCTACGCCGCTAAAGGTATTGAAAGTAATGTATCATCAGTGTTAAGTCCTTTCCGCTCTCTATCAGGAGGCGTCAAAAAAATAACATTTTTTCAAGTGGTTTTCATTACCAACTACGGGATTCTAAAAAATGAAAGCGATTACGAGGCGTACGTGAGCGCAAGAACTGCTGTTATAACCATGAGGGCAGGAGCAGATGGAATAAATAGTTCTTTAGACGGAATTGAGCGGATAGAACTGTGGAACGAGACATCAATGCTCCTTTTCAACGTCTCAGAGCTGAGGGACAAGCTGAAGGATGTTTATGCACTTATAGACCATTACGAGAAGTTACTTGAGCAGTATGAAATTGAAGTGCCAGCATTTGAGGAATACTTACTCGTGGTTGTGGTCTCAGACGACCATCCGTTTCTATATGAGGAGATAGAGATATATGTATATGCGAGAAACGTCACCGCTCTTTCTTTATTTGTTGACAACGCCAGCTACGAACTAAAAAATCAAACCGGGGAACAAACGAAGGAACACAGTTTTGAAGAGCCGGGAGAACACGTGATTTATGCAGAAGGGATAACAGAAGAAGGAGAAAACATAACATCTAACATCGTAAAAGTTTTCGTGAATAAAATACCCACTTTCATTACCCTATCGTCGAAATATGCGGCTTTTGTGAACGAACGAGTAAAAATAACCGGGCTTCTTGTTGATTATCATAACGAGCCTTTGCACGGAGCAAACGTGACAGTTAAAATTAGAGATGAAGAAACAGAGTTAACGGCAGGTAGAAGTGGAAGTTTTGAGTTCTATGGCACAAAAAATTCTGAAGGGCATCTAAATGTATCTGCATTCTATCCGGGAAACAACACTTATAAGAGCAGCAGTGCAAATATATCCATCTTCTTCTCGAGATTCCCGGTATCGCTTCACATCGAGGCAGATGAGACGCACATCAATGTTAACGAAACGGTGAACTTCACGGGTTCTGTTTATGGCATCAACTCAAACTATGCGGTCCCGCTTATCATATTTGTTAACGACACAAGCGTGAAAACGGTTACCGGAACGAAAGATTTCAATTTCTCTTTGCTCTTTTCAAACCCGGGGACATACGAGGTATATGCCTTTTTCCCCGGTGATTCTCTGTTTAAACCTGCGGAGTCGAATGTGGTAAAGATCACTGTTATAGAAAAAGCAGAAGTTGCTGGTAAGCGAGTAGAAGGAATAATAAGCAAATTTAATCTACTTTTTTATTTATTGCTTATCCTCGTTGCAATCATTTCATTCTTTGCAGGTTTATATGCCCGTACATTAAAGAGAAAACTGCACACTTTAGGGGAAAGGCTTCGTATTCCAGCAGGTTTTTCCTTCACACACCTTCATTCCCGGACTCCAAAAGTAAAGATGCATGCTTTGGGAAGTAAACTCCACGCTTTCAGAGCGAAAATCCTAACTCCAATAGCTTCAATCTTTACAGTCATTTATGCTCGTGCTTTTAAATGGAAATTTTATGCTTTTAGCAAGGGCAAGAACAAACTCCGTGCTTTGATGGAGAAAAAAGGAACGGAACTAAAAAATAGGACTGCTGAAAATCCGGGAATTGAAGTAGTGGAAGAAGAAAAAGAGTATTATGAAGAAGTTCCCGAAGTGGACATCCTGGAAGGCGTTGATCTTGAGGGAGCTTACAAATTGCTGTTTGACACTATGGTTGACAAATACAATCTTAAAAAGAGCTTTACGGCAAGAGAACTCTTAGAACTAATAAAAAAGAAAAAAGAACCTTTTATGACCATGCTTGAGGAAGTAACTGAAATATACGAGAAAGCAGTTTATGGGAATGTAGAACTTGTGGCTGAAGAAAGAGAAATTTATTTCAAAGGAATAGAAGAAATTTTAAGATATTTTAAGGGGTGATGTGGAGATGAGATGGTTGTATGCTTTTTTGGTCTTCGCAGGCATTTTCTTGCTCATCCTTCCGGTCGCTGTCCCGATGATAAAGACATCTGCGGAATTTAGCATCTTCAACACGAACTGGAACGGATGTTCAGAGTTTGCAAAGGTTTTATACCATAGGGGGGAACTTGTTCCTGTTTTGTATCCTTACAATTCAATCAATTTTAAAAAAGAAGGTGTTTTGATTGTTGTGGCTCCGGATGTGGAGTTTTCATCGCTTGAGATAGAAGAACTAAGGGATTTCATAGAAAAAGGGGGAACGCTTTTTATCGCCGATGATTTCGGACTTGCAAATAATCTTTTAGAAGGATTGGGTGTAAATGGAAAGTTTTCTGATAAACCCTTGGGGGATATATTCTACAGTAAGAGCGTGGATTTTCCGGTAGTTGCAAGGATAGAAGACCCTGGGCTTTCTTACGGTGTTGAAAAGCTCGTTTTGAATATACCCTCGGTTATTATAGGATTAGAAGGTGAAGAGGATGTCTTCTCGTCAAAAGTCAGCGTAATAGGTGAAGGAGAAAAAAGGAGGAGTTATCCTGTGCTGGCAGAAACGAGATACAGCGAGGGAAGAGTAATCTTGCTCTCAGACCCTGATATACTAATAAATGATATGTATATGGCGAATGGGAAATTTATAGATAATCTCGTGGGATATCTTGGCTCCAACCTCTTCTATTTCGATGACGCCCATCATTCGGACTTCAATCCATATTCAATCACCACTGTTTATCTGCATAAGGTATTTGACAGGGGAAAAGCATTTCAGGTTTTTGCTTTCGTTGCTGGATTAATGATTTTCATAGAAAGCGGGATTGCGAGGGCAATTGCTCAGTCTATCGGAAGATTAATGCCCGCACGAAAAGGAGGAGAGATATTTGAAGGGTTACCTGAGGGAATAGATAAAAAAATACTTAAAAGAATAGTGAATGAAATAAAAACAGGGTCGAAATTTGGTAAACATGAATAAGGGAAGGGAATTTATAGAAAGGCTAAAACAGGAAGTTGGTAATGCAGTAGTAGGGATGGAAGAAGTAATAGAGCTGCTGGCAGTTGCTATGCTCTCCGGCGGGCACATCACGCTTGAAGGAATACCGGGGGTTGCAAAGACGACAGTTGCCAAGGCGTTCGCAAAAGCTATCGGGTTATCTTTTTATCGCATTCAACTAACCCCTGACCTGATGCCCGCAGACATCACAGGGAGTGTGTTTTATGACCAGAAAGAGATGGAATTCAGCGTGAGAAAAGGACCGATATTCGCGAATATCGTCTTAGCGGACGAAATAAACAGAGCGACACCCAAAACGCAGTCAGCATTGCTCGAAGCGATGCAAGAGCAGCAGGTTACGATAGAAGGTGCTACTTTTCCGCTGCCGAAACCGTTCTTAGCAATAGCAACCATGAATCCGGTTGAGACCGAGGGTGTTTACAATTTGCCCGAAGCTCAGCTCGATAGATTCATGCTAAAAATCCAGGTTGGATACCTCGATAGGGATAATGAACTGCTTTTGCTCAGAAGGAAGGAGATGGAAGAGTTCAATACCGTGGATAAAATAATGGATGGCAACGATGTTCTTTCGTTAATGAAGAATGCGAAAGAGGTTAAAGCAAGCGAAGCTATCCTCAATTACATGTATGAGATTTTGTCGAGAACGAGAAATGATGAACGTGTTTTGTTAGGTGCGAGTCCGAGGGCTTCAGAGCACTTATTATTCGCTTCTAAATCCTTAGCCTTCCTGAGAGGAAGAGGATATGCCATACCGGATGATGTGAAAGAACTGGCACCTCACGTATTGAGTCATCGAATAATAATAAAGGCGGAATATGAGATAGACGGTTTTAAGAGCGGGGATTTGGTAAGGGAGATACTGGAGGGGGTGGAAGTTATATAGCCTATGGTGAAGAAGGAGGATGCTAGATAACCACACAAGATTACGCACATCTTCACGAGAGAAATAAAATGAAGCGAGAAGATATTTTGTTGATTCTGGTTTTTCTGCTTTTTGTACAGGGGTATCTCTTCCGAAATGTTTTCACCGCTTTGCTTGCATCAATGATTTTAATCTATTTAATATATCTTCGAGTGGAGTTCTCGCCGGGGATAGAATCGGAGAGGGAGATAGATAGGAAGTTGAAGGATGGAGAGCGAGTGAAAACGAAGTTGAAAGTAAGGAATCTCGGTAATAACAGGTTAAAGATAGAAGTTTCGGAGAATTTACCCGCGGGATTTAAAGCTGACGAACCTTCGCTGTTTTTGAATGCAGGAGAGGAAAAGGAGGTGGAATATTTTATCACGCCGGTGAGGGGTGTCTTTAAAATAAAAAGTCCCAGAATAAGGGCAATGGATTTACGGGAATTTTATTACGAGGATTTTATGTCAGAGTTGGAGAAAGAGATTGAGGTGTATCCGAACTTAGACAAGATAAGAGAAGAGACAGAAGCAGGAGAGACGCTCAAGTTCAAGGAAGCATATCAAACCTTATTTGGTTTACAGACGCTGGAATTGGACTCGTTGCGTGAGTTCCAGCCGGGCGATGAGCGGCGACATATCGACTGGAAGGCGACGACAAGGCTTGGAGAATTGATAGTCAAGGATTTCTTGAAGGAAACAGAGGGGGATATATATATCGTTTTGGATGCGGGAAAAGAGATGAGAAAGGGGATAAAGAGCTCAAAGATAGATTTTGCGACTACGCTGACGCTTCAACTCGCGTATGCATTAAGAAACTGCCGTGCGGGATTGATAGTATATGATGATTATGGGGTTAAGCGAGTAGAAGCGGCGAGAACTAAAGGTGTAGAGCAGGTGGAGAAAATGGCGGCATCCCTGAGGATAGGAAGTATACCTGCAAATCTTATAGGGATAAAGTTGCCCGTGGCGGAGAAGAGGACGAAATTAAGAGAAGAAAGCAGGAAGTTTATCAGGAAGATATTGCCCGCGATAAAGGGGCGGAGGGGTTCCGCAACAGGACTGGAAGAAGCGATAAGTTCTCTCCCATCTACAGCTTTTTTGATTTTCATTTCTGACATCACTGCGAATACGAGCGAACTGATAAAGATCTTATTGGAGTTGAGAAAAGGGTATAAAATCTTGCTCCTGACGCCTAATCCCATTTTGTTTTACGACGAGGCGAGACTGGACAGGGAGAGGCTGGTATGGCTCTATGAGAGGTATAAAGAACGGGAAGAGCTAATAAAAAAACTGAATGGCATAGTTACTACTTTCGATCTGGGACCTTCAGACCTTTTGGAAACGATAAGAAGGAGCGGAGCGTTAGAATGATAATTAAACCCTTACTGAGCCTTTCAGGTAAGCCCTTACAGGGTTTTCGGGGTCAACGGGGCAGAGCCCCGTTAATAGCAGTGATTGCTGCGGCAATAGGGGGATTGATCGCGGGATTGAGAATGCCTTTGTTATTGCTCCCCTTGATTTATGTATTAAAATATAAGGATAAGAAGGATGTTTTTCTTTTAGTGTTTTCTGTTTATGTTTTGGCGACCGGCTATGAATTTGAGGTATCGAACCTGTATGAGCTGGATTTGGTTAAGGTATTGAGTGTTGTGATACCGGCGTTGTTATTGCTTGATTCGGGATTAAGGTCGAGATTAAAGGAAGAAAAAACAAGTTTTTACGAGTTTTCAAAGAATAAAGCAAGGAGAGGCGTTTTTGCTGCACTTATCAGTTTTTCTTTGCTTCTCGCTGCGATTGTTCTTGGACAGAGTGTGCTAAATATGGAAGGGGGTACGGCGACTCAAGTGGTCTTCATCGCCGCTGTTAGCACGCTGGTTGCGCTGGTATTCTTCTGGCGGAAGAGGGAAAGGGTGGAATTTACGCCATTGTAACCACAAACCACGGATTACATGGATTACACAAATCTTTTGCGATATATTTATATATGAATGAAGTAAAATGATGAAAAAAGTATGAAAATAAAAGAGCTGTCGTTTTTGGTCATAATGGTGGCAATAGGCATGCTGTTCGTGGTTATAGTATGTGCGGCTATACGGCCAGCGTTAGCCACTCATGACATAAATGTATCAACAGACTATTCAGGCGCTGTGAATGGGATAAAAATAACACGGGATTCAACAGATGTAGTGGGGGCTGACGAGAATCTAATTATTGGAGCGCCATATAAGATTCGTTATAAGATCGTGAACGGCAGGGATTACAATGAAAGTGTTAGTATAACAGTAAAGGTTGCAAATACAACTTGGAATGAGACCGTAGACACACATACTTGGTCAGCAAAAATTGGGGAAAATAAGACTTACAGTGATGAATGGAACACCGCAAGACTTTCACCGGGGAATTACAATATCACGGTAAATGCAAGCATACCGATAGATGATGAATGGTCAAACAACGAGAGAACGAGAGAGATTACGCTTGTATTACCATCAGTATCTATCGCAAGTGTCAGCGCACCATCGGATGGCTCTGTCACGGTGCCAGTAATGGTTAACAATGTAGTGGATTTAGGTTCTGGAACAATTAACATTACTTATAATTCATCGGTAGTTCATGTAACAGAGGTAACATCAGGAATCGGGAATGCACTCACAGTTAAAGCATGGAATATTGATAATAGTACAGGCATAGTGCAAATAGTCGCATGGAACGCAAGCGAGCCGAGGAGCGGTAACGTGATATTTGCAAATCTCACTTTTAAGGCGGTAGGAAGCGAACTGAGCTCAAGCCCATTGAACATCTCTGTTAGAGACCTGCTTAAATATGACTGTGTTACACCAATTCCACATACGGTAAGCAACGGAACATTCACTGTGGCAGATGTTACACCACCAATTCCCACAAACATAGAGGCGAATACGACAGAAGCGGGTATGCCTGTTCTGTTCTCTGCATACTGGACTGATACTGGTGGACTTGCAAACTACACGTTCGCATGGAACGATTCTCGAGTATGGGTTAATGATTCGATTGTTGAGATGACAGGGACAGGGAACTGGTCGAACGTGACGAAAAGGCTTAATTCAACGCTTAAGACGATTGGCTGGAGAATTTATTGTAACGATACCTCGGGGAACAGGAATGATACGGGAATCCGGGTTTTGACGATTAATGACACTATAAAGCCCGTTCTAACAGACGTATTCGCCAATCCGGGTACGATACTCAACGATAATGGCAGAGCCAGACCGCCAGGCACAAATGTCCCACGCTTGAATGTCACCGTAACAGACACGGGCAGTGGAATTTCAAATGTTACCGTGAATTTATCGTCAATTGGTGGGTCATCAGTTCAACCGATGGAACGCATAGAAGGAACAGATAGATGGACGGTGAGTACGAAAGCAACACTTGGCTTTAATCTCACAAACGAGTTGGTTATCAGGGCAATAGATAAAGCAAACAACTCAAACACTTCTTCAATCTATTTAACAGTGCTTTTAAGAGGTGATGTTGTACGTGACGGAAATATAACTTCTGGAGATGCATTTTATATAGCGAAATATCTGGTAGGGAAGGAATCCATGCCACCCATGCTGGTTAGTGACGTCGTACCTGCAACTGGCGACAACAAGATAACATCCGGAGACGCGCTTTATATAGCGAAGTATTTGGTAAAAAAAGAACCGGAACCATGAGTGAGTTGTTATGATAGAAAAGGAAGAGATAGCGGATTTTTGCATACTTTTTCTCATTCTTGTAGTTGTGCTATTTGTATCTCCTGCATCTGCACAGGTACCAACTGTAAGTATTGATAATGCAAGTGCGATGCCCGATGGCAACATAACGCTACCCATCACAGTAAAAAACGTAACGAACCTCGGTTCAGGTACAATCGAAGTTACATATAACCCCGCGGTAGTTCATGTTATCGATGTAACGTCAGGAACAGGAACAGGAACAGGAGCAGAAAAGTCGCTCATGGTACAGGAGTGGAATGCAGATAATAACAAAGGAGCTGTGCGGATAGTTGCGTGGGATACAAAAGAGGTGCGTAGTGGGAATGTAATTTTTGCAAATGTTACTTACAAAATGGTAGGTGATGAAGGAAGTTCGACTGAATTGAACATAACAGTTGGAGATTTGGCTGATTATTACAACTATACTCAGATTCTTCACACCACAACCAACGGGACACTTACTATTACACTTGCACCATCCAATACCTCAATCTCAAAATGTTTCATTGCAACTGCCGCTTACGGCACGCCGCTGCACGAGGATATAGACGTGCTGCGAGATTTCCGCGATGAATACCTAATGACGAATGCAATAGGAAAGGAATTTGTAAAGGCGTACTATGCAGCGAGTCCGCCGATTGCCGAAGTGATAAGCGAGCACGAATGGTTGAGAACACTCCTAAGAGAAGGATTGGTCAAGCCTTCAGTGTATATTGTGAAGGGTTGGGATGTAACTGTAGAAGGGTAAAAATTTATATTGGCGAAGGTAGATTACGTTATAGGTGAAGGTTTATGGGACTGACAGTTTTAGGGATTGAAGTAGGAAATCCAGCTAACCCTGAAGTCACAGAAGAAGTTGAGTTTCTGATCGATTCTGGAGCAATTTACTCTGTCGTCCCCACTCCGATTTTGGAAAGACTTGGCATCAAGCCATTGGCAAAGCATGAGTTCAGATTGGCGAACGGAACGAAGATTGTGCGCAAGAAGGGCATTGCTCTTTTCAAGTATAAGGACAAGATAGGTGGTGCAGATGTCATCTTTGGTGAAGAAGGGGACCACGTACTGTTGGGTGCCTTTACCCTTGAAGCCCTTGGGTTAGTCCTTGATCCGCTGCGGAGAGAATTAAAGCCATTACCTATGGTTCTTGTTTAATTCACGCCATTCACGGGGCTTTCTCTTTAGTTTCTCCGCTGAAGTCACGCAAAAATACCGAGACCATCCAAAAAAGAGAGAACGAGAACGAAAACCAGCGCTATTGGTGATAAAGGAAGATGCTTTTTCACAAAATAAAGGACAATTTTGGGTTTTTGTTTTGATGCTGAAGAGGACGAAGCGAACCTTTTGATAGCCGAAAACTTTATATGGAAGGTAGAAGTAAAAATTTACACTCCCCTTATCTTAAAAAGAAAGCTTTACCAAAGAAAGCGAAGGGTTAAAGAAGCGAGGGGTGATGAGGGGATAAAATATAAAAATAGGAGGAAAAAAGTGATAAAAAGGAAAAGAAAGGAGAAAATAAGCAGAAAGAGCGACGAAGAAAAGAAAAAGAAGAACAGCGAAAAATTGGTATCAATAGTGATGGCAGTGATAATGCTAAGTTCGGTGATGGCGGGGATTATTCCCTCAATAGCAATGACATCTAATAGCACGGAAGATACAACGGCACCACTCAATGGAACAGAGAATAGTTCCGCAGTGATAAATGAGACCGCAAATGCAACAGCGCTCAATGAAACAGCAGTCGAAGAAACTAGTCCTGCATCGTCTCCTGAACCAACATTAAGTCTGTCATCGACACCATCGCAGGATAATAAAAACGATTACAGAGGTGCTAGTGTCACGTCAAGTATCCACACTACTACTGTTGCACCGTTGGCAGTGGAGTGGGGGCAATGCGGTCCAATAGACCTTGTAATAGTTCTTGACGACACGGGAAGTATGGGGGGAGCTATAAACAGTATCAAGGCGGAGTTGCCAAATATTATTGCAACTGCGAACAATGCCTCAGGTGGAGATTTAAGAATGGGATATATCACATTCGAGGATGACGTTACGGTGCATAATAATCTAACTACCAACATCAGCGCAGTGATGGATTCAATCAACGCTACAACTGCAGATGCTGGTGCAGGAGGACCAGAGGCGTCAGATGAAGCTAAGAATACAGCAGTGAACAACCTGCCAGCAGGAACGAGGAACGATGCCGCCGGGAACAGCGGAACACAAACGGGGGACTTTACTACACCATACCGTGCAGAAGCAGTAAAAATAGTGGTATTAATAACAGATGCGCCCCCCGGAGGATTCAATGACGTACAAGACCCTGCAGACAACGTCTCAATGCATACCCATGCTGTTATGGCTAAGAGCAAAGACATCCTGATGTCTGATGTCTTCGTTCCAACAGGTGGAGACTACGCAGGTCAAGCCGCTATCTTGGAGGATGATGCAAATACCACTGGTGGTGTATTCATAACGACGGCTGCAGATGGAAGTGGAACTGGAGCTGCAATTAACGATATCATAGCATGGTGTGGAGAGGCTCCACCGACATTAGCTATCCAGCTACAAGAAGACGATCTGCTCATAAACGGAACCACAACGGTTATTGTAAACTCTTCTGGAATCAATAAAACTGTGAATCTCACATTGAACGCGACTGCAGTATCTAATGGGGATACACTTGCAGAATATAATCTGACAATCGGACCAGACGGAATGAACACCACGACACTGACCGCAGGCTCAACACCACATGCCGGTATGATAACCGCGGAAATGGGTAATATAACAGCAACCGTAACCTACACCGTGGACAAACTCTATCTCGATGTGACAGTAACAGACAAGGTGTTGACAAAGGGAATGGGGACATTGTCGAAGGTGAACATAAAGAATCCGACAGATCAAGCGGTAGATGACATAAAAGTTTACTTTGATGTCTGTTCACCAGATTCAACACACACGACACTTGCAAACTGGGAGCCGCTCGCGATACTACCAGGACACACAACGGTAACGCCTTACACCGTAAAATATGAGGTTCAGGGAAGAGAAATATACGTAAAGATCGAGGACAGCTCTGGAACCGTTGTAAAGGAGTACGGGCCATTTGCAACCGGCGAGAATGCAACTTCAACGCCTTTCACGTTCCTTGCAAAAATAAAGTATATTTCAGAAACCCAGACAGAAAATGATGATGAACTCATAGACTTGATAACACTCACAGAACCAGGTAAAAAACCAGTCGTAAATATAACAGATATTACAGTTATTGCACCGAACGGCAATAAATACACGAATCTGCTCGCATATCCGTGGGATAAGGTGAGATACAACGTTACGCTGCAGAATCCATCCACGCGTGGAAACATAACGTATGCGGTAAAGATTGATGATCCCGCGAATCACATCTCAGAAGATATAGAGATTGCACCAAATACGACAATTACAAAGACGCTTACAATAACCGACGGTCTTACAGAGGGTAAAAAGGCGATTAACGTGTCGGTTACGAGCGGAACTGCAAAGGTCATTATAGGACGTGGTTTTGACGTGGTTATGCCACACGCGAGCTTCACCATCAAGAATGTTAACACTGGGGAGACTGATAGATGTATAAATGCAACGAGAGGACAGACAATACGCGTAACCTATATAATTAACAACACCGGAAATTATAAGCTCGGAGACGATGTGGGAGAGCCTTCAGGAAATCTATTGTTCAGGGTCGTCAGTTCTGACGGAAAGGAGATAAATCTCGATCAGAACTTGCTTTTGATTGACCGGGGGCTTACCACGATTCAGAAGACCTATACTGTTCCGACTACGGGAGAGCTTGGAATATACAAGGTGAAGGCGGGATTCAGGATGGGAAAAGGCATAGCTCCTGGTCCGGTGCTTTCAGCGGAAACGCAAGCGGAGATAAATGCTGCGATAGATGATGGATTGGCATATCTACGCAATACACAGAACTGGGATGGCTCATGGGGTTCATACTACAGGGTTGGAACAACGAGTCTTGCCGTGCTATCATTCCTTGGTCATGGAATATCAGAAACCGATCCTGATGTGCGGGCTGGAATAGACTATATACTTACAAGGGTTCAAGCAGATGGAAGTATTTACGACAATGACAATACGAAGACCTATGAGACCTCACTCGCAATCACAGCACTTGCACGCACGAACAATCCGGCATACGCGACGGTTATAGATAACGCAAAGGATTGGCTTGTCTCATCGCAGTGGGACGAATCCTGTTTGTGGGAAAGCGTTAATAAGGACAACTGGTATTACGGTGGATTCGGTTACGGAACACACACGAGACCCGATTTATCAAATACACAATTTGCACTCGTAGCATTGAAAGCTGCTGGGCTTTCTGAGGGTGATGAGACGTGGGATAAAGCGATAATATTCTTGCAGAGATGCCAGAACAGGCAAGCATCTAACGATCAATCGTGGACCGGAAATGACGGAGGATTCATATACCATCCAGGACATAGTCTTGCAGGTGGAACGACCTCGTATGGAAGCATGACCGCAGCAGGAATATGGGCTCTGAGGCTCTGTGACGTATCGGCAGAAGACGGACGGGTTGAGGACGCATTAAAATGGTTTGATACGAAGTACACATACAGCACGAATCCGAATTTGGGAAGCAGCTATTACCACTACTACCTGTGGAGTGCAGCAAAGGCGTTCATACTCTCTGATGTAACGGACCGATACGGACTGAAGACACCGACAAATCCTGGAGATGAGAAGGGCTGGTACTACGACTTTGCGACACATCTCGTGAGCACACAAGCGACGGATGGCCGCTGGTATTCATCAGGTTGTGGAGACCTCTGTGATACTTCGTTCGCACTGCTCGTACTTGAGCGAGAACTTGGATTCGTCATCCTGAAAGGCGATGAAGTGAACTTCCTCGTGGATGTTGATGAAGTCCGATTGAGCGACCTTGAGATAAATCCGAATCCAGCAGGGCTCGAAGAGAATGTTACGGTTTCGTTCAACGCAACGAGGGTATGCACGATTGAATTTGATAACGAATTCGGAAACGAAATCTGGTTCGAGCCATCAGTAGTAGTGCCATTGCCAACCGGTGATTTAGAAACGGTAACCGAAGAGAGAGACATCGAATCGCCGCATCCATACCCAAGCGACTATGATAAGACGTGGATAATCACAAAACCGGGTGCAGAGCAGATAAGGGTGCATTTTGATTATCTGAAGACCGCTGGATACGATGATAAGGTCAGGATTTACGATGGAAACGATAATTTGATTGCGACATATTATAGTTATTACTGGGGAAACCTCTGGACACCATGGGTAACCGGGGACGCGATAAAGGTCAAATTGACAAGCGATTCTGACAGCTACGTAGGTTATGGTTTCTCGATCGATTCCATACAGTTCAAGCGACCAGAGCTAATACCACACGAATACAATGGCGATTTGGTATCAATAGGTCCGGGCAACACAACGAGGGTGAATGTTACAATTCCTGGATTGAACTACACAGGGACATACGATGTTACCGCGTTCGTTGATGTCTATCTGAAAGAGGATGGCAACTACTTCAATTATTCGGTTGGACCGGACGTGCACGGTGATGACTATTTGTACGGCGACTTTGAAGTGAAAGAGCCTGCAAGAATCGTTGTTACCGATTTGGAAGTGCCAGATACGATGGAACGTATTGTATCTGAGGATGTCTCCATTGAATCACCGCATCCATATCCGAGCGACTATGACGAGACACGGGTGATCGAAAAAACGTGTGCAGGGCAGATAAGGGTGCATTTTGATTATCTGGAGACCGCTGAATACGATGATAGAGTATGGATTTACGATGGAAACGATAATTTGATTGCGACATATACTTATTACTGGGGAAGCCTCTGGACACCATGGGTAACCGGGGATACGATAAAGGTCAGACTGACGAGCGACTATGACAGCTACACAGACTATGGATTCTCGATTGATTCGATAGAATACAAACAGGCAATTGTAAGACCGGACGGACTTTCATTCAATGCCAGCATAACCGTAGAGAACATCGGGGAAATGACAGGAGCGGACGTTGTTGAGGTATGCCTCAGGGACGCAGATAACGAGAGCATTATCTATGATATGAACACAACTGCGGTTACACTGGATGGTGGGAATGACACCGTGTTAGAGGTGCCACTAACGATACCAGAAACCGGTGGATGCTTTGAAGTGGTTGCGCAGACACTCGATACAGAAGAATCAACACCGGACAACGATACAGAATCTGTTTGTGTTTGTGTTCCAGGACCGAGGATAATTGTTACCGATCTGGAAGTGCCCGGACTGATCAACGGCGGTGAATCGTTCATAATCAATGTGACGGTTGAGAACATTGGCGGATTGCCAGGAAACAACGCAATAGAGGTCAATCTGACAGACCCAACCAATGAAAGTATTATTTATGACACAAAGACCACAGATGTAACGTTAGATGCAGGTGAAAACGCAACTGTGCAGTTACAATTAATGGCACCATCGAAAGAAGGGAGATATGCGGTAATTGCACAAACTCTTGATACTGGGGAACCAACGCCAGACGATGACGAAACATGGGCTTTTATCGTCGTAAGAAATGTATTTGCGACAGGTTTGAGCCTTTCATCAGACGAAGACGTGAGAATGACCTCTTATTGGGGCAAAACATCCACACTCGCGGTGCATCACGGAGATAATCTGACATGTGAAGTCGTTCTTGAAAACTTCGGTGCAAATGAAACGACAGAGACCTTGACCATTGGTGTATATCTGGTAATACCATACTATTATCCACCTCCATCTTATGGCTACTACGAATCTATGTCAGTGACGCCGACGCCCGTGATAACACCAGAACCAACACCTCCGCCAGTACGTCCACCGTATCCGTATATAGAGAAAATACCAGTCCTCACGAAGAACAGAGAGGTTACACTCGCAAGCGGAAACAACACGACCGAAGTATTTGAATTGGTAGTCCCGGAGGACGCAAGAAATGGATTATATATCCTCAGAGCATGGACACATAACAAAGGCGTGCAAACACCTAATGACATCGCGGATTGGTGGAGCCAGTTAGGACCATACGAAACGAGTGGACAACTCTCGGTAGGATATGGAGAGGTTGAGATCACGGACATAGAAGCAAAACCAGGGATCGTTGATGCGAAGGACTTTGTTAACATCCGCATTACCGTGAAGAACATCGGAGATGCGAAAATAACCGATACGCTATTTGATGAACAGTACTATCCGCTCATCGTAAACATATCGAGCAATATAACGACGACATGCCATGCAAAAGAGATTGGTATATTATATCCAGGTCAAAACCGCACGATAAGTTTCATATTCTTCAATACCGAAGAGTATGGACGGTATGACGTGAATGCAACCGTGGATGCATCATCTTATGGACTTGCAGGGTTCGAATATATCAGTGGTGGATGGAACGACATACTTGAGACACCGGTATCCGGCGATGACTACATATTTGGAGAGCTATATCCAGGTCCAGATGGCGTGCTCGAGTCGGTGCCTGCTGGAGACGATTACGTTGATTGGAGCTGGTGGGAAGGCGAATATTACATCAATCCTGGTGTGAACAATATACTTGAGACACCAGTATCAGGCGATGACGTCATATATGGAGCAATACTTCCTGGTGAGAATGGAGTGATTGATTCAGTGCCTGGTGGAGATGATGAAGTGAGCATGGAAATCGTTCCAGCATCGGTGGATACAAGGTCAGCATACAGTACAGTCTTCTACGTCGCATCCTTTGATGTCGAGGTGAGCAATACAACAGTAATTACGGGAACTGCAACTGATCTGACGGTAAATGTATCTTCAGTCTTTGATGGGACGCCGATTAACGGTGCAGAAGTAACACTCAAAGGCGCAGGCGTGGATATGATGAACACGACAGATTCAAGTGGTATGGCAATCTTTACGGATGTGAACGCAACGCAATCAGGTATAATCAAGGTGATAGCGAAGAAAGGAGAAGAAAGAGGAATTGCAATAATAAAAGCGATAACGGTTATCGAATTCGACCCCGCGGATACGAATAAGAATCGAGTGGTTTCGATGGTGGAACTGATGATTGCGATTGGCAAATGGAAAGCTGGGACTTATTCGATGACAGACCTGATGACATCAATAGCAAGATGGAAAGCAGGAAGCTATTAAAAAGTATAAGAAATGAGGGGGATTATTTTTTTACCCCTTTTTTATTTGTTCGCGGTAATGAATATGGATAAGCCAATAAAAAGGAGGATAGAAATCATGAGGAAAAAAGTTGTTTTTGCTTTTGGAATCGTTCTGTTAGTCACGATTTTGATTTCAGTTTTTGCTCTGCCGATTCCTATTTCTGCATCGAATACGAGCGCAGACATGAATGTGATTAGAACATTGCCTTCAAGTGCGTCGCCGGGTGATGTAATTACGGTAGAATTAGACGTTGAGGTAGGGAGTGCGAGTTATTACGCAATAGATGAGCAAGTTCCCGCAGGCTGGGAAATAATGAATACAACGGGAGATACCACAGAAAAAGGGCACGTGAAATGGCTTGTCGTATCCGGTGCAAAGGATACCACGTATACATATTCAGTAAAGATACCAGCAACTGCATCAGGAAAAGCGTTCTTCAGTGGCAAATACCAGATGGAAGGGATGAGCGTAGAAGCTGGCATCAGCGGTGATACAGCAATTCAAATTTACGCAACGGGATTTGGTGTTGCAAGGATACTGCCAGATAAAGGAAATGCAGGCGATACAATCACTGTGGAACTTGACGTGAGGGTAGGGTCTGCAACGCATTATACAATTGACGAGAAGGTTCCAAGTGGATGGGAAGTTATATCAGCATCAGGCGGTGGCGATTATACATCTGAGAAGGGGCATATAAAATGGATTGTTCTTAGCGGTGCTAATGACATAAAGTATACATACAGGGTAAAAATACCAGTATCGGCATCAGGGTCCTACACTTTCTCAGGCTATTACGCTTTCGAAGGAATGCCTGAAAGGAATATAGAAGGAGATGAAGATATTACAGTTACAAAAGCAGGAGTTGAGAGGACGTTGCCTGAAAGAGCAACTCCGGACAGCACAGTCGAAGTGAGACTCGGTGTTAAAGTAGGAGTAGCAACGCATTACACGATAGACGAGCAGGTTCCGGATGGATGGGTTATTACCGATACTTCTGGCGATACCACTGAGCCCGGACATGTAAAATGGATTGTTACAAGCGGTGCGAAGGATACGACATACGCCTATAATGTAACAATACCCTCAGATGCAGAGGGAATATATTCCTTCAACGGAGAGTATATGCTGGAAGGGATGAGCACTGCGGCAGATATATACGGCGACCATACCATAAGTGTAGGTGCGGGAATAGTTACGAGGACGCTGCCGTCAAATGTGAATGCCGGTGATGAAATCACGGTGAGATTAGATGTGGATGCAGGCACTGCCGATTCGTATCTTATTGACGAGAAAGTTCCAACTGGATGGGTTATCTCAGATACCACCGGAGATACATCAGAAAAGGGACATGTGAAATGGAATGTAACATCAGGAGCGGTTAACACGGTATGTTATTACAATGTGAGCATACCATTTGACGTGTCCGGGAAGTACTTCTTTGACGGGAAATATATATTCGAGCACATGAGTGAAGAGGTGGTTATCAGTGGCGATAATTGCGTTGACGTTCAGGGTGTTGGAGTGTCAAGGACGTTGCCAGCGGTTGCACTGCCAGATAGCACGATAGAGGTGGAATTGAACGTTAAAGTGGGTGCATCGGATTCGTATCTCATTGATGAGCAGGTTCCGACCGGATGGATTATTACGAATACAACAGGCGATACATCAGAAGAGGGGCATGTGAAATGGAATGTGACATCAGGGGCTGTTGATACGGTATATAGTTATGAAGTGGAAGTTCCGAGCGATTGTATCGGTGTATATCATTTCACGGGTGAATATATGCTTGAAGGGATGACATCGCCAAACAACATAAGAGGTGACGAAAGTGTAAACATTGGAACAGGAATAGTTACGAGGGATTTGCCTTCTTCCGCAACAGCGGGGTCTACGATTGAGGTGGTATTGAATGTTAAAGTAGGGGGTGCGGATTATTATCTTATAGATGAGCAAGTTCCTGAAGGATGGGAGGTCATATCCGCCTCAGGAGGTGGAGACTTCACAGCTCAAGAAGGATATGTGAAATGGTGCGAAGTTCAAAATGTAGAAAATACAACTTATACCTATAACGTGTCAATACCTGCTGATATATCCGGCGAATTTGGCTTCTCTGGGACCTACATGTTCGCCGGCATGGAATCAGAGGAGGAGATAGGAGGAGACACATACCTGAAGGTTGAACCCACAACAGTACCTGCACCAATAATTACTCCAACACCATCAGGAGATGTGAAGAGCAAGGAGGGAGAATCGGTAACATTTAGCATTTCGGTAAATCAGGATGTGAATGCAACGTGGTATCTGAATGGAACATACCTATTTACGAATTATAGTGTGAATGAAGCATCCTACACAAATTCAAGTGGTGTCGTGGGGACGTGGAATATCACTGTGGTTGGAGTAAATGAGAACGGGATGGATAGCTGGACATGGATATGGACGGTCGAGAAGAAACTCATACCATGTTACATCGCCACTGCAACTTATGGAACACCATTAGACAGGAATATAGACGTGTTGCGTGATTTCCGGAACGATATACTTTTGACCACACCAATTGGAAAAGCATTCGTATCTACTTATTACGCAACGAGTCCGCCGATTGCAGATGCGTTAAGAGAAAATGATGAACTGAGAACAGCAACAAGAGTGACTTTAATCGCACCGCTCGTTTCTCTCTCAGGATTCGCGATGAGCGGTATCGGTATCTGGGTCGTGTTTGTCATTGGACTGCTGGCAGCTGTTGCCTTTACCCTGGACTTCCGAAGAAGAGAGAAAAGCAGCGTGGAACAGCGGATCGTTAAATCCGTTCTGGTTGGTACGGGAGTGATTCTCGGGTTCATTGCAGTGATATTCTCGCTCGGGTTCCTTGGATACACAATACCTTCCTGTGCTGTGCTCGGTGCATACCTGCTTCCTTTTGTTATACCGGTAGCAGTAACTCTCGCGCTATGCACACTTCTGGATATTCACACGATACAGGTGGTTAGACCGTTGATGCGAATGAACCACAGGATTACGCAGATTTTCACGAGTCCACGAGAAAGAAAATAATAAATAATGAGCAGGAAGTGTACATGTTCAGTTTTACTTTTGTTGCTTATTCCTTTGAGCCTCATCATGGTAATGCCAATCCAGGCTCTGGCTTATCCATCTCCTGTGCTTATCACTGATACATCTAAATCTAACCTTAATCCCGATAATAATATGGTTGTCAATTTTACATTCGACGATCCGGAATGCCGCAAATTTAAAGGTTACGACATCGTTAAAATAAAGGGCTGCTCGCTCACCACGAATATTGGGGAGCCAAAACTGCCGGTAAAAACGAAAATCATCTTTATCCCGAAGTCCTCAGTAATCATAGATATTGAAGTTTCATCTGAAACAGAAGAGATGGATGGCAACTTTAGCATCTACCCAACACAGCCACCTATACCAGTAATGAACGCAACAAACGCAACGAATGCCAGTTTCATTGTTAATTATACTGTATATAATTCATCGAGCCCATACCCTGGAAGAATCGTTGAATATAGTGTGGGGTACATGGTGAATCGTGAGATTGTTATAATATCGGTTTATCCATTACAATACATCCCAATAGAAGGTAAAATTGTATTTCACAGGAATATAACAGTAACAGTCAAAATAACGTTGAGCGAACCTGAAAGTGAAGGAAAAGAAATTTTTGTAAAATTTACCCAAAAAGACAATTTTAGCTCATCATCAAGACCAAAATACATAATAATCACGAATGAAGAGCTTGAAGAGAGTTTTAACGTATTAGCCGATTGGAAGACGAAGAAGGGCGTTCACACCGCGGTTTTCAATACCTCGTGGATAAATAACACGTATAGCGGTGCAGACACACAGGTGAAGATAAGGAATTTCATACGAGATGCATATCAAAAATGGGACACTGAATATGTTTTATTAGGTGGCGATACCGATATAGTTCCATGTCGTGGTGCATACGGGAATGTCAGCGGCGTGGCAGCTCTTGGCGGCGACTATAAAGAGGACACCAATATACCCGCGGACCTCTATTATTCATGTCTTAATGGTATGTGGGATGCTAATGGCAATTCAATTTATGGGGAAGTAGATGACGCGGTGGATTTATTTCCCAATGTGATTGTAGGAAGAGCACCAGTAGATACGGTTGAGGAAGCACGCACTTTTGTGAATAAAACATTAATGTATGAAAAGAATCCACCGATGGATTATCAGTTAAATATACTCTTTCTGGCGGAGAAGTTATGTGATGACCCAACACCAAATGGAACTTATGGCGGAGATGCAAAAGATATGATTGATACTAACTTGTCTTATATTCCTCCACAGTTCACGATTACAAAAAAATATGAGAGAGATGGTAACGCCAGTGCTTCAATTGCGATAATCGAAATGAACGAGGGACCGCATATTATCAATCACGTAGGGCATGGATATTATACCGGTTTCAGTGTGAAAGGCTGGATAGGTAGCAGCGATGCAAGCGGTCTAACAAACAATCCAAGAAATTTTATTCTGTACACCATATCATGCATGTCCAATGGCTTTGATCATGATTCGGTATCAGAGCATTATATGAACAATCCAGATGGTGGCACGGTTGCGTATATAGGAAATAGCAGATACGGCTGGTTTGAGCCTGGATTCCCGGGTGAAGGTCCTTCAGATTTATATGACCAGCAGTTCTTCAACTGTCTGTTTAATTACAGTATTTACAATATAGGAGCGACACTCGCTTGTTCAAAAATATTTTACATTCCTTATTCACAAGAAGATGGTAACGGAATGAGGTGGCTTCAATACGCCATTAATCTTTTAGGAGACCCTGATCTTCCAGTATGGACAGAAGAGCCGAAGGAGTTAAATGTGAGCTACGAGTGCAATGCGACAAGGATAAACATCTCTATAAGGTCAAAGCCAGAAGAAGCTCCGGTTAAAGATGCTTTGGTATGCTTACAAAGCGAAAATACTTACCTTTATAACTATACAGACCTGAACGGGACGATTATATTTGAAAACGCTTTGAAGGAAGACCTGAATTTGACCGTTACAAAGCATAATTTCTTGCCCTATGAAGGAGTAATAAAGGGAATCGTTCACGATGTGTATATTGAATCCAATTACACAGGTGCTTATGACACGGGGATAAGGATTGACAACGCCACAGGCGGCATAGTGCCGTTAGACCAGAACTTAACAATTGGTGAGTCGTACTACATCAAGTATAAAGTGGTTAACAACGGAACGGGTGAGGTAGAGGATGTAAATATAACCGTGAAGGTGAGTAACGCAACTAGTTGGAGTGTAGAACTTGCGAACTACTCGCAATCCATAAACATAAACGATTCTCATGAGGGCAATGTCACATGGAACATCACAACCACAGAGCTTGCAGAAGGGATTTACAATATCACGGTAAACGCAAGCATTGCTTCAGAAGATGTACGTCCAGAGGACAACGAAAGAACGAGAGAAGTGATGCTTGAAAAAATGCCCCCGGGCAAACCGAGCATAACCATAACGCAGTGGTATCCTCTTGAAGCGATTGTGAATAACATAGCAGGAGAATCAAGAACGTTTAAAGTTGCAGCAAATCAAACCGTTAACGTGACATGGTACATAAATGGGTCGGCAGTGCAAACAAACAAAAGCGTTCCCGCGGAGGTAAATGCAACTTACACGAACCTGAGTGCAGTCGTGGGGGCATGGAATGTCTCGGCAATCGCGAGCAATGAAAATGGAACGGACATGCATACATGGAATTGGACCGTGGAAGCAGAAAAGCATGACGTGAACGTTTCAACGGATTATGAAGGAGCTATTGACGGAATAAAGATAACGAAGAATGGAGAGGAAGTAGTAGAAGCCGATGAAAATCTAACGATTGGACAGATATATAAGATTCACTATAAGATTGTAAACGATGGAAATGTAAAAGAAGATGCTGTCAATGTAACAGTAACATTCAGGAATTCAAGTGGCTGGAACGAAACGAGCTGGCATAACTTTTCTTTGGGTGTCAACGAAAATAGAACTTATAATGTTTCCTGGGACACCACGGGACTTGCAGAAGGCAATTACACGATCTACGTAAATGCGAGCATACCATTAGACGAGGACGAGTCAAACAATAAAAGAAGTAGAGAAATTTTTGCTGCTTTAGAGAATAGCCCATCGCCCTGTTTCATCGCCACCGCAGCTTATGGAACGCCGCTGCACGAGGATATAGACGTGCTGCGCGACTTTCGCGATGAATATCTGATGTCAAATGCAATAGGAAAGGAATTTGTAAAGGCGTACTATGCAGCGAGTCCGCCGATTGCCGAAGTGATAAGCGAGCACGAGGGATTGAGAATGATTGTAAGGGAGGGGATGGTCAAGCCGTTGGTGTATATCGTGAGGGGATTATAACCACAAAATTATTATTCAGTCGGTGGATAGAAAAGTTTATAAAGGGTAAAAAAGATATTAAAAGAGAATGGAAAGTATGGCAGAAGGGAAAGATGCAAAGAGTAGAAATAAAATATAGCTACGAAGATTATCTTCACCTTCCGGATGACGGGAAGAGATACCAGATAATAGGGGGGAAACTCTACCGAATGCCTGCACCTGTGCCGTATCATCAAAGAGTATCGAGGAAATTAGGGCGTATTTTAGACGAATATGTGACGGAAAAGGGATTAGGTGAGGTTTTTGATGCACCCTGTGATGTTGTGTTTTCAGACATGGATATAGTGCAACCAGACCTATTCTTCATATCGAAGGAAAGGGAGTATATTATAGAGGAGAAGAACATACGAGGCGCTCCTGACCTGATAGTGGAGATTCTATCGCCAAGAAGTGATTATTTAGACCGAAAAGTAAAGGTGGAGTTATATGAGGAATACGGAGTGAAGGAATACTGGCTTGTAGACCCGGATAGGAGGGAAGTGGAGGTATTGACACTTACGAGCGAAGGATACAGATACAAGAGCATGGGTGCATTTAACAAATCTTTTTACTCGCCGCTTTTGAAATTGGAAGTGAAATTGAGCGAAGTATTTTAATTAATTGTAGTGTCCACAGACATGTTGCCGTAAGTTTTATACAATAAGCATTTCAGAAGATATGGGACGTTCGACCTGGAGTCAGGAAGATAAAAGCGGTGGTGGAGAAATTATGGGCGTCAGCGAATAAAGCAAAGACCATAGGCAAGAGCTATGTTCACGAGTTATTAAAGAAGTTTTTGAATGCGAGGAAATACAAAAATCCACATTATGTCGAGTACATGGCAAAAAAAGCGGTTGAGGGAAGCAGAACGAAGAAATATTTTGTATACGACGTCAAAGGCGAATACGGAATGGTAGAATTCACATGTAACTGTAAAAGTGGTTGTTTGCCGGTCTTAAGAGACTATATTTTTATTTATATACTGCGAAATATAGAAGAAAAATGAGAGGAAAAAAAGAAGTATGGAAAGTGAGAAAGTAGTAAGCCGGGTGAGTAAAAGAGTTTATATAGAAGTAACAATACTGAGGATATTGGCAGTATTAGCTGTGATAATCGGTATATATTTAGAGTTAAAGGGTATAGGTGCATTAGTAGAAACGTTAATCATTGCATTTGGGCTTTTTATAATTAGCGAAAACGGATTAACGTGCGAATTAATAAGGTCGGAGATAAAATCCGCAAGTGATAAAATTATACATGCAAACCTTTCTTTACTGAATGAAAATGGAAAAGAATACGGAGCATAAGATAGGAATGAGGCATTCAGAACTCGCAATCAGGTTCCTGAGGGGGGGCTCGAAAAGCTGGTAAGGATAAAATAATAAATGAAAATGGGCGATAATCATCTTAAGTAAAACGTTGGTAAAGGGAGTGATATTTTCAGGATAGAACAGCGGATATTATTAATACTTGCGATAATAGCTCTAATTATAGGTATTGTGCTTGAATTCATGGGATATGGTGCATTCGTTGAAGGTTTGATTGCTGCAATTGGGCTGTTTCTTATAAGAGAAGTACGGGGGACGAGTGAAAAGCTTTTTAACGTGATTAGATATGGTAATGAGAAGATTTACAATGAGATTAAGTCCGGAAGCGAAAGAATAAGCAAGCAATTAGAGAAGGTAATAGAACAAAAATAAGGAAATGATAAGGTGCAGGAAGTGGGATATAGGGTGCTGATAATAGAGAAGGAATTATTTGGAAACCAATGCCGATGGGGGATTATATTAGAGTAAGAGGAACAAAAATACGAAAAGGAACTGTGCTTATCATAATCGGTGTTATAGGTGCAATCGCTTCCCTAATATGGGAGATATTAACAGGTAGAGGCGAAGGGATTATAGCTTCGATATACGCAACTGCTTTTATCCTGCTTGGTTTCCTATGGAATCTATTTATAGAGATGAGAAGAGCGATGAGAGAGGAGTTTAAAGAAATGAGGGAGGAGATGGGGGAAGGATTTGATAAGCATCCGAAGGAAATAGTGAAGGAATTAAGAGATTTGTTAGAAGGAGCGATAAGAAAAAGATGATAAAAGCGAGATTTTACATAAAGGATAAGGTGCAAGAGGTTGGATACCGGGTGCACATAAGCCCTTACAGGGCTTGCGGGGTCGTGGGGCAGAGCCCCACAATGCAGAAGATATTAAATTCAGGGTTAAATGGGGCTGCGTTAAATTTAGCAGATGGAAGAGTGGAAGTGAGATTAGAAGGTGATAAGGAGAGGATAGAGGAGTTTTATGAAGAATTGAAGGAGGAGAAAATGTCTGAACTTGTTGCAGAGAAGCCGGAATTTTATAATCTGGAGTTCAAAGTAGATTTGATGGTTCCGGATTCAATGAGGTCTTCACAGGCGTTGATACTTGAGCAACTTAGCACAGGAATCGTTTATATTGCTGGGATGAACGAAAATATTAAAGGAATGAACGAAAATATTAAGGGAATGAACGAAAACATAAAAGGAATGAGTGGTGGCATAAGGGGGATGGAAGAGAAATTGGATAAATTACCGGAAAGAATAGTGAAGGAATTGAAAACTTTCTTTCTGAAGAAAGAGAAAGAGCCGGAACCTTTACCAGGAAAGGGAGATAAAAATGGAAAAGAATAGAAAGTTTTATAGAGGGATAGAAAGTAAAATTTTGGTGGTGTTTCATCATCAGTTAAAATTCACCCCCAGCAGATATGATTTCAACCTCACCCTTTATAAATTTTAAGGTATCACTTTTTATCATCCTGTGCTTAAACGCCTCGTAAGATTCTTCGGATACATACCTCGTTAGAATGAGGTTGAGAATTGTCTCCAGACCTTTAGTGGTCCATCTCATCCACTTATGTTTTGTCCTTTTTGCTATCTCTCCCATTAACCTCTCTATGAGATTTGAATTCCATGGCACCTTTCTTCCCTTGAGAGCCAGTGCCGCAAAGGCTACAATAGTATTGGAATAATCCCTGATAAAGGAAGCAGCCTTAGAACAGCCGAGTTTCAGGAGTTCATTTGCCAGCTTCTTCAACTCATCCACCGTGGAGTTGATCCTTCTTTTCAATGCATCCAAATCCCCATCCTTTCTATGTTTCTCCACCGAATTCTTCAGCGAAAAAAGGAGAGATTCCAACCTTCTGATTATCCCTTTTCTATCTTCCAGCGCCATTTCTCTGTCCTGCCATAGCTTAAAGCTGGTATCGCGGAGCAGATGGATTAAATCCAACTGAAAGCTTCTTTCGCCTTTCACAAGCGCATTTCTCATCTCTCTATCGGCATCACCGATGATTACCGCCTCCCTATCCAGTGCAGCAGCCTCATCGAGTTTGCTTGCCGTCTCCTCCCACGGTTTATTCACCCTTGCATCCAGGAGAACCTTTTTCCCATTACTTATGCCAAGAACTACATTCACGCCGTTTTTGCTCTTCCCTTTCTCCTGAGAATGGGTCTTTGTGCCATCAGCAAATGCAACTTCGACGCTTGCATCCTTTATCTCATCCCCATTGAAGGCTTTGATCTCCTCACCATATTCGATAACCCTGCGGTTTATTGTGGATGCGGAAGGGAAGTCTTTTATGAACTGCTTTCCCTCTTTTACCGCATCACGATAGGTCATCTTGGTAGCAAGTTCAGCGCTTATCACCGAGATGTCTTCTTGATAAATCCTCTTTCCATCAAATTCTATTCTGTCTTCCAGGGGCAGGAAAATCTTCTCTTCCCCTCTCTCCTTAACCCTGTGCAACTTGAGATTGAGTTTTCCCACAGATGTCACAGGATGGCGTTCTACACTCCCAGCACGCTGGTACCTGTTCTTGCCATTACCTCTGGCATACTTGCCCCCACAGTATTTCTCAATTAGCTCTTCATCCGCTTTCTGGATTACCGCTTCTGTCACCGCCTGTTCTAAGCCAAGTCCCTTCACCGCAGTTGCTACATTACCAACTGAAAGCTTTTTATTCCCATCAAAGTGTATCTTTATCTGGAGAGATACAGTAATATCCATTGGGATTCACCTCTTCTGCATC
>JASEFB010000148.1 GCA_030019325.1 archaeon | reverse complement strand
CTGGTGCTAACCCAAAGCTCGGAGTATGTATCCCAAACCTGTGTAGGGTCTCAGTAGAGTGGGCTATCGAATTATCAAGATTATCAAAGACAATTGGTGTTCCTTTCAAGTACTACCTAAATAAGCATTTTCGGATAGATACAGCAAGGAATAGACTTGTCCGAGACGCAATTAGTGATGGATGCGAGCATATTCTGTTCCTCGATACAGATATATATCCCTCTACCTATAATGGGAAGGAGTTTTTGTCCTTCCCCCATGCTCTATTTAGGCTCTGGTCACATCACTACCCGATATCGACGGGAGTATACCAGACGAAGCTTGGTTATTCGAACATGTTTATGCTAGTTGATGCAGAGGATAGACGACCGTTTGCTGCTGCTCGTATAGACCTCGCAGAGATTCACGACAAAGTATTCTATGTCGATGCTTGTGGACTTGGATTCACCTTATTTGATACACGTGTCTTCGATCTCGTAGATTTTCCTTGGTTCGAGTATCGGTATGATGAGAAGGGCTGGGAGCTCTCTGAAGACCTCTCCTTCTTCCTCAAACTGTATAAGCAGACTGGAGTTAGATTTAGGGTATTGGCTGATGGTGTTATCATCTGCTTACATGAGGCAGCGATGTTATTGCGCCTGGACGGTAAAAGTTCATTATTAAAATTATAGTTCCTGGAAATAGACTAAAAGCTTTATATACTACTAAAACATACTATTATCTGTATGAAAGCGGGAGAAGTTATGCAACTATTGCGGATTTCGAGAAGCACCCTTCATAAATATGCTACCGAAGATGGGTTAATAGGAAGGACGAAAATTGGGAAACGTTACGATTATTTCGATGAAGATGTTTTTAAGCTACTTAATAAGAACATCCCCCGTAAAATCTATATTTACGCAAGAGTTTCCACAGCGAAGCAAAAAAAGGATTTGGAGAATCAAATTGAAATGCTAAAAATGTGGGCATTCCAAAATGGACTCCAAATAAATGGTATTTATTCTGATGTGGCTTCTGGAATAAATTTTGATGATAGAAAAGACTTCTTCAAACTTCTTGACGAAATAATGACATACAAAGTTGGAAAAGTAATTATCGCTTACAAGGATAGGCTGAGTAGAGTAGGATTTTTCTTCTTTGATAAATTATTAAGACAATTTGGAACAGAGATTATCACAATATCAGAAGTAGGTAACAAGAAATTGGATGCAGAAGAAGTTTTTGAAGAAATTATCTCGCTTTTACACTGCTATTCAATGAAACTTTACTCAAATAGAAGAAACAAGAGGTTAGAGGTCGAATTGAGAAATGAAAGCAACGAGAACTGAGCGGATCTGGCTGGGAGATGATAAAACAGTTGGTGATCTCTGCCACTTTTCAAAGAACCTTTACAATGAGGCAAACTACATCATCCGTCAAGAGCTATTCAAGACAGGCAAGTGGGTCCGGTATAACGAGCTGAA
>JASEFB010000147.1 GCA_030019325.1 archaeon | reverse complement strand
AAAAAGAATATATGCGTGGACATATCGCATTCACTGGAGAAAATTACTTTTATCACGCAATGAAATTCTCGAAGGCTTTAAAGAGATTAAATTATTTGTTTAAACTCGTGGGTTTAAGCAGATGACAACGGAAAAAACAAGTTTTGGCTCGCTTCAAACGCGTGAAGAAGAGCGAGAGGAGGAGAGAATAGAAACAAGTGGTGTTGGAGCCATTGCTGGCATGGTTGTGGGGGGGAGGACTTGGATTTCCTTTTTGTTCGGGGGGCATCATTATTGGAGGTATCTTAGGGGCACTTTTGGGGAATCAGATAGAATATGAACGCGAAAGAGCGAAGAGAGAAAAGAAGAAAAGTATATTTAACCTTTAACGAACCTTAGGAAGACAGATAAAAGACCTACTGAGAGTAGGATAAGACAAACTCTCTTCGTCCTCTCCTTCCCTAATATGACCGCAGTTGTCCTTAATCCCGCTTTCTTATCTGATTCTATGTCCCACAGTTCAGTTCCAAGATAACCGGAAGTTGTAAATAAACCATAAAGAAAGAAATCAATCGTGATCTTTTGGAGACCGGCTGAGAAGAGGAGCGCACCTCCACAGATAGGAATGCATAAAATATCGAGGAACGGCTTTGCTTTCCAGTATAAGATATTATAACAAAAGACTGAAAAGAATCCACTTATGGAAAGACAAGAGATGATGAATACATCTTGTACCATAAGAATGAAAAGAACGGAGAAGAGACCGGTAACAAGTGCGATTTTTCTTGCTTCTTTCTCTGTTACCGTGCCGGTTAAAATAGGATTTTTCTTCAAATCAACATCTTTCCGCCGAGAAATAGCATCAACACCCGATCTTGCATCCGCTATGAAATTCAGCGTATAGCCGCACGCAGTTGCAAAGAAGATGGCGAGCAAAGGGTTAAGTATTGGAGAGTTGAAATTATTGCATCCTGCACCAATTATGTAAGCTAGTGGATATGGGAGATATGAAAGTGGGTTTAGACGAATAAGCTTGAGATATTGCTTCACAGTCATGCAACCGTTCCGCCAAAACCCATCCCTAAAACAAAAGCTATCATCCAAAGAAGTCCAAGCTTTGCTCCCTGCTCTATTCTATAATCTACCATAACACCAGTAATATGAGCAAGGGGGAGAGAAAAAATCGAAAATAAAGTCCCAAAGGGTAACCAATTCAGTAGGACAAAACCAAACTGTAATATATAACATGCGGTAACAGAGAACCAGAAGAAGGAGGAGGGTTTTATGCCACCATTTACTATACTTCCAATTAGCCCCTTCATCTTCTCTGTTGGACCTTTTACGTCTGGAAGTTGGTCAACGATGTAGAAAGAAAAAACTAAAAAAGCAAGGAGTGTACTTATCGACATGCAGCACATATCAAAATCTTTGACAAGTAAATAACAAAAAATCCCCATTCCAAAAAGGGCAAGCCCCCAACATATTTCACCTATGTTATGCTTTTTAAAAAATGGTGCATAGGAGGTAGCACAG
>JASEFB010000146.1 GCA_030019325.1 archaeon | reverse complement strand
GATGATTTCTTAGATACGGTAGACCGCTTTTCACCGCCTGTAGATAGAGTAAAACCCGGACAGATGGTTTGGATTGCACGATCTGACAGGGATAAACAGGGGTATGGTAAGAGTAGTGCTAATACAGAGGCAAAAACGGCTGTACTATCGCTGGTAGCCGAAGAAGACCTGGAAGCACTCGCAAAGGATGGAAGGGTCGAGCCAATAAAGGATAGAAGAATGGTTCGTTTGATAAACGAGGCTAAACAGCAGGGTATGGTGCTTAGCCTGGCAGATTTGAGTGCCATCATGCTGTTAAGCCCGACTATACTCTCAAAACGCACGAGAAGATATCAGAAAGAGATTGGGAAGCTGCTCCCAACCTCTGGTAATGCATTGGATATCGGACGTGGAATTACACATAAACGAGATGTGGTAGAGCTGTATGCAAAGGGCTACAATCCGCTGGAAATATCAAGAACGACCGATCACGAGCTGAAAAATGTGGAGACGTACATCGAGGATATGGAACGGGTAAAGATACTGGCTTCGAAGGATGTGCAAACAATTGCGCGGCTCACAAGGTTGAGCCCTTCTCTCGTGGAGGAGTATCTGGAGATCATCAGAATATACTACCCCGAAAGCATACAGTTAAATAGGAAGGAGGGGATATAGATGGTAAAAGTAACCAGGGGTCATATGGTACTATTAGGTTTTTATTATAAGAGAGTGTGAAGGTGAGCAGATCACTATGTTATGCCAACAGATACGAAATGAGATAAGGTGCTATGATAAATATAGGTGTTGTGGGAGATCTGATTGACTCGGCTCAGAGGGATTAAAGGAAAAGAAGCGATAAAAGCTTTTGTAAAAGCGGGCGGCATTGAGCGGGGAGGTAAGGGAGACCACGTTAATGTTAAGATGCCAAATGGCCAAATCATTACCATGCCAAGCTCAAAAGAGCTCAAAATTGGTCTACTTAAGGCGGCGATAAAAAAAGCCGGTTTGACGGAGGAGGAATTTCTAAGATTGTTAAAATAGGAGGTGGGATAATGGAATATACCGTGTTGATTTACCATGCGGAAGAAGGAGGCTTTTGGGCAGAAGTTCCAGCCCTACCCGGCTGCTATTCTCAGGGCGAAACGATTGAGGAGACGATGAGCACCATAAAGGAGGCAATAGAAGCGCATCTTTTGGCTTTAAAAACGGAGAGGGAAGAAGTGCCTACTGAAGAAGAATTTGTCATTGGAAGGGTCAAAGTAGAGGTAGCTGGTGTTGGATAGGTTCAATTCAGATCGTGAAAGAGCATACATGCGGAAATAGAGGTGAAAGTATTGATTAGGGCTTAACGTATAAGGAGAACGTGCCGGATACGAGAGAATCGCCAGTGAGAGATGGTGAAAGAGTTAAAGGATTTTGGCGTTGAGGTGTATGGGTATGACCCATTACTTAGCGAGGAGGAAATAGAGGAATTTGGGGTGAAAGCTTTGGATTTTTCTTTTAGCACAAACCTTTTCTTAGGAAGAAAAGCTTTAC
>JASEFB010000145.1 GCA_030019325.1 archaeon | reverse complement strand
GGCAGAAACAGGAGAAGCAACACTATTCATTCCAACGATAGTCTTAGCAGAATGCCTGTATTTGGTAGAGAATGAGAAAATAAAATTGGATTTTGATGATTTAGTGAGAAGGGTAGAGATAAGCAGGAATTTCATCCCGGCAGCTTTCAATTTCCAAGTGATGAAACTCTTGCCAGAAATAAGGCTAAAGGAACTGCATGATAGGATAATCGTTGCTACGGCAAAGATACTCAATGCCACTCTAATTACAAAAGATAGAGAAATTAGGGAGTCAAGGATAGTTGAGGTTGTATGGTAGATAAAATGGCAACAAAAGGCGTGAACGAAACTTTTTTGCTTCGCAATAAAATTTTTGAAAAGGTTTTACCAAAAAATGTTTCTTTGATAAAACTTTCTTTACAAAAGAAAGGTTTATTATGGGCTTAACGTATAAGGAGAACGTGCCGGATACGAGAGAATCACCGGTGAGGGAGATGGTGAAGGAGCTTAAGGAATTTGGCGTTGAGGTTTATGGCTATGATCCGATTTTTTAGAAAAAAATCGAGTAAAAATCAAACGTTTGGGAAAAGTTTGGTGAAGGTGGATTGTGTGATTGTGGCCGTAGCGCATGACGATTTCAAGCAAATGAAATTTAAAGATTTTCTTTTAGCACAGTGGGGCTCTGCCCCACGACCATGCAAGCCCTGTAAGGGCTTAGTTTTCTTTTATAAAAAGAAAAAGTGTGGTGACGTAAGAGGGATGTTTGATGGGAAAGAAGCTAAGGAAAAAGGGTTTTATTATAGGAGGTTGTAATGAGCATAAAAATAATTAAATCCTCTGATATACCAAGAGGTAAGCTCTTTGAAGTTGAAGTCAATGGGAAGGTTATTCAGGTAGTGCTTACCTGGCATGCCTTAGACGGAGCGGATGACTATAATATTTCAGCAAACGAACTCCTAAATTTCCTTATCTATCCAGAAGAAGTTATAAGAGGTCATGTAAACCGTTTCATTGCACATAAAAGAGTGAATCGGCACTTAGCGAGAGTGATTTATGAGTATGAGGACAAAACCATTGTTGTGATAACCTTTTATATCTCGTATATAGATAGATACTTTAGAGGTGGAATATATGAGGATAAAATACTACCCTGATGCGGATGCGTTGGATATAAGGGTACGTGATGAGAAACCGGATTATGGTGAAGAAGCGGGGGAAGAGATCGTATTACACTATACGAAGGAGGGGAAGCTAGTTAAAATAGAGATACTGGATGCATCGAAGACGATAGTTGAATTCTTAGAGTCGATATTGAGTCAAAAGCCGATAGCAAAAGCAGTGAATTACTAAGGGATAAGAATAAAAGCCTGTTTTACATGAAGGAACTCGAAGAATTTGGCGTTGAAGTTTATGGCTATGATCCTATCCTGAGTAAAGAGAGATAAAACAGTTTGGCGTTAATGTGGTTTTTTATAAAACTCTCCAATTAGCTGATGTAAATGAACACTGTCCAGCGAATTGCGACAAATATAGGAGCGTTATAGCCATGTCCGAAATCGGAAATCAAAGCTAAAAGAAAAGTAACGACGAAGAAAAGATTTTTAAAGTGTGAAGATACTTTCTTGGTACAATATATGGCTTTTTAAAGGTTAAAAAATATAAAAAGAACGTTTAGTGTGATTTTATGAGTGATAAAAGATGAAACGGCTGGTACTCGCTACTCTTCTTATCTCTCTTCTGGTGGTGCTAAACACCTACCACTATTTAAACCACGAGCTATACGAAAAGTATCCTAATAATGAGGATGTTATTGCGGGTTTTGAAGGAACCGTTGGGTGCATTACGCGTTTCTTACACGCCAGGTATGCATGAATTTTTCCATATATCGGAGAAACAATTTCTGAAAAGTTCCGTTGTATCTAGCACATCTTAGAGCGAGCATCTGATTAGCCTTTTCGACATACCACCACGCACCTGATCTCTTTAGTCGAACATGACAAATAGTCTTGTTAGAAGATTCAATCCCTCCACTTCCCACAGGATATCCCCCTTTCCGATAAAACTTATAGTCCACCCTATCCTTGTTCTTTTTCAAGTAGCCTATAAGACTGTCTATTTCACTCCTTGCTTCAGCACTCCTCGGCTTCATCCTTTCTAACCCCC
>JASEFB010000144.1 GCA_030019325.1 archaeon | reverse complement strand
TTATTTACCGCGGAGCCCGCAGAGAACACAGAGAGTCAGGAAAAATATTTACCATCATATTTCGTCATCTCAGCGCTCTCCGTGATCTCGGCGGTAAACAAATATCATCTACATTTTCAATCATTTGTGCTTGAGGGCACTCAAAATAGATATTTCTTCACATGAACTGACTCGGCAAATACCGCGCCTAAATCCACTGTTCCAACCACATCAACAACGCCTAAAGCCGCTATAACCTCATCTTTCCTGTTCCGAATTGGAGCAACAACCACTGGTATTCGTGCATACCGTCCGGTGAGCGGCATTGTCCGAATCACCCGATTTTCCTCGATCGCTCGTTCTAATATCGGACCGGTGTAATCAAAATCAACAACTTCCCCCTTTTCCACCCTAACGCCCTTTTTATTCTTGCTCCGCATTGCCACCGGTATCACAAGCAATTCATTCACTGCTTTGGCTATCGGTGCGAGCTCCTCTGCGGTTGAGTCTTTACTTATTACTATCTCTTCTCCCAATTCTTTCACCTTCTTCTCTTAAATGTTATTAACTAATCCTCATGCACTGTACTCTCTAGCCATATATAGAAGTGTACCATTAGAACGCCTTCTGTTGTTAATCTAAAACTTATCGGATTTTGGGTTTTTCTCCCGTCTTAATTTGTTCGAGAACGCGAGGGAAGTCGGCAAATACAGCTCCCAAGTCCACAGTTCCGACCACGTCTACAACGCCTAAAGCCGCTATAATCTCCCCTTTTTTATTCCGGATGGGAGCAACAACCACTGGTATTCGTGCATACCTCCCCGTGAGCGGTGTTGTCCGTATCACGCGATTCTCCTCGAGCGCGCGTTCTAATACCGGACCGGTGTACTCATAATCGATCACCTCTCCCTTTTCGACGCGAACACCCTTCTTATTCTTGCTCCGCATGGTCACGGGTATCACAAGTAAGTCATTCACTGCGAGAGCGATCGGTGCGAGCTCTTCTGCGGTTGAGTCCTCAGTTATTACTATCCCTTCTGTCAATTTCTTCACTCTCACCTCAACTTAAGAAAGTAAAAGCAACTCATGGTCTTTCCCATGCTTTTTCTAATATCTCCGGTGCTCCTCTAAATATTATCTGATAATCCCCATGCACCCTCCTCAGATACCTCGTTAACCATATTACCACGCAATAGAATATCACCAGCATCATAAACCTTATATTTCTAAAGAGGAAATCCAGTGGCACAGTAGCTTCTATTGCACCTCCTAATTCATGCCACCTCATCCCGTAGTAAACGATAACATAAACGTTTATAGCAGCTATACTAACAGCAATCCAATGATAAATCTTATTCAATTCTAACCAGCCCTTAAGTTCCCTGCTCATGAGATATATGTAGGCAAATAGAGCCCAGCCCAATATGAAAAGAGCTATACCTGAACATATGCTCTCCCAGAGCGCTATCTCACCATTCAAACTTATGCCTACTCGCCACAGGGTAGCTATCACTAAGATGGCAATCGAAGTTCGCCTGTCAATTATCGCATTGCCCAGGATCTCCTTTACACTCTTCTGATATAGAATCTCCTTTCCCATTTATCCGCTGTGGAATCCCTTCAGTTCTTCGTATCGCTCGATGATGATGCTCTTGAAGTTGCCCGGTGATGCTCTAATCTTATCCGCGGTATCTTTATCGCCCATATATTCTATCCACGATGCTACCCACTCCGCTTCGTCTTCCATGAACATGTCAATTCGGTCCTTCAACTCTGTTAGGTTGTTTATACCGATACACTCAGTGCCCCTGAACAGATAATACGGGTTCTTATCGGTGGGCGTAAACAAGCAGGTGGCAATTTCTGCTCTTCTCGCTTCCTTTTCTTCCACTTCCTCTGCCCATTTCCTCTTTATTGAATCCCATTTCTTCTTCTTTTTTTGTGCCATAACCTCTCACCTTCTCATCCCTTAATTTATTACTAGGCTGTATCTACATCTGTAACAAGACTATAAAATTATTCTGATAGTACTTATCTCAAAATCTCCTCGTACACGCCCATCGTCATTCGTGCGATATTATCCCATGAGAACCCCTCGGCAGTTCTTCTCCCATTCACGCCCATCCACTTAGCCTTTTCTAAATCGCTCAATAGGCTCTTTATCCCCCAGGCAATTGAATT
>JASEFB010000143.1 GCA_030019325.1 archaeon | reverse complement strand
AGCCCTTAGAATCTTTCACTTTATTGGCGTGAGATGGATTGGCTGAATAGTTACCCTTTATCTCTTTATATCTCGCATAATTATCCGGATTCAACGCGAGCCAGGGTGTTAAGAACTTGTAATGATGATTCTTCCTGCTCGGTCCAAACTCTGCGTTCAGTTGCGTCATCTGGATGCTTTCCACGGTATACCTGCTCTTTCCCAAATTAAGCTCCTCAATATCATCCGAAATTTTCTTCAAAACTTCTGCCCCTTCTTCTATCCCCAGAATAAGTGCTGTCCCTTCTATTATTTTGTACTGTACCCTCGGATAGGTGTATATATATCCAACTTCCTCGATGTGGTGGTGTAAAATTGGATACTCCGAGAACTCATTTGCTATATATCCTCTGAGCTTGCTTGCATCTTCTTCTATTGGTTTTGATGTTTTAAAGGTGAGAAAGAGGGTTTTAAGGTTCATAACCGAGGTCATTTTTAACTACCGTTAAATTTCCTTTAAAGATTGTACATCTTAATTGGAGATAGTAATATTACACCCATATGTGGAATTATGACTTAAGTTTAAAAATTTTTGATTCCACATTCGGCAGAGAGCAGAGAAATATCTATAAATAGTTCCATCATCAAATCATCTTTTTAAGGAGAGTTCTATGAATAATTGAGATTAATTTCCCCCGCAATGATGAAAGAGAACGAAGAGATAAAAAGGATCTGTAAAGAGGTCATAGAGCAAATAAGACCTGATGATGAGGAGAGAAGGAGAGTAAAAGCCGTAACAGAGCTTATAATCGCTAGGATAAACAAGAAGGCAGCTGAGATGGGTATAGAAGCCCATGCTATCTCCGTAGGGTCAACCGCACGAAATACATGGATACGTGGCGAGGCTGACATTGATATCTTCATCATGTTCCCCGCGGATATGACCGAAGAGGATTTAAAAGAGAGCGGTCTTGCGCTCGCGAGAAGTATTGCTGATAGATATGAGGAACGATATGCCTCGCATCCGTATATTCACGCGTACTTCTACGATGCAGAGGGAAGAACAGAGCACGAAGCGGACTTAGTGCCCTGCTTCGCGGTAAAAGACGCATCGCTCTTGAAATCAGCAGTGGACAGGACACCGTTCCATAATGCATATGTGGTGAAGAGAATATCGGGACTCGAGGATGAAGTGCTGCTGCTCAAGCAATTCATGAAGCATTTAGGTATTTACGGCTCGGAGCTGAGGCGAAAAGGATTTGCGGGGTATCTGTGCGAACTGCTCATCCTGAACTATTCGTCTTTCACCGAGCTGTTAGGGAACGCATCTCAGTGGCAATATGGTGAACGAATAGATAGAGAAGGGAAAGGCACGTACAAAGAAACGGGTACAGAGCCACTCATTGTGATAGACCCTGTCGATCCGAGGAGGAATGTTGCAGCGGCGGTATCTGAGTATTCCTTTTGCAGGTTGGTAGACGCAGCAAGGGATTTTCTGGCGTATCCCCGCAAAGAATTCTTTTTACCACGAAAAGGGAAACCCATGAGCAGAGCTGAATTTATGCGTCTCGCGAAGGAACGAGGAACGGAATTTGTGATGGTCCTGTTTGAGGCACCTGATGTAGTAGAGGATATCCTCTTTCCCCAGTTACGAAAAGCAGAAGCATCTGTCACAAATCTGATAGAACGAAATGGATTTAAGGTGTATAAGAGTGATGTTTCGGTAGAGGGAGAAAAAGCCTTTTTGCTCTTTGAGTTGGTCGTTTGGAGTCTCCCAAGGATAAAGAAGCATGTAGGGCCTCCGGTTACGTCTAAATATCATTCAGAGCAGTTTAAAAGCAAATATACCGCATCGCCACTTTTTATTGAGGGCGGTAGGTATTTGGTGGAAGTAGAGAGGAAGTATACCGATGTCGCCAGCTTGTTAAAGAACGAGCTGGGTTCATGTAGTTTAGGAAAAAATGTATCAGAATCAATAGGGAGAGGATATGAAGTCTTGAGGAACGAAGAGATAAGATTCTTTGAAGGTCTTGGCTATTTCTTCAGAGATTATTTTAGTGGGATTCGTTCTCCTTCTTAAAAACGCTCTACGTCTAAAATAAACGAGTTGCACGTGATAGTGATTGTACTTGTTTAGTTCCGTAGAAAATCCCAAATCCAAATATATACCAATAAGCCCTTACAGGGCTTGCGGGGT
>JASEFB010000142.1 GCA_030019325.1 archaeon | reverse complement strand
CTTTTATTGTTCGGGCGCCTCCATACAAAATCAGCGAGTCGAAGAGGCTAATCCACTAAAACAAGGATTGAAACTAGAAGAGGCATTATTAATGTTGGTGGCAATGATAAGTCGAAGAGGCTAATCCACTAAAACAAGGATTGAAACTCGCACCGGGATCCACTCCTACATATCGATCCCATGGTCGAAGAGGCTAATCCACTAAAACAAGGATTGAAACTTGCCAGATAATACCATGTATCTTCTGCTATGGCAGTGTCGAAGAGGCTAATCCACTAAAACAAGGATTGAAACTTTTTACCAATTTTCGCCACCACCGCCACCAAGAGTCGAAGAGGCTAATCCACTAAAACAAGGATTGAAACTTTGGGGTCTGTGGTGGTAATGGTAATTCGTTCATGTCGAAGAGGCTAATCCACTAAAACAAGGATTGAAACCCGTACATTGATCCGTATGTAAAATCACCATCGTTGTCGAAGAGGCTAATCCACTAAAACAAGGATTGAAACAATCATCTGCCGTAATTATGTTGCTCACTTTTTTAGTCGAAGAGGCTAATCCACTAAAACAAGGATTGAAACTTAACTGCTCTAACCGTAGGCTTAGTTCCACTAAGTCGAAGAGGCTAATCCACTAAAACAAGGATTGAAACATTAAGACGTTTGTACGTCTCTTTGTAGATTCAAAGTCGAAGAGGCTAATCCACTAAAACAAGGATTGAAACCCTATCGAAGTAGTGATGCGAGATGATGAAATCATGGTCGAAGAGGCTAATCCACTAAAACAAGGATTGAAACTTGTAACGGGCAAGGCGACACAAACCGATAAGGACAGTCGAAGAGGCTAATCCACTAAAACAAGGATTGAAACTTCACTGCGAGTACGTAGGTATCACCCTGATCCTTTGTCGAAGAGGCTAATCCACTAAAACAAGGATTGAAACTTTCTTACCTCATCCTACTCACTTGCTGATGTACTTGGTCGAAGAGGCTAATCCACTAAAACAAGGATTGAAACTCAATTCGTTCTCGATCTCATAGGGAATATAAACATTCGTCGAAGAGGCTAATCCACTAAAACAAGGATTGAAACATACCATCTATATCCTCAAAGCTCACCTCTATCCAAGTCGAAGAGGCTAATCCACTAAAACAAGGATTGAAACTTTAAAGTTTGCTCATCGCTCCTATTCATCAGCCTGGGTCGAAGAGGCTAATCCACTAAAACAAGGATTGAAACTTCAGGCTGCGCAAGACAAGTTTGGATACACGAGAAGTCGAAGAGGCTAATCCACTAAAACAAGGATTGAAACTCTTGATCTTCTGGTCTTGCAGGTTCTTGAGATCCAGTCGAAGAGGCTAATCCACTAAAACAAGGATTGAAACAGTATCCTTTCTATTTCCTTTATTGTATAGCTTGAAGTCGAAGAGGCTAATCCACTAAAACAAGGATTGAAACGTTATCACCGATGATATATTGGTGTTGTCCCTTTAGGTCGAAGAGGCTAATCCACTAAAACAAGGATTGAAACCAAAGCTCACGCCATGACGCAAGCATACCACACCGGGTCGAAGAGGCTAATCCACTAAAACAAGGATTGAAACTGGCTGGGGCTGTCCAAAGGAATATATAGAAAAAAGAGTCGAAGAGGCTAATCCACTAAAACAAGGATTGAAACTCTCTCATTTCTGAGAATCTCGATAACTATCTCGAAGTCGAAGAGGCTAATCCACTAAAACAAGGATTGAAACTCGAGATTCTGTTTTTATTGAGAATTTCACATAATAAGTCGAAGAGGCTAATCCACTAAAACAAGGATTGAAACAATGGTATTCATAAAGGTTACGGGCTGTTGCTGAAAGTCGAAGAGGCTAATCCACTAAAACAAGGATTGAAACTCAATTTCAACACTATATTTCTCAACCGCATTTTTAGTCGAAGAGGCTAATCCACTAAAACAAGGATTGAAACTACATATCACAAAACTTATACATAGCACAAAAACATGTCGAAGAGGCTAATCCACTAAAACAAGGATTGAAACTATAGGTTGTTGAAATTAATGAAACGGGATCATCATGTCGAAGAGGCTAATCCACTAAAACAAGGATTGAAACTGAAGATTACGTGGCGATGACATGGAAGAGGAGAGTCGAAGAGGCTAATCCACTAAAACAAGGATTGAAACAATCAGGAACCCCCCTTCG
>JASEFB010000141.1 GCA_030019325.1 archaeon | reverse complement strand
CTATTTCAGTGCTTTGACCCTCTTCTGCTTCTATCTCGATTAACTGCTTGAGGATTTCATCTAAGCTCGCGTATATCTTTTCAAACTCTTGCTCCATCTCTTCTCACCATCCATTCCTTATCACCCGAAGTCCCTCAGGCATAAAAGGTTCCCCACAGTTCTGGCACCACCACTGCCTGATTGCCCCGTGTATTGCTACTGAGGTGTTGGTGCTGCCACACTTAGGGCATCTTTCTCTCCGTGGATACATGCCATCTCCCCAATTCACCATATCCTCTTGAGGCTTTTCAAACAACCTCTTCTTCTCTTCAGCCATTTTACATACTCCCCCCATTCAAAATCTGGATAAGCTTTGCGACCTGTGCCGCCCGTGCCGCCGCCCGTGCCGTCTCCTGTGCCGCCCGTGCCGCCTCCCATGCCGCCTGTGCCGCCGTCGCCCATGTCGCCATCGCCCATGCCGCCTCCCATGCCACCGCCCATGCCGCCTCCTGTGCCGCAAATAATTCCTCTCTTGTTGCCTCGCCATTCACATATCTTTCCGTGATCTCAACCGCTTTTCTGCTCCGCTCGTCCGTCAGCAAATCCCACACCTTCCGACCGTCGGCAAGCGGCGTGTTGCGGATGCACCAGCAGGCGAACAACCGAGCGGTTCGCTTGTTCCAGTTCTCACACTTCTTAGTCAATCGTGGTTGTGAGACAACAAGCACGTGGGCATTCTTCTGCACTGACCGACCGCGCCACTCGACCTCGTAGATCGATTCGCCGAGCCAGGTGAGCAGACCTTCTGCATCGACAAGGTGGTAGCCATACTCGCAGGGAACGAGTTCGCCCTCTATTTCCGGCATCCACTCGCCCGGGATCCACGTGCCGTCTTCCTGTTTTTTAGGTAGTGACCATTTGGCATCACCGCCGTAGCACGATTTCCCTTCATTGTCAAGCACCTTCCACAATCTCTTCTTCTCTTCAGCCATTTTTAATCCTCCCTCCAGTGTTCACAATCTCTTTTAAGATTTTTTACCGCCCTGTCGAGATTTTTAAGGTCGATTTTCACGGTCTCAAGCCATCCCCTCTCCAAGTCCTCTTTTATAATGTTTATCCAATATTCGATTGCAGCAACCCGCTCTTTCAATAGTTGTGAGTTTATAGACATTTATTTACACACCTCGCTTTTTAGTGAACGGAGACTATAAACTCCCGCCAATCCCAGAAGTTCAAGGTTCTTGGACGCGTTGTGGTCTGCATTATCCGCATGGCCACAGCTCAAACACAAAAATCTCTCACCTCTGCGATTTCTCCTATCTATGTTGCCACAAACGGCGCACCGCTGCGAGGTCTTCCAGGGGTTTTTGAGCCTTTTGCGTATCCCCCTCTCCTCACAGATCTGCGTCAACCGCTTGCCGACCTTGGCATAAAGCCAGAAAGATAGAAGCCTGTTTACGTTACGGGAGAACTTCCCCCGCTTACCTCTTTTTACATTCTTCAAGTTCTCTAAAGAGATAAGATTGACGTTATCAAGGTTCAACTCCTTCAAATGCCAGTTTGTTTCCGTTTCTATATAATGGTGCCAGCTCTTTCTCCGCTTGCCACCCTTCTTTATCTTCTCTTTTAGTTCCTTGCCTATAACCTGCCCGTCGGATGTAACGAGCATTGAATTGAACCCTTGATCTATTCCAATAACTTTACCCTCTTCTTTTAAAGGCGGTCTCTCCTTCTCAAAGATCAAATCGACGAATAGCCCTCTCCTGTTATAACCCAATCTTACCGATTTTGAGAGCACCCAGCCCTCATTCCTGAATTTATTAGTATGCTTCGTCCAGTTGAAAGGGATTATAAGATCAGGAACTCCCGACCCGAACTTTAAACACATATCGAAATGACCGTTAAAGGGTTCTATTGTTACGAACCTGCTATCGAGATTGGCAATTGCGGATTTCAATCGTGGCATTCTTCGCTTCCGCTTACTGAGCTTGTTCTGCGAGAGAACAGCCTCCTTCGCCTGTTTCGCCGCACACTGGCTCAATCGAGCGGTAACCCCATATCTCGCTTCTATTCGCCCGGTGAATTCGCGTCCCGGGAGATTGTTATCCTGGGTATCATGCGAAGCCCAGAAGTAGACAATGCAGAAATTAACGATATTCTTGAACAGGTTAAGGAACGCTTTGAGCTTCTCTATCTTGCCCTTATTAACGTTGCCGTTGAGATAAATCCGTGATGTTCTTCGCATCCAACCTGAACGCTTCCGCTTATATCTCTTCTTCATCTTACCAATAATTATATAAGTCCTTAGTATATAAATAGTAATTGGTAGGGAGTGATGAATTAGCTTCTTCATCTTACCAACTCCCTGCCATATTTTTCTATAATTTGATAT
>JASEFB010000140.1 GCA_030019325.1 archaeon | reverse complement strand
CTATACTATCTATCCATCGTCATGAACTTGGCACACTTATTCTGTGACGCCCCCAAAGGCAGTTACACACTAAGTTATATTTCCCCATTCGAAGAAGGAAACGTCAGCTTTAACGTTGCCATGCCAAAATTCGTTGTGACTTCAGTCCCTGCAAACATGACATTTAATTTGGGGGAGAACGTAACAATGACCTTTGGGGTTAAAAATATCGGAACAGCAGAAGACCAAGCAACTATGAGGCTTGAAGTTCTTGGGATACATGAGGATGTTAACTTCACATGGATAAAGCCCGGCGAAGAAGCGAACATAAGCTTCGACTTCATAATGCCCGATGATTTAGAAGAAAAGAGTTACAAAGCGCTTTACGAAGTTAATGGCGAAAAAGGCAAGTTTAGTTTCTTCGCCCAGGGTGCAAACATCACGGTTGACGCATCTCTAGATAAAACATTATACGAGGAAAATGAGACCGCAGTTCTCTCATTAAATGTTAGAAACAACAGAAACATGAATCTTAGCCTGTTCTCAAGGGTTAAGTTCAACGAATACGAAAACGTGACGCATTTCAACCTCACTGGGCTGGAATCAAAAATCCTAACGTTTAATGTTCCCGTAAAATTTGGTGGTGATAACAAGATGCTATACACGGTTTACACTGACTCAGGAAGGGCACTTTACATCAACTCGATATATATTTATGAGAAGAAGCCCGGTGTTCCTATAAGGTTATACACAGACAAAGACGTTTATAATATGGGTGAGGTTGTGACGATACACATCATTGATGTTACCAGAACTGATTTACTGAGCATAACAGCACCTAACTTAACTTATAATGATACGATAAGTGGTCCAACAACGCTTACATTCACGCTACCGGAACTGAGGTCAGGAACTTATTACATTGAATACACATTTGGTAACTTCTCTTCTGCCCATCCGTTTGATGTCATCGGATATTCCAGCAGAGTAATAGAAGCTGATTTGGGCAAGGAGAAATATTATTCCGGTGAAGCTGTAAGGCTGGGGATTAATATTGAAGCAAACAGGGATGTATCAGGATTGTTAAGGACTTGGATTTATAACCCTGATGATGAGTTGATTGACGAGTTTGAAACTAATAAAACATTAACAGAAGGAGAGAATGAAATAGAGATAAGTAGAACCTTGTTAACAAACAAGTCCGGTATTCATACGGTTGTTTATGGCTTTTACGCAGATCTGAGGGGACATAGTTTAACGCTACTTGCTTCGGGTGCGGAATACTTTGATGCTGAAGCTGTGGATACAACACCGCCAATAATTACTTTTGTTGATCCAACACCTGCTAACAATTCAGAAGTGACAGTGGACTATGTGTTTGTCAATGTTACACTGGATGAAATGGGTAGAGTAGCACTTCTAACCTGGAATGGGATGAATTACACGATGAGCGTTTCCGGAATGAATTTCTATAAAAATATGACCGGTTTATCAAATGGAAATTACACATACAAGGCTTATGCGAATGATACGAGCGGTAACATGGGCAAGAGTGAGACAAGAGCTGTTAAGGTAAATGTGCCAGCGCCAACGCCCACTCCATCACCCACACCTACTCCAACGCCGGTATACCCAAGGGGTGGAGGAGGCGCTGCACCTGTAGCACTGCCACCGGGGGTCACTACAATCCCGACAGACCCAACAGGCGAAGTTACCTCAACAGTTACCGCGACATCAGCAGACGGGAAAGCATCGGTAACAATACCTGCGGGAACCATTGCGAGGGATGCCGCTGGTAATCCCCTGGCAGAGGTCTCGCTCACTCTGCCATCAGCCCTGCCCGCCAGCGTACCAGTAGGAACCGAGTACGTCGGGATCGCTATTCAACTCGGCCCCTCGGGAGCAACATTCAGCCAACCGGTAGAAATTTCTATAACCTTTGACCCCGCTAAGTTTGAAGGCAAAATACCGGTGATATACGTCTACGAAGCAGGTGCATGGAAGGCACTCGAAACCACCATCGTTGACTGTGGGGCTCTGCCCCACGACCCAGCAAGCCCTGTAAGGGCTTGTAAAGCAATTGCAAAAGTTGATCATTTTTCCGCCTTTGCCCTTTTGGCTGTGAGCGTAGCGCCTACACCAACACCAGTAGTTACGCCTACGCCAACTATAACGCCCACACCTGCTCCAATACCTACGCCTACACCAACGCCAAAACCCTGGTGGAAAATCCCAGGATTTGAAGCGGTATTCGCCATATTAGGACTCTTGGCAGTGGCATATCTTTTGAGAAGGAGAAGGAAATAGAAAAGTGGTAATTTTAGCCGATTACCTAATTATTACCACTTTCGTGCCATGAACATCAAGAACATCTCCACCACTTTTAATCTCACGCACACCTTTGCAGAGTTCCACCTTCGTTGCCGTTG
>JASEFB010000139.1 GCA_030019325.1 archaeon | reverse complement strand
GCAATGATAGTAATGGAAGACCTGACAAATATCAGAGATAAGATAAAATATCGAAAAAGAATGAACAGGAGACTGCATTCATGGAATTATCGTCAATTACAGTCCTATATCTCATACAAAGCCGCTTTTGCAGGTACTATATCTATGTATGAGAATCCACAGGATACAAGTAAAAGATGCCCGATATGTGGGGCGTTGAATAACCCGAATGGGCGTGCCTACCGATGCAAAATCTGTAGATTAGAAGCAGACAGACAGATGGTGGGAGGATGGAACATAGCCATAAGATGTGGCGAGTCACCGTTACCGCCGAAAGGCATCTATGAAATGAAGCTGGACTCCAAAGAGATGCAAATCTTTGATATTAATAAATGTATATCAAAGATATAACGGAAACACATATTCAAGACTATAATCTTTTTATATTTATATATTCAATATCATAATATGAAAGAAAAAGATATAGTACAAAGGGAGCGCCTTCGGATCGCGCGGGTGAAGAAGGCGATAAAGGAGAATAAGATCGCAAGATTAGAGAGGGAGATCAAAAATTTGAAAGACGAGGTAAAAGCTCTTGAGGAAGAGATATATGTAATCGTCCCATGGATGGAGTATATGTGAAGAATGAACGGACCTAACAATCCTATCGGTTGGACCGACTTCACATGGAATCCGGTTAAGGGGCTTTGCCCCGTAGGCTGCGATTATTGCTACGCACGCCGAATCTATAAGCGGTTTCATTACGATCCGACAATCAGATTAGACGGGAACGAACTGTTAGCACCGTACAAACTCAAAAAACCCGCAAGAATCTTCGTTGGCTCTACAATCGAACTTTTTGCCTCTTGGGTACCAAAAGAATGGTTAGAGAGAATCATCGAGGTCGCTTATGATTGCAAGCTGCATACCTTTATTTTTCTTACGAAACAGCCAACCTATATTCAAATTGGGAGATACCCCCAAAATGTTTGGATAGGAGTTACTATCACTTCTCAGAAAGAGATATGGCGGGCTGAAGCTCTAAGTAGTGATTTTATACAAGCGAAAATCAAATTCGCATCTTTTGAACCGCTCCATAGTTCGATTAACATTGACCCAGTTGCTTTTCTCTCCTTAGATTGGATAATAATTGGAGCGGAGACGGGGAACAGAAAAGATAAGATAATTCCAAAAGGAAGTTGGATACAAAATATTATAGAACAAGCTAGTGATTGTGGTATCCCCATCTTCATGAAAGATAATCTCAAACCATACTGGCCCGACCGACTCAAGCAGGAGTTTCCAAAGAGCAGTGTATATGGAAAAAGATGAAGCGTGAAGATGCCAAAAGGTGGGGAAAGGAAGGTGCAAGGATAAGACGTGAGGGGGCTCGGCGTGTTATCCCAATCGATCAGCTATTAAGAGAGAGGAATCTGTACGGGAAAGAGATAATATGTGAGTGGTTTGAAAGAGATGAGTGCAATGTAAGAAAAGCACACTGCAAGACGTGTGGTGCTGTCCTCCAAGCAGGTGAGGGTAGACCCTTTTACATTCTGGCTACGGATGGCTATAACCGATCTAGGTAAAAAGCGAGGTCTGTGGATAAATGTCTATAAAACGCGCAACTATCCCAAGACTATAATCTTTTTATATTTATATATTCAATATCATAATATGAAAGAAAAAGATATGGTACAAAGGGAGCGCCTTCGGATCGCGCGGGTGAAGAAGGCGATAAAGGAGAATAAGATCGCAAGATTAGAGAGGGAGATCAAAAATTTGAAAGACGAGGTAAAAGCTCTTGAGGAGGAGATAAAAGAGATATTAAAAGAGATTGTGAACACTGGAGGGAGGATTAAAAATGGCTGAAGAGAAGAAGGGAACCCCCACACATGAGGAGGTCGAGCTTGAGCTGGGCGATGAAAACAACGAGGCGTGGGAGAGGTGGGCTAAGGAAAATAAGGCAGAATTAGAAAGGATGGAGGCGGAGAGGGAGAGGGAGAATAAGGCTGAGGCATCAGTGGAGAATAAGAACCATGCGGCAGAGGAGGCTAATAAGCAGGCGAGGGAGGAGGAACGCAAAAAGGAGGAGGGAAAAGCTACAGAGTTGCGGGTGATGATTCTTAACTTGCTTGACGAGCTAAGCATAGCCCCAGGCAAGTATAAGAAGCGGTTGAAAGAGAACTACGGGGTGACGAAGATAGCGGATCTGACGAACGAGGAAAAAATGAAGGAGGTCGCATACCTGCAAGGCTTTAAAGAACGAATCAAATCTGAGAAAGAGGCGAAGGGAGAAGAGGAGATAGGGTTAGAATACGAGTTCACGAAGCTCAGAGATAAGATGAGTCTCAGTGATATTACCCACTTCTACGAATGGTTGTACTCTGAGTATGATGTTACCAACTTCGGGGCTTTGAATCTCAAAGATAAACGAGCGGTGTTAGAGGAGTTGAGAAAGCTGATTGTG
>JASEFB010000012.1 GCA_030019325.1 archaeon | reverse complement strand
TCTCGTATCCACGCAGCGAAATCGTTGCAGCCCTCTCTGAGATGATACTCTATCGACTTCAGGTCTATTTTATTGAATATCTCCACGAACTCCTTCAGGTTGTGGGCGACAAAACCAGTATGAACGATTTTCCCTCCTTTGCGCTGGTTAAAGTAAAACGCTTCTTCATCCGAAACGGTACGTAATAAATCTTCATTTTCACCGTTTCCCTCATGCTTTTCGTCTTCATTGAATCTGACGAATCTTTTTATGGTACTGTCCACGGTTGAGCTGTTTGGTATGGTGACGTAAGGCCATATCTTCCCGTTAAGGACTTCAACGTCCTTTCCAAGTTCGCAGTGAGCACCAATGATTGCTCCCCTTATGCATGCATTTTCTCCCGTTATGGTTCGTTCACCAATGAAACACTGCTCGAGTTCTGAGTTCTTCGCTATGTAGACATCATCAAATAAAACCGTGTTGGGTCCTACCAAACAATTCTCTTCCACAACCACACTATTACCTAATACTGTAGGTCCTATTATTCCTGAACGGTCAATCTCCACATTCTCTCCTATAGCCACATCTCTCCTCGCCTTTTTCAACATCCATTCCATCGCTTTCAGATATCCGTCAGGCTGACCTATATCTGCCCAGAAATTCTTTGCATCTATCTCATATCCGAACATCGCGCCTTTCTTCTTCACATGAAGCAGATGAAAGAGGTCCTTTGCAAAGTCAAAGGGTATTCTTTCGGGCACAAATTCCAGCGCCTTCGGGTCTATCACGTATATTCCCGTGCTCGCCAGATCGCTGAAACACTCCCGCTTATCAGGTTTCTCGTGGAATCTCCCAATACACCCATTATCTTCGAGCAGTGCAATACCATAGTTCCACGGATCTTTGACATGCGTTAAGGCGATTGTTACCAGCCCTCCCGCATCGCAGTGAAAATCAATCAATCCACGCAGGTTCATATCGGTGATGTTATCGCCCTGGATCACCACGAACGGTTCATCATCTTTATCTAATCCCGCATTTTTCACCGAGCCCGCAGTTCCAAGCGGGTAGGGCTCAGGTGGATAGGACAGGTGCACATCTCTTCTGTACCTGAGATGCTCCACGATCATCTCCCGTAAGAAGGTCGTAGTTACTACGATATCGGTCAATCCATGCGAGACCAGATAGTCAACGACATGCTCAATCACGGGTTTATTCACTAATGGGATCAGCGGCTTCGGTTTCGTGAACGTTAGGGGACGAAGCCGGGTTCCAAATCCCCCAGCCAGAATAGCGGCTCTCATCTCTTTTTCTTGCCCCTTTCTCTCTTCTATTTTTTGTAGACCGCTATGAAAAAACTAACTGTAAATCCTCTATTAACAAATTTAAGCATTTTTAACAATTTTTTCAAATATTCAACACTATGGGTATTATTTTTTATTGCTGAGAAAAAAACACAAAAGATTTATATTTCACCAGTGACATTAAAAAAATGCCATTAATGTTTATTTTTTAAAAAATATGCAATATTGGATAAAATGTCTATTAAGAGAAAAAATCGAAAGTTTTAAGTCATCTGTGACACAAATAGAAAAATGTACCACATGTGCTATTGCTTGCCTATTCGAGTGTAGCGAATATGGGATATATTATGCTCGATATGGGGCTTTCCTTTATAAATGCCAAAAATTAAAGAAAAAAAAGGGTGGCTTAAAGTTAAAAGGCCACATATAATAACCGCGAGAGCAGGTAAAACTCTTTCGGTAAATATACCACGGGATATTGGCACAGCGCTGGGATGGAAAATAGGAGATGTGGTGGCGAGTGCAAAAATTTACGATGATACTTGGCTGGTATGGAAAGAGACCAAAGAACCTGAACTTCTGCTCATAGCTAAACCAAAAATTGCAATATCCTTCGATCCAATTGAATTTGAGATAGAAAAACAGGAAGAATATTTAAAAGGAGGAAAGGAGAAAGGCGATTTGTTCAGATCAATACTATCAGAATATATTTTAGGTGCCGAAAGCATAGAAATTAGTTCAACGGAACTCCTCCCAAATTTCCAAAAGAAATTGGATGAACGGCTGGAGAAAGCATTGAGGGTAAATCCTCCATGTTTTGAGAAAAGGGAAGGAAAAGAGATAATTAGTTTTACTGTCCTCCCTCCACCAAATGCCTTTCAAACCCTTGATAACATGTATAAAGAAGCTCGTGAATCGGTTAGTGAAATGATAGAACTCATCTCACAAGGAACATTCGACCGCGATACTTTCGATAAATGTAAAACGACAGTAGAAATATGCGAGCACAATTGCGATTTACGACAAAGAATGCTTTTAAGAAATTTAGAAATTAATAAAATCGATGAAATGGACAATTTACCATATATAGCAATAATTGTAAAATACATAGAGCAAATTTCAGACCATTTGTTGGATATCATTCGACATATAGAGAGATTGGAATTTGAGACCCCTGAGATTGTTAAAGAATACGCAATGGAATTTAAGGAAAAGATACTTGATATGGGTTATTTCATAGACCCAACAGAAATGGATTATACGGGTTTTTTCCTGAACGATGCAATAACTGAATGTATTAGATTAGAGGTGGAAGAAGGGAGGAAAGCACTGGAAAAATTAGAGGAAAGTAATCTGAAAGGAAAGAGAATAGTAAATTCATGCTTTTTGGTAGCCAGAATTAGTAGGATCTGCCGCGGTTTGCACAACATCGCTGAAGTGAAATATGATTGGCAGGTTCTTCTTACACACAAAAGTCAAATGTATAGCTGTTCCACAGGAAAGTAAAGTCATGCAATGCCTGGATTAAAGGGGAAGAAAAACCGTTTGGCGTTTGGATTTGAACCTTACGAAAAGCATTATTCTGTATAGGAAGAAGATTTTTAAAAACACTCTATTGGGTTATCCACCGCAATAGGCTTGAGGTTATTGCTCCTAAAGACCGAGATTTTTTATCTCGGCACATCCAACTTTATCAGTGGAAATAGGATATGAAACCAAGTAAGAGAGGACATGATGAATAAAAAAGCATTGTTCCTTTTGGGATGTCCGGAAGTGCCTGTTCAGACAGGTATTGCGCTATACCTTGCGAGCAGGCTAAAAAATGCTGGAATGGATATATTTGTTGCGGGAACAGATTCCGCTCTCGATCTCCTAAAAGTCTCTGACCCTAACGGGTGTTATCTCGATGTGGAGAAGATGATAACCTTAGATACATGCATAGAATCGCTCGCCGAAAAGAGAGTGGATTTCGATTTCTGCTCCGTTTTCGTGCATAACGATGCGGGGATATCGTATCTCGCGACTATCAAGAGCATATCACACGCAAAACTCTTCGCAATCATCTTCGGTAAAGATGCCGAAGCCCTCGCTGGGCAGATCGATCTCGACTGTGAGAAGATCGTTGCCAAATCCGTTCATAATCCAATTCCACTGAAGAAGAGGATAGATGATCTGATAAAGGAGGTGGAGTGATGGGCTGTATCGAATTGATGGATTACAAGATTTTATTAGCGGACATTACCTTTAAAGAAGGGCGGGAATTTATAAGGAGGAATTTCAAAGCGGTTTACGAGGTCGAACCGGGATATAAATTGTTCGATGTTTATTTGATTGGTATTCCACCGATTTTAATAGGGATAGAAGATGGCTATATAATATTTCCGTACGTCAAACCATGTCATGGGACGTTCGTGTTGAAGATTAAAGATGGAGAAGATATTGGAAGATTGATAAAAAAGAAGAAAGTGGGCTAGATTTTTTGTAATAGGAGCACCGCTATCCCAGAATCAACTCCAATTTCTGTTAGATAGGGCCGATAGTTAGCTGTGAGTTCATTCTAACAGAAGCAAGCCAAAAAAGGTGATCTTTTCATAAGGAGAGGTGAGCACCTCCAGGTCATAGCCTACATTCCTAACCGTCTTGAAGACATCGATCCCACATGCCTCCATCCCGGGCCTCATCTTATGCGGATGTTCACAAAATCTCTTCGGAGCTTGGTCTAACACGGTTTTCTCCCGCTCTGGGATGCACTCGTCGCAATACGAACAGCAAAGTCCGACCAGTGCAAACGCTTTGTAATAGCCTGAGAGGAAAGCGTGCCGCTCGAGCTCAAACATCGTGTCATACAACTCTTTTATGGCATCCCAGAGGAAATGATGGATGTGTGATGGCGGGACATCAGCATTTGGTAGAGCGTCAAATCTCGCAAGTATCGCCTTATCATAACATTGTATCAGTCTCCTCGTCTCCTCCGGCGAGGGTACATAGGGCGGGCAGTTCAGATGCTTACCATACGCTTTACATCCATACCGGCATTTCCACCGCACCCATTCCTCTACTTCAACCTTATCGGTCGGAATGAGTTTAAAATCCGAATGAATATGCTTCAAATCCTCTAACAAGGTATCTAAATCCTTTTTCATCTTCGATCTTAGTTTTCTTCACGTAATTATATAAATCTTTTCGTAAATATCACTATGCGGTATATACCAGCGGTATCTCGCCATTAGACACCTGCTTTTACATTAATTTATATTTTTACAACGTTTCCCGAGTGGCATGACGGGCAGATTACGTTTTCACCCATCCCACCAAACTTGTTTCCACAGTCATTGCACTTGTATCGCTCTAATTCAATCTCTTCAATTTCTAAATTGAAATCGCCTCCGCCAACACTACACATCACAATCACCTCCTTTATTCATTTCACTCAGCGTATATGTATAACACTTGTTATATAAAAAAGGATAGTATTTGCACCACAAAGAGCTTGAAGGTTGACTAAGTAAGAGGTGTTAAAGCTAAAGAATTGCCAAAAACGCGACGCCTGACGTGGATTTATTTTTTATTCTGAGAATAAGCAGTGTTGAATGTCTTTTCCGAGTCTCCCGATGGCATCGGCACGGCACTGGCGGCAGTGCGTCATCTGCATCACATACTTACGGCACTTCTCCTGAATCTCTCGCTTCTCCTGCGGTGTGGGCGGTTTGATATGGGCGAACTTGTATTGCGGGATGATCGGTATAATATTCTGTAAATACACACCCAGTTCGCTTATCGTCTTTGTTATAGCCATAATGTGCTCATCATTCACGGTAGGAATGAGAACTGTGTTCACCTTCACCTGAATCTTCCGTTTCACCGCCTCTTGAATCCCTTCCAACTGGTTTCTTATCAATACTGCTACGCCCTCTTCTCCGCGGTATCTCTTCCCATGGTAATTGATGAAGGAATAGATCTCCTTGCCAATAGCGGGGTCTACCGCGTTAACCGTCACGGTTAGAGTGCTAATTCCCAGATCCTCAATGTCTCCTATCCGGTCAGGCAAGAGCAACCCGTTGGTGCTCATGCATCTCAACAAGTAGGGGAAGTCCTCCTTTACAAGCCTGAACGTCTCGAAGGTCTCCTCATTGAAGAGTGGCTCACCCGGTCCAGCCACTGCTATAACCTTGATGAAAGGCACCCTTTTCATCACTTCCCTAACTCGTTCGAGCGCTTCTTGTGGTTTGAGCACTTTACTCGTCACACCGGGTCGTGATTCATTCACACAATCGAATTTCCGGATGCAGTAGTTACACTGGATATTGCACTTCGGCGCCACAGGAAGATGCATTCTGCCGAAGAAATGGCAGGCTTTTTTACTAAAACAGGGGTGTTCTTGAATTTTTCTGAGCTGCGCAGGGTCCCAGGGGACTTCCGCACCCTCTACTTCCGTTACGGGCAAAGGAGCTGGAAACTCCTCCTCTTCATTCGCTCTTCGCATCAAGCCCTCCTTTTGACTGACTTTACTGCAGTTCTTTATCTCGGTTTTATTTTTTGAGCTTTTTAAGTTTTACTATATTTATCACGCTTTTTTGTGATATTATGCTCCTTATGCTTAGTAACACTGAGTAACCTTCTCGACTGTGTCGGTGCCCGCTTACCACTCGGAGTATATACACTCTTACTCCTTTATCCCTCTTCTACCCGGTTCTGCTAAAACACACTGAAGATATAATTATGTAATCTCCTTATGCTTGAGCCCCCTCAGCCGCCGCAGGAGGAGTAAAGACTCGCATCGCCAGTTCTTTGTCAATCATAAGCAATCCACTACCCTCTTCTCCAACAAGTTTCAACTTGGCAATGATATCATTGTCATTCCCTTCTTCTTCGATCTGTTCGGTAACATACCATTGGAGGAAGATATTTGTCGCATGGTCCTTTTCCGCAATTGCGAGGTCAACGAGATCGTTGATGCACTTTGTAATGAACTTCTCGTGCTGTAAGGTCTTTTCAAACATGTCTAAGGGCGACTTGAATTCGGTCATCGGCTGCGCAATCGCCATAAGCTTTACCTGTCCGCCCTGATCAAGGATGTAGTTATAGAATTTCATGGCGTGCACCATCTCTTCCTGGTACTGCACCATAAACCAATTAGCAAATCCCTTGAGTCATGTAGACGTGCTGTAGGCCGACATAGACAGATAGAGATATGCTGAATAAAGCTCATTATTGAGCTGTTTGTTCAAAGCTGCTTCCATATTTCCGCTGAGCATAGTATTTACCCCTCTTCTTACCCTATCAACTCCTCAACTTCTTCCTTACCATGCTCCAATTCTTCGACCTGCTGTCTGTCTTTTCTTAGAAGCAGGGCCTGAAATTCGCCCACATGTGTTTTTTCTTCCTTAGCTATATCCAAGAAGAGCTTTTTGATATCTTCTTTGTCCGTCATCGCCGCGAGTTGCTCATACAAACTCACTGCGTCAAGTTCAGCTATTATTCCCACACGCAAAATCTCCTTATCCCGATCTTCTTTTCTTACCTTTTCCAAATCTATCGGTATTTCGGATAACATGATTATGAATTAAATCTCGTTATCTTATAAATTTTCCTTTTCTGCTCCTATAGTCTATGCTTTCGCTTTGCTTAACTCCTTCTTCCACTGCCGCTCTGATAATATATCCCGCCTTATGCAGTATCGTGTCGCCAATACGCGGGAGTTCGAGCAGAAGATCGGTATGGATCTCTGTTACAATCGCTATGTCCGCCTTTGGAAGCTCTTTCGGCACATATGCACGCATAGAATCCTCAATAAGTACGGGAAGAAGAGAAGGAGCAGGGAGCTTAAAAATTCCCTTTATACGGTCTGCAAAACTATATTTCCCCTCTTTACAATGTGTGCACGCCTCTGCGCAGGAGATGCAGAAGGTGGAGTAGTTTATGAGGTTACCAACAACTTTCTCGCCAAAATCGCCGCTATATATCACAATCAGATCCATTTCATTCGTATTTGAAATAGCGATCTTATTCTAAAAGTGGCGGCCATATGAAGCTTGACAAACTGACATTAAAAGTGAGAGATGATGCAAGAAGTAAAGAGAGACTGAAACCTACAAGCGCAAGTGTACCAGATGGGGGCATACCGTCTTCCAACACATGCATCCAGTGCAAATCCCTGAGTGAGAGGATGTTTGTGTACTCGCACGATTGGGTTCCACAGTGCGAATTGAGAGGCAAAACTTTTTACACGATTGCATGTAAATAATACATTGCTGGTAATGAATGGGGAGGGGGTGAGGTAAACCTCCATCTTGTTATTTTTTGGAAAATACGTAATCACCCTCTCGGAGAGGAACTAATTGAAACTAATGGAGGTGGTAAAAATGGAAAAAGAGCTTGAAGAAAAGAAAATAGAGGAGGTACATCTACCACTGCTCGGAGATCAGGCACCAGATTTTGAAGCGGATACCACATTTGCTAAATTACGATTGAAGGATTTCAGAGGCAAATGGTTGGTTCTCTTCTCGCACCCAGCCGATTTCACACCGGTGTGTACAACCGAGTTCATCGCCTTTGCCAAGATCCACGATGAACTGAAGAAGAGAAACACGGAGCTGATGGGTTTAAGTATCGACAGTGTCTCCTCGCATATCACATGGATAAGAAACATTGAAGAGAAAGTCGGGGTCAGGATTCCATTTCCCATAATAGCTGATCTGTCGAAAGAAATAGCTATGAAGTACGGGATGATTCATCCTGGGCAGAGTAGTACCGCAACGGTTCGGTGCGTCTTTGTGATCGATCCCGAGGGGATCTTAAGGGCGATGCTCTACTATCCGTTAACGAATGGAAGAAATATGGATGAGATACTGAGGATCATCGATGCGTTCCAGACCACCGACAAGCATGGAGTTGCAACGCCCGCAAACTGGAGACCGGGAGATGAAGTTGTTGTTCCACCACCGAAGACACAGGAGATGGCAGAAAAGAGAATGACGGAAGGATATGAGTGCATAGATTGGTATCTGTGCAAAAAGAAACTTTAAATCTTTTTCCTTTTTTCTTTTTGAGGCAAAAAAAATGGAAGCGACAACGGCGTCTGTGGGGGGTAAAATACTGGATATAAAAGATTTGACGGTGGAAGTAGAGGGCAAGGAGATTATAAAGGATTTAAACCTCTGTATTGAACGTGGAGAGGCTCACGTATTATTTGGACCGAATGGCGGTGGTAAGACCACACTCCTGATGACGATACTTGGATTTCCCGCTTATAAGGTAAAAAAAGGGAGGATAATGTTTAAAGATGTGGATATAACCGATCTTCCAACCAACGAACGGGTGAAACTTGGAATGGGCATGTCTTTCCAGCACCCCCCGGAGATAAGGGGTGTAAAACTCGGTGATATGGTGAATATAGCGATGGGAAGAAAAGAGGGGAAAATCGATGAGCGCGTGATAGATCTTGGGAAAAGGCTTAATATATCAGTTGATTTCTTGAATCGGGATGTGAATCTCGGATTTTCAGGTGGAGAGGTCAAGAGATCGGAGATACTACAACTGCTCGCGCAAGCTCCTGACTTCATCATGTTTGACGAACCTGATTCTGGCGTGGATGTCGAGAATATCGAACTCATTGGTGACCTCATGAATGAGCTGCTGGGTAGGGAGAAGATACCGAGTAAAAGAGAGCGATCGGGGCTTATAATTACGCATAGCGGGTTTATAATGCGTTACATAAAGCCAGATCGCGCACATGTGATGCTCAACGGACGAATAGCGTGTTCAGGGATACCCGACGAGGTAGCAAGGCATATAATTGAAGAGGGATTTGAGCGATGTGTCAAAGTATGTGGTGAGAAGGTGTGTGCTGAATGAACAAAGAGATAATTGAGCGTGCACAGCGTGCGAAGGCCAAAAAAGCTCTGTTAGGAGAGGATGTGGACATTGAACGATATACTACTGAGTCGAATGAATATGACCCCCTCACCTCACTGGCTGAAATATCCGAAGAATACGAGCAGGATCTACTCAGGGCCGGTATTGAGCCATCAGAGAAGGAAAGATCTGGTTCGTTTTTACAGCGAGATCGTTCCGTGATCTTTTCACGGGTTAAATACCCGGGTTTGGAGCTTATGAGCACAACAGAGGCGATAAAGAAGTATGATTGGCTCAAGGATTATATGTGGAAGCTCATTCCCGTAGATATGGATAAATATACCGCTGAGGTCGAATTAGCTCCGAGCCATGGATATTTTATCAGGGCTGCAGCGGGCTCAAAGGTGACCATGCCGCTGCAGTCCTGTCTCTTCATCACCTCTGATAAAATCAGGCAGAACGTGCACAATATCGCAATTGCCGAGGAGAACTCGGAACTCCATATCATAACCGGCTGTTCGGTCTCGCACACGGTCAATTCGGCGCTCCATCTCGGCATTTCGGAGTTTTATGTCAAAAAAGGTGCGAAGATCACCTTTACTATGGTCCACAACTGGAGCGGTGGTATGGAGGTCAGACCGAGAAGTGCTGTGGCGATTGAGGACGATGGTGTCTTTATCAGCAACTACATCTTGGTGACGCCGGTGAAATCGCTTCAGATGTTCCCCACTATGTATTGCCTGGGAAGAAATGCACGGGCTACCTCTCAGTCAATTGTATATGCTCTTGGTAATGCGAAAATCGATATAGGTTCGAGAGTAGTACTCCAAGGCGAAGGAAGCAGAGCGGAAATCATATCGAGGGTGATTGCTACTGATAATGCAAAGGTCATTGCACGTGGTGATCTCGTTGGGGAATCGGTAAATACAAAGGGGCATATTGAATGCAGGGGATTGATGCTTTCTGATACCGCAGAGGTAGATTCGATTCCCGAGCTCAAAGCGACACGTAGAGACCTCGACCTTTCGCATGAGGCGGCGGTTGGAAAGATCGCAGAGGAGGAGATTCAATACCTCATGTCACGGGGCTTGAGCGAGGAGGAAGCAACTTCAGTCATCATTCGAGGGTTTTTGAATGTGGACATCACCGGACTCCCCGATGCGCTTGCGAACGAGACAAAGAAGATGTTTGATATGAGTTTGGAGAAGGTTATGTAAAGAGAGGTGGAAATAAATGGAGGAAAGGTTAAAGGCGCTTGAAATCGCCATGAAACTTGAGGAAGAGGGAAAGGCGTTTTATATTGACGCGAGTGAGAAGACTACCAGCTCCTTTGCACGAGATATGTTCCGCTCGTTGGCACAGGATGAAGGCGAGCACTTGGCAAAAGTGGAGGAGATCTATAACAAGCTAAATGAGGAGAAGAAGTGGCCAAAAATAGTGACATCCATAGGAGATGTCGTGAAGATAAAAGCAATTTTTCCAAAGGACGCGAAAGATCTGAAGATGAGCGAAGAGGAAATTTCGGGGAGCATAAAAGTACTGGATATAGGCATCGAAATGGAGGAGAAGAGCATTAAGTTCTATAATGACTTGGCGGAGAAAGCTTCTGACCCCTTTGAAACCAGATTTTTTATCGCACTTGCGCATGAGGAGCGAGGACATTATCTCAGTCTCTGGGATTATCGGGAGTATCTGGAGGACCCTGCAAGCTGGTTTGGTATGAAAGAGGGATTCAGGTTGGATGCAGGCTGAAAGCAGATGGTCAAACTGTTTGGCATCTCAGGGAGTCCTCGAATAGCCGCAACCGATTGGATAGTTCGAGAAGCATTACGATATGCGGAAGAGCGTTGGAATGCTGAGACACGATACTTCTCTGTTCGCGGTAAGAAACTCAACTTTTGCATACACTGTGACCACTGCATTAAGGAAGGGAGTTGTGTTCACGACGATACAATGCAAGAGGTCTATTCAGGATTTGAGTGGGCAGATGCGGTCTTGATAGGAACGCCAGTTTATCAAGGAACACTCAGCGGTCAGGCAAAGGTTCTACTTGATCGCATGAGAGCATTTGCAGTGAGCAATCCGCATGGGCCTAGAGGCAAAGTCGGGGGAGCGATTGCGGATGGCGGAGATCGTATAGGTGGGCAAGAGCTTGCAATCAGGGCTATAACCGACTTTTATGTGATAAATGAGATGATTCCTGTGGGTGGAGGGGCATTTGGTGCAAATCTCGGAGCTACCTTCTGGTCGAAGGATAAAGGTGCTGCAGGTGTTGAAGAGGATAAAGAGGGCTTGAAAAGTCTTTATAAGACGGTGAATAGACTTATGGAGGTTTATCTTATGGTGCAAGGAGGCAAAAAGAGCAGATGAGTATGAATAAGGGGATAGCATGGGGGATTACCGGATCAGGGGATTATATAAATGAGTCTGTTGCTCTGATGAAGGAACTCACAAAGAGGTATAATTTAGAGGTTGATGTCTATCTCTCGAGGGAGGCAGAGGTTGTTTTAAAGCAGTACAAGCTTTTGAATGACGTTAAAGCGAGTTTTTCAAAGGTGAGTACAGAAAAGGGACCAAATGCACCTTTCCTCTCAGGAAAACTCCAGGTAGGCAGATATAAGTTATTCTTAATCACACCCGCTACGGCAAATACCGTGGCGAAGATAGCATACTGCATCGCGGATTCGCTTATTACCAATTCAGCAGCACAAGCCATGAAGGTGGATGTGCCCGTGTATATCTTTCCCGTTGATCAGAAAGTGGGCGAAGTAATAACAAAGCTTCCGAACGGCAAGGACTTGAAGTTACGAATTCGGAAGGAGGATGTGGAGAATGTAGAGAAGTTGCGGAAAATGCAGGGTATCACCGTCTTGAGCCGTATTGAGGAGATTGAAGATGTGGTGAAGAAGGTTGAAGGGAAGGGTCTCTAAGCCTATTGAAAAATAAATTAAGAAGTTGCTTATTTTATGCCGCACCGCTACTTCAAGGGGCTAGGATGTCGAGGTATCCCCTATGGCCGCTTTGGGTACCTTTTCCAACTTTTGCTAAAGAAGAACGAAAGTTATTAATCTCTTTTCCATAAAAATAATAGGAGGTAAAAAGGAAGAACATGAAAAAAGTAAAATTTTATCCTGTAAAAGGCTATATAGACCTTCAAAGGAATGCAATCTCCAACATTGAAAGTTTTTGGGGAAAAGAAGCATCAAAATTAGAGTGGTTTAAACATTGGGATAAGGTTCTCGAGTGGGAAGAGCCATTTGCAAAATGGTTCGTTGGTGGTATGCTCAATGCATCTTACCTATGCGTGGATAAACATTTATATTCCTGGCATAAGAATAAGGTGGCTTTATATTGGGAAGACGAAGAAGGGAATACAAAGGCTTTCAGCTATTTTCAACTCTACCGAGAAGTAAATAGGTTTGCTTCCATGCTGAAGAACCTTGGAGTAAAAAAGGGAGAGAGTGTGGTTTTATACTTACCGATGATACCAGAATTACCGATTGCAATGCTTGCCACTGCAAGAATAGGTGCTATCCATATCGTTGTATTTTCAGGGTTCAGCAGCCAAGCTCTTGCAGATAGAATTAATGACACATCAGCAGAGGTTCTGATAACCGCAGACCTTGGAAGAAGAAGAGGAAAATTCATACCACTTAAGGAGATAGTTGACGACGCCCTGAAGGTTGCTCCTACCATAAAGAAAGTAGTTGTGATAAAAAGAACGAGAGAAGATATAAATATAGAAGAGGGTAGAGACTTTCTATATCATGAATTAATAAAGGATGCTGAAGATTATGTTGAACCCAAGCCTTTGGAGTCCAACCATCCATTATATATCCTCTACACATCTGGAACCACAGGTAAGCCTAAAGGAGTCGTGCACTCCACTGGAGGATATTTGGTCTACAATTATGCCACATATAAATGGGTATTTAATATCTCTGCGGAGTCCATCTATTGGTGCACGGCAGATGTAGGCTGGGTAACAGGGCACTCATCAATAGTTTATGCGCCTTTACTTCATGGCGCCACAGTGCTTATGTATGAAGGAGCTCTGGATTATCCAGACCCCGGTGTATGGTGGAGGATAATAGAGAAGTATGGAGTTACAATCTTTTATACGAGTCCCACTGCAATTAGGATGTTCATGCGTTATGGGGAGGAATGGGTAAAGAAGTATGATTTGAGCAGTTTAAAAATTTTGGGCTCTGTTGGTGAACCTATAAACCCGGAGGTATGGGAATGGTATTACAAGCATATAGGAGGAGAGAGGTGTCCGATAGTGGATACATGGTGGCAGACAGAAACAGGAGGGATAATGATCTCACCCGCTCCAGGCTTAGAACTCATACCTCTTAAGCCAGGTTCTGCAACACTACCTTTACCTGGTATAGATGCCGAAGTAGTAGACGAGGAAGGCAATCCGGTAGGTGCGTGAAAAAAAGGCTATTTGGTACTAAGAAAACCCTGGCCAGGCATGCTGATGGGGCTTTACGGGGATCCAGAAAGATACAAGGAGGTATACTGGTCGAGATTTCAAGGCACGTATTATACCGGTGACTATGCGATGAAGGACGAAGAGGGCTATTTCTGGTTATTTGGTAGAGCTGACGAGGTAATAAAAGTGGCAGGGCACAGGTTAGGCACTGCAGAAATTGAGAGTAGTGCTGTATCAGCTCCGTTCGTGGCTGAAGCTGCTGTGATAGGCAAACCTGACCCGATAAAAGGGGAGGCTATCGTGGTATTTGCGATATTAAAGGAAGGGTATAAGCCTGAAGATAACCTAAAGAAAGAAATAATCAAACATGTTCGTGAGCAAATAGGACCCATTGCTACACCTGAGGGGGTTCATTTCGTGGCTAAACTCCCAAAGACGAGGTCAGGCAAGATAATGAGGCGTTTATTGAAGGCGGTAATAATGGATAAGCCTATTGGTGATATCACAACTCTTGAAGACGAAGCTTCGATAGAGGAAGTGAAGACTGTATACGAAGAATTTAAGCAGATGATGAAGGAGGTATGAAGGCTATTTTAAGTGAAGAAACTTTTAAAATTGAAGGAAGAGAACCGGAATTATACTATAGGCGAAGTTGATGCGAAATTAAACTCACTCAAACAAGTATCAGATTATGGCTTATAAAAGAAGCGAAGAAGCGAGGGCTTCTTGGTTTTAGTGCCGGGGTACTGATGGATAACTAGCCCATGCTCCATCTCTTTGAGGAATCGGGCTTTAATATTGAGAAGAGAGGTGCGGAAGGTATGTATGAACTGAAGATGATATTCAGGCGGGGATGATGACAGGCAAGCAGGATAGCGAATACACAGGGTATGCACATATGATTTTAAGCACCGTATTAGGAATAATCGCCGATAAACCGTTGATATCGGCAAAAAACGTGGCATTCTTCTTCAGATGAGCATGATGGAGAAGGGACCGCCCGGATAAAAATAGGCAAAGCAAAGAATTAACAGAAGTTTATTTGAAAAAAGGTTTCGGATTCAGTGGTCTTTCAAAATAGAAAGCAGGGGAGAACAAACCGTTAAATCACAAGTTAACAGGATGGATAAAAAGATGGTGTTTTTTATATATGAGTAGCTTCTTATTTTGAACAAGATTCCCGAAAGGAGAAATCTGCAAATAAAAGAGGTGAATAAAAATGTATGGAAATCGAGGGCGCAGGTTTGACAGGCAGCCACGAGAAATGCACACCGTAATTTGTGCAGATTGCGGAAAAGAGGCACAAGTCCCCTTTAAACCCGATGGCAGCAGACCTGTTTATTGCCCTGAATGCTACCAAAAGCATCGTAGAAGGTAATTTTGAGAGGAAGATTTTATTATTAATCGCGTACTCTCATTTGTTATTTTTTTTTATTACTCTGCTCAATAAAATCGGGCTATAAAACTAATAATTGGAATTACTTTTGAAAGATGTCATTTACCGGCGCATGAGTGATTTTAAAGTAGTAAATTAATCGACCGATTATAGAGGTGTGCTTATAACCTTTTTATACTAGGTAATTAAAGGATATAAATTAGTGAGGTAAATAAGAGGAAGTACTAGACTTTTTTCTTGAAGAAAATATGGAATATTTTAGAGAATTGGGTATTATTGAGCCTATTTTGAAATCAATAGAAGAAGAGAAGTTTGAAAGACCAACAGAGATACAAGAGAGATCGATTCCGTTAATTCTTGCGGGAAGGGATGTTATAGCGGAGGCTGCAACAGGTTCTGGGAAAACGCTTGCATTTGCTACGGGCATTATACAAAAATCCAAAAAAGGAACTGGAATTCAGGCACTGGTTTTAACGCCAACAAGAGAACTCGCACAGCAAGTTGCAACAGCGCTAAAGGATTTTTCAAAATACAAGCCTTTGAAGGTTGTTGCTATTTTCGGTGGGATGTCAATTAATCCACAAATTGAGCACTTAAGGACAGCGGATGCCGTAATCGGAACCCCGGGCAGAATACTAGACCATATCGGGCGGAGGACTCTTGATTTAAGCACTGTAACCACACTGGTCTTAGATGAAGCAGACCGAATGTTGGATATGGGATTTATCGATGATGTTGAGAGAATAATAAGCGAATGTCCTCGAAACAGGCAGACGCTCCTGTTTTCAGCGACCATCTCAAGAGAGGTAGCGCATCTCGCTCGGAGATACATGAAAGAGCCTATTAACGTTTCTGCAGAAGCGTATGTGGACCCGACGAAATTAACGCAGTTTTACTATGATGTTCCTGACGATTTGAAATTTTCTTTGTTAGTCCATTTATTGAGCCACGAAAAAGCAGGGCTTGTCATGGTCTTCTGCAATACACGGGAAAATACCGACTTTGTTGCAAACAACCTAAAAGCTGCAGGAATAGATGCCCTGGCCATTCATGGAGGATTTACTCAGGAAAAAAGAAACAGAGTAATGGATCAATTTCATTCACGGAACGTTTATATTCTTGTATGCACTGATGTCGCGGCACGAGGACTTGATATTCCCGGTGTTTCGCATATTTATAATTACGATATTCCCAAATACAGCAAGGATTATATTCATCGAATAGGAAGAACCGCGCACGGGCCGGGAAAAGAAGGAATAGCAATTAATATCCTTTCAAGCAGAGATTATGATAGTTTTAGACGAGTAATGAGAAACAATGAGCTAACCATAACTGAGGAAAGAATGCCTGAGGTAAAGAAAGTAAGAACAGGATGGAGGGAACGCCCAAAACCATTTAGACCCAGACATAGACCTTATAGAAGCTAAATTATAGATGCAACGAATCCACTGATTTGCTAAAATTGTGGAATTTCTATAAAATTGAGAGAAATATTGCGAAGGTTTATATCCTCTGACGTTATAACGAGTATTAGGAAGAGTTATCATAATGTTCGAGACAGATGATCCTTTAGTACGGGAATATTTCAGGAAGATGATAGGGGAAGAAGGACTGAAGATAATAGAAAATGTCCCAGAGGGGGAAATAACCGATAGGGAGATTGCAAAGCTAAACGATACCAAACCCACCTCTGTAAGAAAGGTTCTGTACAAGTTATATGAGAGCAGGATAGCCGAATACAGGACGGAACGTGATGATAATAGCGGCTGGATTACCTATTGGTGGAGCTTTAATCGTGACAAAGTCAAGAAGCTAATGGAAGAAGAGGCGGATGGAGAGTTAAGTGGGTTAAGAAAGAAACTCGAATACGAAAGAAATGGGGAGTTTTACCAGTGCCACTGTCAATGTGTTTTATTCGAAGAAGCAGCAGAGAAGGACTTCTGGTGTGAGGAATGCGAATCAAATTTTGAATATTTAGATAAAGGGGCTTTAATAAAAGAGTTAGAGGAGCAGATAGAAGAAAGAGAGGGAGAAACGAAGGTGGAGGGGTTAAGGGCGACGGAGAGAGAACAATCGAAGGAAGCTAAGCCAAAGGCTTAAGATTATTTTTCTACGTTCGGATCTATTGTTAATTAATAGTCCAAATATTATTTCTTTTCTTTTACTGTCGTTTCTTATTTTAAGAATGAGAAGCGGAGCGTTTTTCGAGCTCTCCTTGACTTTGTCAATGATCTCGGTATTCTACGCAGTAAGTGGGCAAGATGCTGCACTTTAGGCTTGTTCCAGTTGTGATCTACTCTGAGATAACCCTCTCTTCCTGATCAGGTGGCCGCATACCATTGACACAATGTAAGAAGATCAGCCTCAAATCGTAAGCTTTTCTGCCTCCTCCACGGTGTAGTCCTCGTGCACGATCTTCGAGATCTTCCTGACAAGCAGCGTCGGATTCTCCGCCTGGAAGACGTTCCGCCCGATAGAAACACCACCGCACCCAACCTGTATCGCATCGTAGATCATCTCGAATAACTCGTGCTCTGAGCCCATCTTCGGCCCGCCCGCTATCACCACGGGGATCTGGCATCCTCTTACCACTTCCTTGAAAGTGTCAGGAGCACCTGTGTAGTTGGTCTTGATGATATCAACGCCGAGTTCAGACCCAACTCGTGCAGCATGCTTGACATACTCAACATCATGCTCCGACTTCACCTTTGGCCCGCGCGGGTACATCATTGCCAGAAGAGGCATGCCCCACTGATCACACACTCTTGCTACCCAACCGAGGTCAGCCAGCATTTCCGCCTCGTCATCTGCTCCAATATTCACGTGGATGCTCACCGCATCTGCTCCGATCCTGATCGCATCCTCAACCGTGGTCACGAGAACCTTGTGGTTCGGGTCAGGTCCCAAGCTCGTGCTGGCAGATAAATGGATGATGAGACCTATATCTTTCCCATAGCCACGGTGGCCATGGAGAGGGAGACCCATGTGGCCGAGAACTGCATTTGCCCCGCCTTCAGCCACTTTGTCCACCGTCTCACGTAGATCGATCAGCCCGGGAATTGGGCCTACCGTTACCCCGTGATCCATGGGCACGATGACCGTTCTGCGAGTCCTCCGATCGAGGATTCGCTCCATCCTAATTGCCTTTCCTATTCTGCTCATGGTTTAAAATAACGAGAAGAAGGATTTAAAGTCGATGGTTAGTTTGCCTGGATCAGTGGCTTTACCGATAGCGTGTCACACCCACCCTTTTACAGTACTCCGTAATCGGGCAGATGCTGCACTTGGGGCTTATCGGCGTGCAAATGGTTTGACCATGCATGACGAGTAGGTCATTAAAGATTATCCAGTACTTTTTGGGGAGTATTTCTCGTAACGCGAACTCTGTCTGATACGGCGTTTTGGTCGCTACGAGACCCAAACGATTGGATAGACGGTGGACATGGGTATCAACCGCAACACCTGGTTTCTTATACCCCATCGTGATAACGATATTTGCGGTCTTTCGACCGACACCCTTGAATTTCAAGAGCTCATCAATCTCATCGGGGACGCGTGAATCATACTTCTCGATCAGGACACGAGAAATCTCAAGGATTTGCTCAGCCTTTCGATGGTAAAAGCCAACCGGATAGATTGCGGCCTCTATCTCCTCTTTTTTGAGCTTCACCATCTCCTCAGGGGTCTTTGCACATTCAAATAACCGCTTTGTGGCTTTTGCCGTCACGTCATCCTTGGTCCTCAGGCTCAATATACAGGAGATCAAGACTTTGAACGGGTCTTTCAGATTTGAAACATCCATCAAAGCTGATGTCTTGTCATAATACCGTTCCTTAAGGATCTGCACGACCTTGTCAATATCTGTTGGCATGTTCGCTTACCTTCTTGCTATGCTTACGATAACTTTTATACTCTGAAATTCGAACTATTAGAATAAAGGAGGTGATAATATGGAACCCACTAAGTTTTACTCCTTACCAAAACTGCCGTATGGATACAAGGATTTAGAACCCCAAATATCTGAAGCGCAATTAACGATACACCACGAGAAGCATCATCAAGCATATGTTACTGCTGCCAACGCGATCCTTGAGAAGCTCGATAAAGCACGGAAAGAGGGTGCTGAGCTGGATATGAAAGCAACGTTAAAGGAACTGTCATTCAATATAGGGGGGCATTTGATCCACTCGTTGTTCTGGCCAAACTTGGCACCGGCGGGCAAAGGTGGTGGAAAACCAGGCGGCGCTTTAGCTGATGGTATAGAGAAGGAGTTTGGGAGTTTTGAACGGTTTAAAAAGGAATTCAATCAGGCGGCAGTGAGCGTAGAAGGCTCAGGATGGGCAGCACTAACCTTCTGCAAGCAGACCAAAAGACCAGTAATAATGCAGATCGAGAAGCATAACGTCAATATTTATCCAACGTTCGAGATTTTAATGGATCTCGACGTCTGGGAACATGCATATTACCTCGATTACAAGAACGCGCGACCCAAATTTGTCGAGGCTTTTTGGAACATAGTTAACTGGGACGAGGTCAGCAAACGGCTTGAAGAAGTGGTAAAGTAGTCGGCTAACTATCACGGGCTCTGCCCGTGCCCCCGCAAGCCCCGGAGGGGCTTAGGAGTAGAAAGAACCCCGAGAAGGGAGAGAGGAAGGAATTTAAGTATCATACTGCTCGCAATGAGGAGGGGTCATACATCCCTATAAGGAGTTATATCGCAGCCGGTACACGGTAGGCACATGGTCTGCGAGACATCCACACGAAGACCATACTTATCCAGTATCTCGCGTGTCATCTTAGCAAGTTTAAGCAATCGTTCAGCGGTCGGTCGTGTTGCTGTAATCTCACCTTTACGGAGTGGTGGTATGGTTATTGGACGGAGAATGGGTATTACACCCATCTTTGCCAGATATTCAACACCTTCGCGCACGCATTCGTCCGTCTCACCGAGTCCAATGATAAAGTTTGAGAATACTCTATTTTATATAAGCACCTTTACCTCTTACTTCGGTCATTTTATAAAATTGGAACGGGGGAGGGAGTATCCTAAATCTTCATCCCAAACAAATTCGCCGCATTCTTTGCCAAGAGATTGTCCAATACACCAGGTTTGTAAGCAAATCGCCTGAACTCCTCAAGACTCTGCTTCAAGGGTCTTACCGGATACGAAGAGGCATAGAGCAGCCGATCATCTAAGTAGTGGTTGGCAGCGTCTACCCAGTCCTGAGCACCTGCGAAACCCGAGATGAACTGGAAGAAGTCAAGCAATACCCACAGGTTACCTAAAGCTGCGTTCGCAATCATGACACCGAGCATCTCGTGGGTAAAGGGAAATGCACCGTGAACCACCACTATCTTTAATGTCTGGAAGTCGCTAGCGACATGTTGAATGCGAAATGGCTCTGCGTACGAAATATCAGGCCCCTGCATGAGACTGCAGGTGAGATACAGCACACCACCGAGTTCGGCACATCTCTTATAAATAGGATAAATACGCTTGTCGTCCACGTAGAGTGGGGGAACCCACCAACCGGGATCTAAAGCAATCCCTTTAAACCCCATACCCTTAACGGTACGTTCTATCTCTTCTAATGCGAATATCACATCGCTCCCGTTAATGCCCGCGAGGGCAACAGGAAATCTGTCAGGGTATTTGTCACGTAGTTCGGCTATCTCGTCGTTTGAGACAATACGATGCCCCGCTTGCCTGCCCACCAGTATTGACTTGTCAACACCAGCTTCATCCATCTCCTCCATGAATAACAAGAGCGATTTCTGGACTATTGACTGTGGACGTTCATATCCACTTATAAGTGGACTGCGTTTGACTGATGGACGTGCTCCGGGTGCTGAGGCAAGCACCTGTTGAAAACTCTTATAAGGTGGCCGCACACGGGCATCAATTATCATTCATCTTCCTCTGTTGAATCGAGCGCAGATTGTAGATCAAGGGCAAACGAGCAGAACCTATCTCCATGTGCGATACAGCTCGTTAACGCAACGTTCGAATTGAGTAAGCTACTGATGAACTTCAGATCAAACTCACACACAAGATCACCAAACTCCATTGCAATATCATAGATGAGGCAATTGTATTCTCTTATCATGACATGTCCATCCTCTCTTTTCAACTCTGCATATGCACCTAGTTCGTTCAATACTTCGACCACGGACTCTACATCTCCGTCCTCTCTCACTCTTTCTCTGTAATACGATGCCTGTTGCGTTCCTAATCGTTCCATCAATGATCGCACTCGTTCCGGACCTTCCCTCTCGATCATATCCTTGATAGTCCACTTAAAGAAGTCAGCATAGGCCTTTGGAAATGATCTTTCCGCTTTTTCGGAGAGCGAATAAATGACTTTTGGTCTGCCCAATTTCTCTTTAACTGAGGTTCTCTTTACCAGCCCATCCCTCTCCAGAATAGACAAGTGCTGCCTCGTTGCTGTTGGAGAAATTCCCAATTCTGGACTCAATTCGTCAACAGAAGAATCCCTTCGTTTTAACAAGTTAAGAATATCAGATCGCGGATCTTCTGTTTGCATAATCAGTAAAAGAGAAAGAGAAGTATATAAATTTTTCTGTTTTCTACAGTGAAAAGTTTTTATATTTTAAAAAGTAAAATATGTAAAAAGTAATGACGAAAGATGTGATTCATCTCAAAGATTTCCCGCCCTTCGTTAGGTTCGAACTTGAGGAACATTTTCGGAGGAAAATCTTCTCAGAGTTCGTGAAGAGAGTGAGCGAGGCTGAAGTAGCTGTCTATCCGGAAACGTTCTGGAGATCCACCGAAGAAGAATTTGGCAGATCACGATACGAGTTGATCTTTGGCACCATACGTGGAAGGATATTAAAAACACTCGAAAAAGGTCCGTTAAAAGCTAAGGAGCTACTGGAAAGAAATCCTGACATCTCACCCTATTCCATTTACCATGCCTTACTCAAGTTAGAGAAGCAAAAGCTGATACACAAAAAAGACGCAGAATGGGAGATCAAAAGAGAGTATTTCGCTCATCTTAGCGTTTCTGATCTTGCGAAAATAATCGACTTGAGACACCCGGGACAGAGAAGAAAGAATGCGTTATCTAAAAAGGATTTGGAAATGGCGACATATCTATGGCCGAGGTATGAGCAGGCTTGTGATCGCAAGGGTATACATTCTCAATCCCCCTCTTATGGGAGGCGGTATCAAAATCACTTCGCTCTCGCACGAGCGGTAAAAGACTGGAAAAAGGGAGATACTAATATCCCACAATGGGCACTGATAGCGATAGCCGATCTTGCTGACCTGGATATTGAGGAGCGAGAAGTAATATCAAATTACTCACTTCCTCCTGGCGTTAAAATAACTCCCTATTACATGGGGAGCTAAAAATGTAAGAAAAAAACTTAAAGAATTAAAAGAAAGCGTAGAAAAATTTAAAATCGAAAAAGGGATTGTTTTCATCGATGAACCGGAGAGAAAAGAGCTCATCAGGGCTGTTAAAAAATGCTGGGGCGAGAAAGGGGTTAATATAATCTCTAACCTAACGTTGGATAACGGGGTCAGAGATCTGGATCTTGCCAGAGCTTCCGGTGTGACACCGCAAGAGGTGAGGAGGATACTCTATGAGCTCGCAGATAGTGCGATTATCACCTGCGTAAGAGAAAAGTCTCCAGAACTTGTGGAGTATTATTATTATCTGAATCCAGAGGGTATCAAGAGATTTTTGGTTGAGAATAGGAAGGAGAAAGCAGAAAAAAAAGAGGAGCTCAAATACCCATTCCCCGAAGAATACACACTTTATCAGCGAAAAAAATTATTTTCCGGTGTTGGGTAAGCATCGGTGCTGAATTCGTGATAGATCGAAGAAAGCCCAAAGTGAGCTAATGCTCACTCATAACCTTGCATTATTTTATCGGGTCTGAGGATACAGCGGCTGCAATTGATCCCCGGAGAGATTGTGCTGTTTACTAGAGCAGGCTATCACAACGTATGTTGCGACGTTCTTGGAAGTATGAAAGCTTGGAGTGCCAAGAAGTTCCCAATGACCAAGGGGTAGGGGAAAGTATATTATACAAAAACCCTGAAATTATAAGTACAATGAAGTGGTCTTACCAAATTGGCAGTATCAAGGGGATACCGATAAAGCTGCACGTGACGTTCCTTATTATCTTCTTGTTTGTTATCTGGTTATTTGCAGCGAACAATTTTGTCATACTTGGCATAACTATCGGGTTCGGAGGCATGGATATTTCGACCGGGCTCAAATACCTGCTGGGTACTATTGCGGCGGTTCTCTTTTTTGCAACTCTCCTCTTTCACGAGCTCAGTCACTCCTTTGTTGCGCAGCGTTACGGCGCGCAGATAAGGGGCATAACCCTGTTCGTCATCGGTGGGGTGTCTCAGATGGATGAGATTCCCAAGGAACCACGAAAGGAAGCGAGGATATCAGCTGCTGGTCCTGGCCTCAGTCTGGGTATTGGTATCATTTCCTATGCCATTTACTACATCTTCGGTCCGGTAACCCTCACTGAAATTGAGGCGGTGTTCAAGAATGCCGCGCTCATAATGGTGGGTATCATTGCCTTTTACAATATCTTACTTGGTCTCTTCAATCTCATTCCTGCATTCCCCATGGATGGAGGACGGCTACTCCGTGCCTGGCTCGCTAAGCGTATGTCGTATATAGATGCAACCAGAAGGGCAGTTGCGGTGGGCAAGAGTTTCGCCTTTGCCATGGGGATTCTCGGCCTGTTCACATTTCAGTTTTTTTTACTCCTCATCGCCTTTTTCATCTACTTCGGTGGTTCTGAAGAGGAAAGAGCAACGGTTGTTTCGGTTACCTTGGAAGGTGTAAAGGTTAGGGATCTTATGACTCCTTTTCCAAATGTCATCTATGTGCCTCCAGACTGGACGCTCGACCAACTAATCGATGTGATGTTTAAGACCAAACATATGGGCTACCCGGTACAAGAGAGCCTTGATTCTCCGGTGCTTGGAGTGGTGACCTTCGCGGATGTTCAACGGATACCCGCCTCGAAGCGGAGCGCTACAAGGATTGAGGACGTTATGACGAGAGAACTAATCGCTATTGGACCGGATACAGATGCCTATGATGCGCTCAAGCTCATGTCTCTGAGGAATGTGGGTCGCTTACTTGTCATGGATGATGGGCAGATGCGAGGTATAGTCTCCAGGACCGACCTCATGAGGGCTATCCAGTTCCGGGGTATGTACAAATGAGTAAAGAAAAATTCGTTAAGATTTAACCTTTAATTATTTCTTCATAACCTTTCCGCGTTTCTTCCCAGTACTCTTTCGCAGCCTGTTCCGGACTGTTATTAAACTTCTCAATCCACCGATCCAATTGCCCATCTTCAGCGGGCAGCTTATTCCTTACTTCTAATAAATACCTGCGGATGACATTCCTCGTCTTTTTGGTCTCCCAGAAGACCGGATACTGGCTTGCTTTCTGGTCATACTCGATAATTTCTTGCAGAAGCTCACGACAATGTTCATCAAGGTTGAGATCAATACCCCGTCCTCTCCGCAGGAGTGTCTCAACGGTTCTCTCAGACCAACACCGATGGAACCTGCATATCCCAATTTCCTCTGAATACATCTCTTTTATGGCACGTTCGGCACAACTTCGCCCCAACTCTCGTGGGGGCAGTGAATTGATACAATAATTCGTGAGATATTTCCCCTGGATAGGTAGAGGAACGAATTCCCCGGGCACCCAATATTGTGCGGGCGAGATGCAGCCTGTTTCTCCATAAGAGAGGTAAAGCGTATTATCACTAAAGCTCTCGCCAACGTTCGCTACCCGGTCGGCAAACCACATGTCCAGTTCTTTCGCAGCCATCCGAACACCCTTGGCTAATATAGCTCCAATGCCCTTGCGATAGGCGACGAGTTCAGCAAGCTTTATTACTGCTTTGGCATTCTAGTGCGAGAATTCAATCTTATAGGTTTGTGGATCGAATGCAACATCATCTTTCAGTCCGATTTCCTCTTTTCTGAGTAATCCCTTATGGATGCATTCCAGAACCCAGGAACTCACATTGCCAAACTCAATGGCATCAAACCCCATCACCTCTACTTCTTTCACCGCCTTTTCAGCAGCGCGTTGATCGAAGATACCTGAGTTTGGACCCAGGGCCTCGTAGGGCTCATAATCCTTCTTGTGTTCATGGTAGATCTTTTTGCAGGTAAGGGGACAAGGTTCTCCACAGGTAGCAAATGTTCGTGGTTCCACAATTTCTTCGTTGAATTGCTTGAGGTAATGATCTTTTACGAGTGCATATAATGCTTTCCGCTCACTCTCGCTGAGATTGACGGACTGCCAGTTGAAGGAAAGAAGCCATTCCCCCAGCACTGACATGTTCACGCCAAAGGTGCCGGCTGATTTAACATGAGGATCGTATCGATATTTTGTCCCGGATCTGATGACGTAATCCGTATATTTTTCATTAAACTCCTCCTCAAAGATTTTATTAACTACTTTAATATCTTTGATGTTCTCAGTAAACGTTTTACCAGCGTATGTGCCTCCATATGCTATTGCAACAGTCCTATGTGCCTGAGCTATAAGAGAACCCATACCTCCTCTACCTGCCCAATCGTCAACACCAACTCTGAATGTTCCGTTGCGTATCACGGTCGAGCAGATACTGCCAAAGTTGGTATTCAAAGCGGCTGGACCTACCGTGATTATCCTGAAATCAATATACCTCTCTTCATCACGATACAGCTCGTTAAACTGGTCATAGGTGTACTGCTGTAATGCATACCCGCCTCTTTCATTTTTGTAGCCCTGGAAGATATCCATTAAATCCTGTTCATTGATCGCTTGGAAACGTGATTCTATGCTTCCATCCTCTGCCCCTTTTAGAGCTGCGATAAGATAATCCTCGGACTTGCCCTCAACTGCCACATAATCCACACCTGCGTGGTAGAGAGGCAGAGCAGCTCCACCCATCGAACTGATAAAAAACCCGTTCCACAGTGGTGACCGTGCAGCGAAGATCAAGCGGTGATAACCATAGAGCCTCGCACCCGCTAACGGACCTGCTCCGAAACAGAGGACATTCCTCTCATTATAGGGTTCGACCTCAAAGCTTTTGTACCGGTCACGATGGCATAATAGCGCAAAACTTACAGGCCCTAATGCCTCTTCAAGAGGGAGTTCCTCGATCCTCAGTTTGTGTTCTGACGCATTCAGATACGCAGCTTTACATGCTTGAGGTGGTGTAATTCTCAATGAACTCTCCCTCCGTGACGATGAGATCGTGTTCCTTTCTGTTATTACTATCGCCCTTATTTAAACTTTGCTTTTGCTAGCCACTACTACGTTATCATAAGTAAGTTATTTATACCACCTTGTCTATATCTAAAAATTGGAGGTGAAAATCTAAAAAGAGGTGATAATATGGCAATTGAACGATGGCGACCTTTTGGTTGGGGGTTGAGAAGGTGGCGACCTGCCCAAACACTGGAGGAAGAGATGGAGGATGTGCTTGACCGTTTCGAACGCGCGTTTGGTCTGCCATGGCGTCGTGCTATTGTTGAGACGAGAGGATGGGGTCCGCTTGTAGAGATGGTTGACAAAAAGGATGAGGTTCTGTTGAGAGCCGAACTTCCCGGGGTGAAAAAGGAGGACATTCGCGTCTCGGTCACCGGTGATCTTCTTACTATAGAGGGAGAACGAAAACAAGAGGAGGAGATCAAAGAGGAGGACTACTACTGCTGCGAGCGGTCCTATGGAAGGTTCTATCGCGAGATCACGCTGCCAGCCGGGATCCAGAGGGAGAAGATCTCCTCT
>JASEFB010000138.1 GCA_030019325.1 archaeon | reverse complement strand
GGTATCAAGTCGAAATAAGCCACAAGAGGGCATATTTTCTATTTCATTCATACCCTAATGTAATGACTAATTTTTATGTGCTGATGAATTGCGATATTACACAAGGCAGGGGTCGGATTGAGCTTGGAAAGAATACTGGAGGAGCTTTCTGAGGTTCAACTCTCCGTTATCAAGTTCCATGACGTAGATAAGAGGTTGTGTCTCCTTAACGACATGAATGAGGAACAGAAGGCGATGTTTGATATATTGGATCTGATGCGGTATAAAAAGTTAGTCAGCACAAAGTTACATTAGCTCTTTTATACCGCATCCTACAGAATACCTGAAATGTCGCCTATGGAAAATTGAAAGATTCTGAGAAGAGAAATTGAAACAGCTAAATACACCTCAATTTATATAATGGCGAAAGTCAAGTTTAAATATAAATAGCAAAAGTTCTGTATTTATTATATCATCAAAGGTGAAAGGAGAAGATGGAAATAGCTCCAAGGATTAGTATAGATGAGAAAATCCGTTTTGGCAAGCCAGTGATTAGTGGAACACGCGTTCCCGTTGAGCTCATCATAGGCAAACTCGCAGGGGGGATGACTTACGAAGAGGTTATGGCTGAGTACGAAATCACTCGTGAGGATATATTAGCTGCCCTTAACTACGCCGCTAAGACCATATCCAGCGAAGAGATTAAAGTGATAGCGTAGCGGAAATGCTAAAATTCGTCGTTGATGAGGATATGCCTCGTTCCACAGGAGCTATTCTCAGAAAGCGTGGATATGACGTTAAGGACATTAGGGACTATGAACTTCGAGGAGCAGAAGATGAAAAGGTTTATGCGTTTGCGCAAAGAGAAGAAGCAGTGATTCTTACAGGCGATAGGGGTTTTGGCAATATCCTGCGTTTTCCATTGGGTAGCCATTTTGGAATTGTCGTTGCCCACTTTCCTAACGAAATGCCGAGTGCGGAAATAAATCGCTGCCTTGTAGAAAGGTTTAAGGATTTATCTGAAGATGACTTCAGGGGGAACTTGATTATCATAGAACCACGAAAGATACGGATTAGAAGAAAATGAAAGAGACATGGCTTAGGGCAATAACAATATTGGTATCCAAAAGGAATCTACCGCTCATTCCAGTCCACCCTCTCACATTCGGCTTCGATAGCCCGAGTCATTGCTTGCAAATCATCGTCCTCAATTGTTCCCGCGAAATGAAGCAGTTGCTTCCCGGGCACCCCTTTTGGTCGAGACAATGCTCGTATAAATTCCAGCACATGTCGTTGGAGTTCAGTAGGGAGATTGTCAAGCTGTTTAACAACCTCCGCTTTGATAGATGGGTTGGTCATTAGCATCTCCTCCTATTCGGCACACCGCGTAACATACAACTCTTCCTATTTTATTTTTAGTCGGAAATGTAAAGTTAATTGATACCTTTCACCCATCAGATTCATTGCTTTTAGTTTCTCTTGAAACTCTTTCGTCTGCTTGAGCGTGTACATAATCTCTCCGCACTCCATGCACTTCAAACACTCTCGAATAAAGATAATCCCTCGCTTCGAATCGAAATATGTCTCCTCATCAGGCTCCATCGCCACCACATCTGAAACATTTTTCCATTTCTTAAAAGCTTATAATGAAGCAATAAAAAACTATGCGAAAAGTAAAGATCGAAAGTATGGAGGATTTAGAATCGTTGCCAGAGGATGAATGGGTAGAAGTACCAGAAGGACTGCATGCAAAGTTTGTTTTATATGTTTATAACAATATAACAACTATGATAGGAGGTTTTAATAATGGGTATTGCTTCAGTAAGCTTGCCTCAAAAGCTTGAAGATAGATTAAGGGAGAAAGCAGAGGAGACAGACTCTTTACCTGAGGAATTGGCAATTGATCTGATATTTAAAGGATTAGGTGAAAAATGAGATGAAACAAAAAGCTATCGAAATCTCAGCAAAGGATATTGAGAAGTTAATAGATAAATTGAGGAGGATTATATGATTTCTACTTATTTCCTATTCTCATCTCCCTGAGAAGAGTATCCCAATTGATTATTCTTTATACACACTTCTGGAGAATCCATTCACATCTATGTCAAGATAGAAAAATGGCATGATGTATGTTGTATCCAGGTATAACTCTCGGGACTTCATATTATCTCTCTAAGAGCTCTTTTTCTAACATCCCTCGCTCTTTTTTGACCTCTTTTTCGCTTATAGTTGCTATTGCACCTTCTTCTAATAAGTTGATTATGGTTTTTCGCTTCCTTAAGATGATCTCATCACCTTTCACTACTGCAATGAATTCACTTCCCGGGTCCAAACCTACCTGTGTTCTCAGCTTCTTTGGGTGTATAATTCCCCCTTCTTTCCCACCTTAACCACATATCCGGTTATTTCCTCCGAATAAAATTGATTTTCTGAATACTTAAACTCATCGGTATTCAGTAGGTAACATTTATTTATGCCATCTTTCTATTGGAAAGTTTAATGGTGAC
>JASEFB010000137.1 GCA_030019325.1 archaeon | reverse complement strand
AAAGAGCGGAAATCTTTTTTGTCCGCAGGATAAATGGATGCAACAATTGATGTTTTTGTTATACCATAATAAATGGATACGCATGCCATCAACAATAGTTGTAGGAGGATTTTTTGGTGACGAAGGAAAGGGCAAGATTATCGCGTACCTTGCAAAGCATGACGAGCCGGATGTCGTTGCGCGTGGCGGGGTGGGACCCAACGCGGGGCATACGGTTGAAGTGGAAGGGAAGAAATATGCATTGAGAATGGTTCCTTCTGGGTTTGTGTACGAATCAGCACGGCTTCTCATTGGCGCCGGCGTATTGGTTGATCCCGAGGTGTTTAAACGCGAAGTATCATCCTTTGGGCTGAAAGGGCGAGTAGGTGTGGATTGGAGATGTGGGATAATAGAAGCGAAACACATTGAAGAGGACAGGAAGGATGCGGATTTAAAGGGGAAAATAGGGACTACCGGTACCGGATGCGGACCTGCGAATGCAGCACGAGCGTTAAGGAAGGCGAGACAAGCGAAGGATGTAAAGGAGTTGGAGGAGTTCCTTTGCGATGTGCCTCGGGAAATAAATGCGGTGTTGGACCATGGAAAAGGGGTGCTGATAGAAGGTACGCAAGGGTTTGGCATTTCCTTGCTCTATGGAACTTATCCATTCGTTACCTCTAAGGATACGAGCGCCTCACAGATGGCTGCTGATGTGGGGATAGGTCCCACGCGAGTCGATGAGGTTGTCGTTGTATTCAAGTCTTTTCCAACAAGAGTGGGTGAAGGTCCTTTTGAAACGCAAATGAGCGAAGATAAAGCGGCTGAGTTGCATATCGAGGAATACGGCACGGTAACCGGGCGGAAAAGGCGGATAGGGCAGTGGGACGGAAAGATGGCTGCTTACTCCGCGATGATAAATGGTGCGACGATGGTGGCATTGAGTGGTGTGGACAGGTTAGACCCGTCATGCAGGGGTGTGAAGAAGTACGAAGAGCTGAGCAATGAGGTAAAAGAGTTTGTAGCTAAAGTTGAACGTGACACACGAGTTCCTGTGAAGTTGATCTCCACAGGGCCTGAGATATCGGAGATAGTGGATTTGCGAGAGTTAAAATAAATTTTTACTCATCAAAACCATCTTGATCTTATTATTATGGTGATGCACGAAAAAGAAATACCCGCACACATATTCAGGGCGTATGACATACGGGGGATTTTCAATGTTGACCTGTATCCAGAGACGATACTGAAGATAGGAAGTGCCTTGGGGACATATGCGAAAGAACTGGACGAAGAGAGTGTTGTTGTGGGTAATGACATTCGAACTTCTTCCCCTTTACTTGCGCATGCACTCATCTCTGGGTTGCTTGCTTCAGGCGTGCACGTGACGAGTGTAGGAACAACCTCGTTTGGTATCTGTGCGTTCTCTGGGTGGCGGCTCAAGAAGGATATAACTGCGTATGTAACTGCCTCGCATCTACCACCCGAATGGAATGGCGTGAAGTTATACACCGGGGAAGGCATAGGCTTTTCAGCCGAGGAGAACGAAGAGATACGGGATAGAGTGCTTGAAGGGAAAGAATCAGCGGTTTTGTGGAATGAAGTTGGCACCTATCAAGAAGTGGATTTGAGAGAGAAGTATATAGAGTACATAGCAGGAAGATTTGAATTTGAGCGAGATGGTTTTAAGGGGAAAATCGTGTTAGATTGCGGAAACGGGAGCATGGGATTGGTGGCGTTAGAGATAATGAACCGTATAAAACTGAAAACCGATGCGCTCTTCCTCAATCCCGACCCTTCGTTCCCCAATAGACCCTCAGAGCCAACAGAAGAGAGTTTAGGAGTGCTAAAAGAAGAGGTACAGCGAAAGCAAGCGGATTTTGGCGTGGCTTTTGATGGCGATGGTGATCGAGTGGCACTTGTAGATGATAAAGGAAGGATGCTCAGTGCAGAGCAGTGTGGCGTTATCATAGCTCGAGACTTATTGGAGGAGAGGAAAGGAACGGTTTTAGCAAATGTCGAATGCTCCATGCTGATAGAGCGTGAGTTAGAGAAGTTGGGTGGTAAAATCGAAAGGATACCGGTTGGTCATACCTTCTTGACGAAGGAAGCGAGCAAAAGAAATGCGGTGCTTGGGATAGAATCGAGCGGGCATTATGTTATCCCCTCTATCTTCCCGTTTGACGATGCGATGATAATACCGTTGAAAATGGCAGAAATATTAGTTAAAACGGGAAAGAAGTTATCAGAGCTCGTGGACAAGTTGCCAATGTATCCAAAGGAGCGAAAGAATCTTCAATGTGATGATAAGGTGAAGTTCGAAGTGATGCGCGTTCTTGCTGAGCGGTTAGCAGATGAGTATGGGACTGATAGGGTAAATACGATGGATGGGATAAGAATAGACCTTAAAGAAGAGGGGTGGGTGCTTATAAGGGCTTCTAACACCTCACCTTATATAAGAGTGACGGTTGAAGGTGCGACGGAGGAAATAAAGGAAAAGTTGATGAAGAAGTTTGTTGAAGTCACGGAGCACGCGATACTGGGATAA
>JASEFB010000136.1 GCA_030019325.1 archaeon | reverse complement strand
TTGAGTCTTCCAAGGGAGCATAGGCCTCTCTATGTGATGCCGGTGGGTGTGAGTGCAGAAAAGCTGTGATTAAAAAGCACAAATTGAAAATGGGGTTGAAGGAGATGAAGATTAGCAGTCTGCTAAAGGGAAGGATATACGACGCTGATGTCGGATATACCGAAGTTATATGAAATCGGGCTTCGGCGAGCAAAGGATTTATAAATAAAAATATAATTAGAATAAAAATGATGAAAGAGAAAATAGGAGTTGGTTCTTTAGAATCTAAAATAACGAAACTTTTACAGATAAAAGGTATCAAAGTGACCGATCCTATATATACAGCCATTTTCAAAATGCTTGCAGATGTGGGGGAGAGAAAAAGCTACTCAGGAAGTAAGGAAACGGAAAGAGAACGCTTAGAGAAGGAGCTCGATGCTGGATATTACAACTTAGCAATAGATAGGCTCAATGATTTGTCCCTTGTTAGTTTTCTATCGGGGGAATCAAGAACCGTTCGATATTATTTTAGAAAGTTTAAGATAAGAATAGCCAAAGTTTTCAAAAGAGAAATTGAAGAGGTCACAAGAAGTAGTAAGATTTTAGAGCAAGAAGCCGATGAGATTGCTAAGATTGCGACTGAGCCGATAAGATGGTATTGTTTTATCAAAACTGACGATTTAATCGTAAATCTCTTTATCGGTGCTTTGCAAAGGGCATTTTGGAGGGAGCAGATAACTCCGGCTGGTCAATTAGCCATATATATCTTAGCAAATAAAAATCCAGAAGCTATGTTTAAAATTGTTAGCAAGCTAACAGATGAAGAATACAAAGAGCTTAGAAGTGGGTTAGAAAAAAACAAAGCAAATCCCGAAATAGAGATTTTGGATGTTTTTAGGAGCGTTACTGTAGATGAGATAAAAAGAGCTGAGTCCTCTGGCATGTCGCATTATATGTATTTTCAGCCGAAGGTGGAAGCAGCACTCGTGAGAACGCCTAAATCATTCTATGGGGATCCTTTAGACATAAATCCTTTATATGTCACACCATTAGATGCAGTAATCGCAGGACTTCTTATTGAAGAATTTCGAAATCCTAATATACTCCCTTGGGAAATTATTGCTGAACTCAGCTTGCTTCCCAACACTTTCAGAAAGTCGCTTTTTTACCGTGGTGTCAGAATAACTGCTGTGGATGAAATAGTAAAAAGGTGGTATTATCCGAGACGTTGGGTAAAATCTGTTATTAACAAAACCAAAACGTTGTTGATGGTAGACAATAGCATTTTAAAGTAAAGCGATAGTTCATATTCAAAAAGAAATAATTTATGGTGAAAGAATGAATAAAAATATTGTTGTAGTATATGGAAGTGGTGCGTCTTATGCCTCTGGCTATAAGGTTAGGATTATAAAGGAGAAAGATGGAAAATACTTTGACCAAGCTATTGCTCCTCCCACCGATCAAAAGTTCTTTATCGAAATTGAAGACGAATTTCTTAAAGAAGAATATTACGCATTATGGATGTTTAAAAATAGCTTCTTTGGTCCCAATTCTAGTGTCGGAATGGAAGAGGTATGGACCGCACTAGATTTAAATCATAAGCATATAACTCTAAATACATATGATTGGGATAAAGAAACCAGTGAGTATATAACTCTCATTGAAAAAAAAGAAGTCGCAGATAAATATCCGCGTTCTGATAAGGATAATCCCAAATTCAAACTAACAGGCGACTGCGGACGAGATTTCAGAAGGCTTATCTATAATGTTTACTCCCGCTATGAGATGTCAGGTGAACAGGATTGCTTTAGTCGCTTGCACGAAGCACTAAAAAGCAGCACCAACTTTATAGGTTATATAACTTTCAATTTTGATTGTTACTTGGAACATTCTTTAAACAACCGACAATTTAAATTTAAATACATTAATGCTAACTCTAATACAAAATCAATTAAAAGCTTGCTCGATGGAGGGGTTCCAATCATCAAACTACATGGCTCTTTAAGTTGGGAAGAAAAATGCGATAAACCTCATTACGAAATTATACAACATGCATTTTCTTTACAAGTAAAACCGGAATACCAAAGTGACTCCACTTGGTTTCAACCTGCGATAATCCCTCCCACCATTTTCAAGCAAGAAATCAATGACGATTCAAGAAGAAGAGATCCTTTAACTCAAATAATCTTGCAACAATGGAGAGCTGCAATTACCATTTTGCAGGAAGCAGACATAATAATCTTCGTGGGGTATTCATTTCCTGCTTCGGATTTTCATGCAAAAAGGATTTTTCAAATTTCCAACATGATCCGAAGAAAAAATGGAAAACAATCCATGCAGATATTGGACTGTATTGGACCTAAAAATGATGAAAAAGAAGAAAAAAGGAAATTGCTAAAAAGCATTTTTGGATGCGATACTAAAATAATAACCGTACGCGGTTCCGATAAGTTATTAAAAAGCAAAGAATTACAGGAACTTCTAAGCAACTAAGTACAAATGCCTTCAAAACATCAGATAACACAGCATAAACGGCTATCGCCCGAATTGCTTCGCAACTTCGTTTGTGCTGAAAACGTTATACGCAGTTTCTATTATGTAATACTTAGAAATTAGAAAGAGATTTTCCATTTGTCTGTGCATTTGGTTTATCTCAAAAATCCTTACCACTTTCCTGCAATGCTATGAATGTAATTCACGCATTGAGACATGAACGCATGTGGGGCCCTGCCCCACGACCCCGCAAT
>JASEFB010000135.1 GCA_030019325.1 archaeon | reverse complement strand
TAAAAATCCCTCATCACAGAGATTGAACACAAAGTCTATCTTCGCTTCCTTCTTTATCAAATCTTGAATGAGCGTATCGTGACTGCAAAGATAAGTAAAGCGAAAGCCCTTCAAATCCCTCAATGCTTCTTTCAACTGATCAATGGTATATAAATCGTCGTCATCAAAGATGCAGCAGGGCTTTATACAGTCAGGCTTGGTGGGGTCACCCAAGATCACCACGACATTCCTTACCACACTTCTCTTTCTCTTCTTTAGTGGTGTCCAATCCTTTCTGACAACTGCGGTAACCACAATACGTTTCTCCATCATTCCAAGGTCTTGATTCCGCTGTGAATCGGATGAGAGTTCGCCGTGAGAAGTGATATCGCTGAAGCCAGCTGCCTTCAGAAGCTCATATAAGCTTTCATGAGTGTAAAGCCGCTCTGCGTAGAATTGGTCTACAATCACGCCTTTTTCAACGTGTGTTACCACCTCTCGCGATATTAAACGTTGCCCATCCAGTGCGAGCGAACGCTCACGGCAGACGAGAAGGTTCTTATCTATCCATTCCCATGACCTCGGCTGGAAATGTTCCCTTAGATACGCTCCGTCCGTAACATCGATAATAAAACGCCCCCAGGGTTTCAAGACTCTGAAGATCTCTTTGAGGACCCTCAGGTCATCCTGAACCGTCTCGAAATACCCGAAACTATTGCCAAGAATCATAACAGCATCGAAAGTATCAGGTGGATACGGTAGTCTTCTGGCATCCCCTTCTCTAAACTTCAGTGACAAACCCTCCTTCCTCGCATGCGCTTTCGCTTTCTGAATGAGGTAGTGTGAGCGGTCTAACCCCTCTACACCTTTGAATCCCCTTCTTGCCAGTTCCAGGGAATGGCGACCCTGCCCACAGCAGAGGTCGAGGATCTTGTCCTCCGGTGAAAGGCGAAGAATTGATGAGAAGAGAGCAACCTCTTTTCGTGTAATGTTCTGATTATCCACCACATCCGCATCGGTTTTCAAATAGATCGAATTGAAAATCCGCCGCCACCAATCTGGACGAACATGTTCCTCTAAATTAGAAACGGGACCCAGCGGTTTGGTACCCATAGCCGCTCTTCGCCGCCAAGGGGGCTTATCTTTTGATGTCTCTTCCTTCGTAGCCATATCCTCTTGATTATGAAGAGCATTTTATGGTATGGTTTAATAAACCTTTGGACGCTGATAAGTAGAATTACAGTACCTATCATTCCTTAGTACTAAATCATGGACTTATATATGTTCCATATGCCAGTTGCAATGAAATTAACTGCGATAGCGCCCAACAACAATCCCATAACCCGTGTTATTACCAAAGAGCCAGTAAAGCCTAAGATTTTATTGATTTTATCCGCAAATCTGAAGATGAGATAAGAGAGCGCAAAGGTTAATAATATGGCTAATATCACTATTATCTTCAATTCCAGTGTTGTGCCTGTTCTTATGACCACGATTACGGTTGTAATTGCCCCCGGACCAGTTAGTAATGGCATAGCAATGGGGAATACTGAGATATCTTCTCGCTTGGTAGCATCTTTTATCTCTTCGGTGCTTACACTTTCGCGGGGAATCCGTGCGTGCAACATATCTAAGGCAACTATAAAAAGCAATATTCCTCCTGCAACCCTTAGGCTGTCCACTGTCACACCAAAAAATCTCAATATGAGCTCTCCTGATATCGCAAAAATAATCGCCAAAACGCATGCGATCATAACCGAGCGCTTGGCGATCTCTCTTCTTTCTGTTGCACTCATTCCCGCTGTTAACGAAATAAACGTGATTGACCCACCAATTGGATTGACGATAATAAATATTGATGCGAATGCATAAATGAAGAAGGATAGTGCCTCCATATTGCTATATCATGCGATTGAAGTATATAATAGCATCGTAAATGTTCGGATTATTATGATATCACTGCTTTTCCTTTTTAACGCTCGTTCCTTCGATTTTTCTTCACTCTCCCCCCGTTCAAAAGTAGTTCTCACCAAAATAGCTCGAGATGACCTCTCCCGGAAAATTGCCCAAATTGAGCAATAGCGCTAAAGTTTGATAATGTTTAGTTTAATTAACACTTCCTCAGTAATAGATATATTTTCTTATTACTCCATTAGGGTAACACAAACTAATCGACCTTAAAGAAGAAGGACCTATCCCCCTTTGCCAGGAAAGTATGCCCAGCCACGCTGAAATTGCCTATCTGTTCTCCATGAAATGGTTCTTCGCCGCCATTGACGCAAGCTCAGTCCCAAGGACAAAAATAGCCTGCTTGTGCTCTTCCTTGCTCCGGTGCACCTGGAAAGGCGAGATGCCTAAATCGTCGTATTTGCTGAAATCACAGTCTAAACAGTTTTCCATGCAATACTTCTTCAACTGAGCCAATAACATGTGGAGGTGTATCAGCTCTTCTTTCTTCATGGTAAACTATTTAATTGTGGTATATAAAAACCTTTGGGAACATTTCCACTGGAGAGAGATATCGCATAACTGAGCACTATGCTGTTACTATCATCCGTTGGCTAAAGGGGAAAATAAAGTGATATAAAAGGATCAAACCAATATCCATAACACTTTATACAGTATAGTTGCAAAGTTTACATAACACTCACAATAAGCCCTTACAGGGCTTGCGGGGTAAGCCCCTCCTGGGCTTGCGGGGGCACGGGCAGAGCCCGTGATGGGGCGGAGCCCCACAGAAATAGCTCCGATGCCGCTGTGGCTTAGGGGTAGAGCGGCTGA
>JASEFB010000134.1 GCA_030019325.1 archaeon | reverse complement strand
ATCGTGCATTGAGAAGGACCAGACGATCCGTCTTGGCTTTAACGAAACCGACCACCAGGTACCTGTTCACACTGGCCGGTGAATGCGCCATCTTCCGGGCGATTTCGGATAGCGAGTAGTCCTTGAGGAAAAGCTCAACAGCTCTTGTTTTATGCGATACCCCCCGTCCTATGTCCTCCACCAAACCGCGCGTAAGCAATGAGATGCCTTGTTTCATTAAGCAAGCGTCATCTCTCTTCACCGTGCTCAGGCTTGTTCCGAGCAGGATTGCAAGATCCTCCTGAGTCAGAACCCCGCCCTGGTCTATCGCTTCATCACACAAACGCAGTTCCTTATTCCTCCGTTCCGCAGCGATACCGTGCTTTTGCCTGACCTCAAGGTCTTCATCGTGGTAGATCGTTAAGTTCACTGATACCATCCGGCAATATTTTATCGGCTTCCCCGCGGGCTCTCCTAAAGCTACAACTGTCTTCGTTATCTGACCTGATCCTCGGGAGCCATCGTAGTAATCCCGGTTAAACAGCGTGATTCTATCGTATAACGCTTCTGCTTCCACTATGGACAGCCCAAAACCAGTATTCAGGTCATTGATGAACAACTGCCTGTCCGATTTGTTCACCAACCTTTCCATATCTTCCTGATTCATGTACATCGCCTATTTATGCCCATAGATGCTATCATGAACCAGGTGTCATATGACACAAAGGGTAATTATGTAATCTCCATATGGAATATAGCTCTATAAATCTATCGATTATGTATGCGGGGCTGATAAGCAAAAGATTTATAGGCACAGCACATATCTCGAAACTAAACATGTACATTAGAGCATATCTTTAAGCCCATCTCTGGGCATCATGCAAGCAGGCTGAATAGTTACAAATTTTTTCTTTAATAAACGTTTCTTTTATAAAGAAAAGTTTATGCTCACTTTCGTCGGTCTCGGATTATACGATGAGAAGGACATAACCTTAAAAGGGTTAGAGGCGATAAGAACAGCGGATGTGGTTTATGCCGAATTTTACACCTCTCCTTTAGGCGGCAAAAGGGTGGAAAAGATGGAGGAAGTGTATGGCAGAAAAATTTTTATATTACAACGCAGCGATATCGAGGAACATGCAGAAAAGGTGATTTTAGAGCATGCAAAGAACCAAAACGTGGTTTTGCTCTGTGGTGGTGATGCGATGATTGCCACCACGCATGTTGATTTGCGGCTCAGAGCGATCGATATGGGAATAGAGACGCGCATAATACACGCACCGTCCATCTCCTCCGCGGTTGCTGGGGTATGCGGGCTTCAGAACTACAAGTTTGGTAAATCCGCAACGGTCTCTCCACCTTACAAGGAAGTTATATCAGAAGTGCCATACGAGACGATAAGAGCGAACAAAGAGCGTGGATTGCATACGTTGCTCTATCTTGATATTTCGATGCGTATCCACGAAGCGTTAGTGCTGCTGGAGGCGGTTGAGGAAAAGAAGGGCGAGGAAGTGCTGAAAAAATCGCTAATTGTTGGCATTGCGAGAGCGGGCTCTGATAAGCCGATTGTGAAAGCAGATTACTTGCCTGTATTGAAGAACTACGAATTTGGTGAGCTTCCGCATGTGCTCGTTCTTCCCGGTGAACTCCATTTCTTGGAGAGAGAGGCGTTAATAAAGATTGCACAGGCGCCGGAGGATATTTGAGAGCTCTTTCGTTAAAAAACGCTTTTATTCAGCACTCTTTCTCTATGATACCACAATTGCATGTTAACCCCCTAAGCCCTAACCTCTCCATACTCGGAATAAATTCTGAGGCATCCCCGTTGTTTTCATTTCCCCCTTCTCAAGAGATACGCCACCACTAATAGCCCTGCGATTGCGAATAACGCTTCGAATCCTGATATCGGTGATGGCGATGGAGTTGGTGAAGGCGTCACAGTTGGACTTGGTGAGAGACTCGATATTGGTGCAGGGTACTCAATAACAAACGAATTTATGATATTTTCAAATACATTCTCATTTTCATCAAATAGATCTGGTAGGGCAGTAGCTTTTATCACGTAATACCTATCATCAACATTAAACGCAACAATCCTTTCACTCTGCACCCCCTCCCAGGGAGATTCAAAAGTCACATCATACCCTTCTCTACCGTTTATCACTACATCCTTTCCATCCATAGTTTTTAACTCTTCCATATCGTACTCCGAAAGTACAAATACCTCAAGAGAAACATACGGTTCCTTAGAAAGAAACACTGTAAGGTTCAACATACCCTCAGCTAACATCTCTTTTTTCGCTGGAAAAACTTCCCAGTATCCGGGATAAATAATCTTATAATTGAACTCTTCATTATGGTACCATTCATATAACTCATCTCCGTTTACCAACACTGGTTCCAATGGTCTAACAGGTGTTGGTGTTGGTTCTGGTGTTTCCTTTGGCTCAAGTACTCTTACTGTACCTATCTGCTCCTTTGGATTGGTAGCAAGGAAAGTACGACAATCTACACCTTCCGCTTCAAACTCCTCTCCGGACTCCCAAACTCCATAGGCAGCCATCAATTGGTACTCTCCTGAGATTTCGGGAGCTATCATCATAAAACGATCCCAAGGGCAAGAAAAGCTCCGAACATAAGCACCCTCACAGCCACACCAATCACCCAATTCACATGCAAGAAAGAAGTACTTATCCCGTTCCGTACTCTCATCGTACTGTAAATCACAGTTTATCAATAGATCAACATATTGTTCTGGCAAAACTTCGATAGTATTTGTTTAGCTCTGTAGAAAATCCAAAAATCCAATATATACCAATAAGCCCT
>JASEFB010000133.1 GCA_030019325.1 archaeon | reverse complement strand
CTGAGTAAGGTAGTGCATGAAGGCGTTTCGGCGAAAGAAGCGATGAAGATGTTACCGTGATAGTCAATAGGAAATAGCCAATAGGGAATACCAACAGGGTGATTGTAGAGTGAGAAAAATTTTAATTTTAATCATCGGAGTAATAATCGCAATTGGTTGTATTGGGGGTTTTTTCTTTTTAAGCAGGGGCGGAGAAATGATGCCAAAAGAATATGCCGAAGTCATGGTAGTTTTCCGACCAAATGTTGCTTGTACTTCAGATTCGGCTTTTAACTTAATTCAAGAAAATGGAGGTATAGTAAGAGTAGCTATCGATAAAGAAGAAAATCTTGTCGTAGTTCATGTTCCTAAAGGAAAAGAGCAGAGTTTCATGGAGAGGATAAATCAAAGTGAAATAGTTGGATATGTGGAATTTGAAGATTATATTAACTATCCCAGTATTGAGATGATAATTAAGGATGAGGTTGAATATATAGTAGGTCTCTGGCCGAATGTTTCGTACACTTCAGATTTGGGTAATTTAATTCAGGAGAACGGAAAAGAAGTAAAGGAAATTTATGAAATTGGCAGATCTACTACCATCATAGTTGGTGTTTCCTTGGGAGAAGAGCAGAATTTTGTTAAAAGGATAAGCAGAGATGAAAGAGTCAAATATGTGGAAGTTAACTATGGAAAAATTGAACTGCTATAGCAGAAGATGAAACTCTAATAGTGCCATATGACCCCTACTGTTAGTATTCTCTCGACACTTAATTAACATTTTCTCTCTCTCCTCCCTGTAGTTCCTCAATCAAATCCGCATACTCTACGACCAGCGATTTACTCAGTTGAGTTGCGAATGCGGTCTCTTTTACCGATATCCCTTTCTTAAGACAGAATCGTACACGATCAAAATCGCTGAGATATCTGTCAACGGCGTTGGGACTGTGATAGGTTTCCCATGCGATGTCCGGCGTAGCTTTTCTATCCTGAACCGACTTTCTACAGATGATCTGCTTATGCGAGACGCTTCTCCCCAGGTCATGTACGGTGCCCCTGCGCGGTAGCACCACGTTATTTTCACGTTCATATTCGGTGATATCCTTGTGAATGGTTGCCAGAGACCACGAAAGGATAAGCGATAAGTCTGACTCTGCCAATGTTCCACCCTGTCTGTCCGCTTCGTAGAGCATTCTTGCAATACAACTCTTTCGGCTATCCTTCTGCGGAACGCACTCTGCTTTTTTCTGAATGTCCTCATAAGCGACTGCTGTTAGAATAACGGGACGCAATCGCAGATTCTTCATGCTTTTGCCATACCCCCCTTTCTCATCTTTTGCCACCGCAAACCAGAGCAACTGACCCATTCTGAGATTCGTTATTGGAGGATAATAGTGCTCAACGATGGTTTTCAGTTCTTTGACAAATAGCTCAATGACCTTTGGTCCGCCCAACCTCGGGAATTCAGCAGATATGAAATTGGATACAGCGGCTTCAAAGGTTTTATCCAAAAGCGGAGCATATATATCCCGCTGATGATTCATGCTCATTTTATCGCCCCCCTTTTGCTTACCTCGCGATCCGAGGAATTCAACGTCAGTATCTCGTCTAAGCGGTCTTTATATGCTGGATCTTCTTTGTATTGCCGGTATAATGCCTGATATTCTCCTGCCAATCGCTCTGAGATCTGAACAATGAAAGAGATTTCTTTTGTTGAGTAACCCCTTTCTGTGAGATATGCAACTCTGGAGAAAGCCAATATATAACGCTTGATCGCCGTTAGAGAATGCCTCATTGTCCATTTAATCTCAGTATAGGTTTTTCTCTCTATGAAGAGTCTAACGGCCTCTACACGGTGAGATACGCCTGGACCGATGTCCTTTTGTTGTCCTCGCGTTGGAACAATCACACCGCGCTTTGCAAGTGCCTTAATATCTCGCCTTACTGTTCTGACGCCGCAATTCAAGAGTTTGAATGCGATGTCCTCTTGTGTGAGTGAGACGCCCTGATCCCAAGCTTCATGTGTGATTCTGGAGAGCCTTGCTTGCCGGAGAGCTGCAAGGCCATAATTGTCTCTGATCTCTTCATCCTCTTTTCCTGCATCAAGCGTTACCACTGCTGTTTTCATCTCACATTCGGATAATGGCTTCCCCGCTGGTTCTGATGCTGCAATTCCTAAAATCATCACCTGTCCCACATTCATCGCGTCCTGATTGCTCTGATCTGGAACGAATACGGATTTCGCCGTTTCCAATATGGCGTTGGATACGAATGGCGGGCATTCATAGCCTTGTTCCACCATATTGACGAACATCTGGTCGAGCGTCTTCGCATTTAACCTTTCTGATACGGTTTTATTTCCCTTCATTCCCCTCGTCTCCTCTTAATTCGGAATGCTTTTTATGTCGCATACCTATAGGTGTTATGGAGATGAGGTCATATGGCCTAATAGTAAATTCTCTGCTTATGAAGCTTGACTGTTGATCTCCCTTAAAACCACCTGACGTATCTTCTATTCTAGAGAACGGGATAACTTCCTATTCCTTCATTAGAGAACCAGATCCAAGCATGGGAAAGGGTTACCTCTACGCCTTCACCTATTCATGCTATCTATCACTTTGGTTTACAAATCTCTGAAGCATGATAGTATATCACCACTATCAATCACAATCGCTAAAAGTCCTATCAAGAAGGTTATCCAGAACATGACTGAATACACATCATCAGTGGGATTGCCCCGCCACTTGGCATAGGATACGATCGAGATCATCAGCATTGCAAGCCCCACATGGCCAATGTTCTGCAAACCCCAGTCGATATGACTCCATCCAAAATGTCAGTACCGATACCACACTTCCTATTAGCACTACGAACAGCAGGAACCATAAATGGCTTCTATCTTGAAACAACGGCACTACGCACATATTTACTATTATGTTTATTGAGAATGTTAGAACTTGACTTTCGCCATTATATAAATTGAGGTGTATTTAGCTGTTTCAATTTCTC
>JASEFB010000132.1 GCA_030019325.1 archaeon | reverse complement strand
GCAAAAACCTTGACTAAAAATATTTTTCCGAAAACACTTTTTCTAAAAGGGTTTAGTTTTAGCACAGGTACTTTTTTATAAGTTCACAATGTAATAATTACTGAAATGAGAAATAGTGGAGAAGATAAAAAGGAAGGAGGTGCGGGAGATGGAAATTTGGGCAGGGAATAAAAATATGGAAGCTTATCATCGAATGGAGAACGAGCTTTTAGCAAAGTATCATGGTAAAACGGCAGCGTTTTGTGATGGTAAATTGGTGGCAATAGGCGATGATATAGACGATGCAGTTGAAAAGGCTAAGATGAAAACCGGTAAAAACAGGTTTTTTGTACGGAAGTTGTTTAGTCCAGAGGAACAAACAAATGCCATCCTGGGTATTGTGAATGAAGTGCTGGAATTATAGGAGAGGCTCTCCATGGATCCCTGTAACTTTATTTGGAGAGACTATCATTGAGGATTGGGCGTTTGTAGATACCGGAGCAGGCTACTGTGTTCTTCATCCAGAATTTATTGATGTATTAAAGCTAAAGCCTGAAAGAGAAGAGGGATTGCATGGATTTGGAAGCAAAGAAGCGGTAAAAACAGAAATTGCATCGCTCGAAATAGAGGTAAACGATTTTAGAGATACAGTTGAAGTGGCTTGCATCGATGCAAAATGCTATTCGGAAAAGCTACCTGAGATAATTATCGGTAGAAACTTTCTGAATAAATACTTCATCACCTTAAATGGCGAGGAGATTTGTATTGAAAGAAAAGAAATAAAAGAAAAGTTTATTTAAATAAACCTTTTCTTAGAAAGAAAAGCTTTACCAAAAGAACTGTGAAAATCTGTGTAATCTAACGGGGCTCCGCCCCATGTAGGGGCTCCGCCCCTACCACCCCGAAAACCCTGTAAGGGTTTACCCGCAAGCCCTGTAAGGGCTTAGTGGTTATAACGAAAAGATGGCGAAAAGAAGAGGGTTGTTGGAGGATACGAGCGGGATGTCAACCCTTACGGGCTACGTTGTGATCTCAATAGTTGCCATCATCTTTTTTGGTATCGTTGCGATTACCACAACCGGGACGTTTATCGAGCGACCGGGTCAGATAGTCATGAGAGGGGGCTACAGTGACGTAGGGAATGATATAAGCACAAAGATAGTGGACATCTACATCATAGCACCGGAAAAGGGAAAGCTGAACACGAGTTTAAGGATGCCCGTGAGTGTAGCAAGGCAGGAGTATGAAGTTGATGCTAATGTTAATCAAAGTGACCAAACAATAAAGGTAAGTGCATTGCACACAAACATCGAGGTTACCGTGACGATAAATGGAATCGCACATACCGTTAACGTTACGGGCTCAACGCTCAGCGGTAATCCGGAGCACTGGCTGCGTTATGCAAAACCATGAGGAATGAGCAAGGAAAAGGGGAAGGAAAAGAAACGGAGAGGAGAGATGAATAGGAGATTTTTAGAATCGGAGAGTGCTGTTTCGGAGGTTATCGGGTTTATTCTCGTATTCAGTATCATTATGCTTGCGATTGGCGTGATCTACGCCGTTGGGTATCCTGCGATCCAATCGTCAAAGGAGAACACACAGTTCCAGAGCATGGAGCAGAGCTTCATGGTGCTTCAAAGCGATATCAAAGCGGTTGCATTCGACCAGGCACCGGTAAAGACGTTGAAAATGAGTTTAGGTGGTGGGTCGCTTACGGTATATCCAGGTAAAGGACATATTACCGTTATAAATGGTACTGGAATAACAAAGTATGATGGCAGTGTTGGAATGATAGAATACGAGAAGAAAGGGAGAAGCATTGCTTATGAGGGCGGCGGCGTGTGGGAGAGATATCCAGCGGGTTCTGCACTAAAATTATCCGAGCCACGGATATTTGTGCATGACGTTGCGGGAAACAGGACGGTATTTATCTCAATCATAAACATCAGTGGAGTAATGTCCTCGGTTGGAGGCGAGGGTGCGGCATCGGTTGTAGCCAGATTCAATCGCTCGAGTTCGCCCTATATTGATTCAACTTCAGTTCCTGAGAATGTTATCATAACCGTTACGAGCGAGTATGCAGATGCGTGGGGGGAGGTATTTTAATGGGATTATCGACCCACTGACGGATACTGTAGCTCCAGGACCTGGTACTAATGAAGTCACCGCAACCATTAGCTATGACACACTCGTCGTTAATGAGCACATCATCGAAGTAGAGGTAGCATAATATCGACAACGAGGTATGTTACGATGAAGATGCAGGATACAATACAGGATACAGGATGCACGATACACGATACAGGAGGAGGTTTGATGGCATTTCAGACGTATGGTGATTTGGAAGCGGTGGAATCTGGCCATAGATCATAGTCCGGCATCCGGCATCTTTTAAGCACCGGAGTGAAACCAAAAAACATGGAAAAAATTCCTGGTTGGGTAGAGAAGATTTTCACGCCAAAGGTTAATGAACTCATCGGCGAAGTAAAGGGCTTGAATACGAAATTGGACAGTTTAAGAAATGAAATGCTGGCAAGATTTGAAGCTGTAGATGTGAAGATAAGCAGTTTGCGGAACGAGACAAAGAGCGATATTGAAAGCCTTAGAAAGGAGACAAAGAGCGATATTGAAAGCCTCAGAAAGGAGATGCTCACAAAGTTCGAGGCGACGGATGCTAAGCTCGAAAGCCTTAGAAATGAGATGGTTTCGAGGTTTGAAGCGGTGGATGCAAGGTTCGAGGCGGTAGATTCAAGATTTGGCTCGCTCGAAGCGAGAATTCCCGTGATGGAGAAGATAGCAGAACTAGAAGTCCGGCTTGCCGAGATTGAGAAGAAGTTAAGCATGCGTGCGTGAATACCCACAAGATTACACAGATTTTCACAAATATTTCTTTAGAAAAGAAAGCTTTACCAAAGAAACTTATATTTTTGATAAAACTTTTTTTGTATTTGTATAGTTACGATGAAGATGCATGATACAGGATACAAGATGCACGTGTTTTCTTCTCCTCAAACCTGTTCCTGCATCTTGAAATTCTTTATACAAATTCAAGTATTTGACGATATGAAAAACTTTTTTGGATTTATTGCCATAGGTGGAGAATGT
>JASEFB010000131.1 GCA_030019325.1 archaeon | reverse complement strand
GAAGGTATCGCCGGATAAACATATCGTGTTTGATTTTGATGAGGCGCTGGACATAGAAAAGAAGGGCGCACCATTCGTTCAATATTCACATGCACGCGCTTGCAGCATATTACGGGCTGCGGAGGAGAAGGGATATGCGGTAAGCCCTTACAGGGTCGTGGGGCAGAGCCCCACAGAGGATTACGATTCTACTCTGCTCAAGGGAAGGAATGAAATAGATTTGATAAAGAAGTTATCCAAGCTTGACTCTATCATAGAGGAGGCAGCTTCAGAGTTGAAGCCGCATCTGATTGCCAAATATGCAAGAGAGCTCGCTGAAATTTTCAATTTGTTTTATAAAGATTGCCCGGTGTTAAATGCAGGGGATGAGCTAAGAAAAGCGAGACTTGTGCTCGTAGACTGTGCACGAATTGTTTTAAGTAATGTTTTGGATATCTTGGGCATTGAAGCGCCGGAAGAGATGTAAAAAAACCCTTTTGCAAGCAAAAGCGTTTGCGGAAATAGTTTTAACAAAAACACTCTGCGGGAATATATATTCTTTGGTCAAACTTTCTTTCTAAGAAACTTTGTTGTAAACCTTTTCTTTTCTAAAAGAAAAATGTTTACCGAGGCTCTCTAAATGCCCCTACCCGGTACTCCGCCTTATACGGGTCATAAACTGAATTGTTCCGATAATCGACCGATAAATGGATTGCCCAATAGCCATACCGCCCTTCATCCAGGAAGATTTGTATCGTCTGCGTATTATGATAACCCATTGCAGTTGAGATATCTTCAAAACCATACAGTTTCCAGAACGGATCGATGATATACCAATTGGACAAATCTCTCCAGTTACCACCGGTATATATGATTCCGTATGCGTGAATGCCTGAAGATCCCCATGCTATCGTCTTCGGTCCTAAACTTTTGTATGCCAGCCTGCAGAGATCACGTGCGTAATGAACACAGACTGCGCTGTCATTCTTGGGCGATTCGAGGCTCGTATAATGCTCTACCCACGTAACCGTTCGGTTTGGATTCAGGGGATAAATAACCTCGTCGAGGATAATTGCAGGCTCTTTGCTTCTATCTATCGTGTAATTGGAGAGGTTCCACGCAGTGATGTTTACCGCTACCTGATACCGATAATCCAGGGGAACATGATCGGCGAAATAATAAAAGTCCTTATAATCACATCGAAAATCCGCGTTCAAATCCCATGGAGCATACGTGGTGTATCGGTCGTTGAAGTGCGACTTCAAGATATTCAAGTCCATTTGATCGATATACCCATCATTATTAAAATCGAGGTCAGTCAATGCAATGACGGGCTGTTCCTCTTGCCCCCTACAAGCACCGATTAGAAACCCATAGATAAGTACAAGCATCAAGAGTATATGCAACGTCCCAAAAGAACTCATCGTTTTCATCTGTCCGCATCTCTCCGCATTCACAACATCGTCATATCTTCTGCGCTAAGTAAGTAGTATAAACAGAGATTTATAACTTTCCCGCGATTTAATTATAGTTTCATTAGTTCAAAATACAGAAAATCCTCATGCCCTTTCATTCACAGGACAGGTATAGTTTGAATCCACCATCATCCTTGCCTTACAGCCACTACAGACCTGCACATATTCGCAACCATTACACTCAGTTTTACCGAGTTCACATCGGAACTCGTTCAAAGCGCCCCAGATCCCATCTATGCTTTCTTTCCTCACATTGCCCACCTGAACAGGAAGAAAAGGACATGCCCATACATCCCCGTTCGGCTTAATATACACCATCCCTTTATCCGCGAGACACCCGCCAATGAAATGCCCTAAGAACCGTATGAGTCGCTTACTGTGTATGCCACGACGCTGTAGCACGTATGCCCAGTATTCCGGAGCCGCCACCGGAATGAGTATTGCCCGCACCTCACGCTGCTTTTTAAAAATCAAGTCTAAGAGCGCTTTAAAATCATCGTTACCAAGCGCATCATCTCGAATCGCTTCACCCCTGCCACACGGAACGAAATTATAAATGAAATAGGAATAAACACCTATTCTAGCACCATAATCGGTGATTCGTTCGATCTCGTCAAAATTCCGCGTGGATGCAACAATATTCAGGTGTACATAAAGTCTTTCCGCGATGCAATTTTCTATACCCGCAATTACCGCATCATAAGCACCCTCAACACCCCTGATAGCATCGTGTATCTCGGGATTCATGGCGTCAAGCCCGATCACTACACCAACATCGAATGCTCTGAGCATTTTCGCAACTTCGCTCGTTATCATCGTTCCGTTCGTCGCGATAAAGACGGTAAACCCCTTTGATTTTGCATAGGCGATTAACTCGAAAAGATCTTCACGCATCAATGGCTCACCACCCGTGAATACAAATGTTCTAATGCCTGACGAGGCTATCTGATCTATTAATGCCATCCCCTCTTCTTTTGAGAGTTCATCATAAAGCCCCTCCGGGGCTTGCGGGGGGCACGGGCGGAGCCCGTGAGACGCTTCCCCACCAAACGCATGGCAGTGGATGCACTTCAAGTTACACCTGCCCGTCATTTCCCAGACCACATGGGGATTCACTCCGAAGCAGCAAATCTGTTTTGCACCAGCGCCTGCATGGAAGAGATTTTGTAACTGACCCGCCCAGCGAAGGAACGCCACTTTATTCCAGCCCGTGAGCCACGCATAGATCATAATCGCGGCTGCTTGCTTCAATAACAAGTACGGAGGATTATAGAACGGTTTTACCCTTTTGTGTTCCTTTTTTGGTCTCATCGAGAACCAACCAATAATATTTTATTTATTTTCTGTGAAGCACGCATTTTGCAGCGAATGCCCCTGCTCCGACACCATTGTCTATATTTACCACTGCTAATCCGGGCGAGCAACTCTGGAGCATAGAAAGAAGTGCCGCAAGTCCTTCCCCGCCAAGACCATATCCCACTGAAGTAGGAACTCCTATCACCGGCACGTCCACAAGACTTGCTACCACGGAGGGCAATGCCCCTTCCATACCTGCAACCACGATTATTGCCGCTACATCGGCGTTTACAAGTTCCTCGAGCGGCGCTACCAGCCGATGTATGCCCGCTATGCCTACATCGTAACTGGTTATCACCTCACAACCACAGACCTCGG
>JASEFB010000130.1 GCA_030019325.1 archaeon | reverse complement strand
CGCTAACCCCATTTATTACTAGTTCGTAAACCGCATTTACGCCTTCTGGTATCTCTGAGTCCTCCACTTTATCTCTCAATGTAGGACAGAACCGCTCATTCGTCGTTGCATGCATGAACTTGTACTTCTTTGAACCCACTTTTGAGCCCGATGAGACAACACCACCTGGGAAGGGGGTTATCGTACCTTCTACATGCCCTATAGCAGAAGCAGCATTCTCAGCTGCGGTTAGTGCCGACATCTGATCCTTTGCTAGGATAAAGAAATTCCCACCAGCTACTCCTGATTTAACCCCGTATTCCTCTTCACAAATGAATTCCCCCCCCATTATAGGAATTGCCCATACCTTACGTCCACCAACTTCTTTCTCAGATTCATAACCATCGCCAAAGAAGTGGAGTTTTATAGGTAGTTTCTCTTCTGCTTCTCGCAAGAGACCGTTGAACATGGCTGCAGTGGGTGCAGTCAATACGCACTCTGCCGTTCGTGTCAGAAGTTGCTCTTTCACACCATCTTTTTTGGAGTGGCATATCATAATCGCCACACCCGGTCTCCCATCAGGTGTCTCCTCTGTAGACAGTATTGTATCTATTCCCGCCTCACAGGGGCATGCAATAACTGACGTCCCGAATCCTGTTGTCTCTTTCGCCGCTTCAACCGCCCATCGCTCATTCACCGCCGTTATCAACACACGTGCAATTTTTATCGGAAACGCTTCAGCAAATGTATCCACTATTTCTACGCCTTCCAATTCCATCTTTCATTCACCTTGATGAGGGTAGAGGATAGCGAAGTACTAAAACTTTTCTATTTTTATCTCAGCTCCTATCTATCATTGCTCGTATCTTTGAATTTTTATCCATCTGGAGGACAACGCCAATACGACGGAGGTAGTCCCTCGAAAAACCTTTACCATGAATTAATAACTCTACCAAGTCTTCCACCTCGTCGATATCGGTGCTGATAAAGAATGAATCATAAACCGCATAGCTCAAATTCCTCCTCTCCGCCGTTTCTATATGCTTCGAACAGCTAATGCCATAGTAAGAGACAAAGAAAGCGGACGGTCTTCGCAGGAGTAACGCGTTTGTGCCTCCATTTCTTCCAGGTGCTATCACCACCTCCTCCTCATGCTCGATGATTTCATTTATGCTTTGAGACGTTGCCAGAGGAATGTCAGCCATTATTATCAGCACAGGCTCCTTTTCCTTGGTTATCACATCGTTGAGCACCTCGTTCAACTCTCTTGCGTCCTCTCTTACCGTCAGCTTTAACGTCGATTTTAACTCGGTATCTGACTTCAATTCTTCTGTAATCTCATCCTTTGAACATGTTGATAGTACCTCTACTTCTTCTATTTTCGACCCAGATACCGCACCTAAAACATCCTTTAGCATTCTTATAGCGAGCTCTTCTCTTTCCTTTTCGGTTAAAAAATCCCCTAACCTCGATTTTGCATTTTCCTTCTTAAAGGGTATAATCGCTTTCACTTTCCTACTGTTCAAATCTTTGAAAAAATATTCGGATAGAAGATATTTTTTATATCAATATCAACCCCTATACCTATTTATACTCTTTATGAGGGGTAAGAATTGGTATTAAAGAAGGAAATCTGTAGATTGCAGTCAATACAAGGACTAACCACCGGAAGTGCCATTTTTCGAGAGGGAAATCATATATTTAATGCCTTTTTTCCTCAGTGTTTGATTCGCCAGATCAATTATGCCCAGTTCACTCAGGTGTTCCAAATGATTCTTCAGCTCTTCCTCACCCAACCCAAAGGCTTTCGCAGTTGCTGCGAGTGCGGAAGGGGAGAGGTCTAAAGCGCCGGCATACATCATTCTCAGTATCTGGCTTTCCATCTCTGGAAGCTTCTTCTCTATTTTATACGCCTTCAGCAGTTCCCGGACATGGCTTATTAAGGCCCCCGTGGTGTTACCTTTGGTGATGACGAGGGTGGATATCACACTGGTGTTCGTGCTTCCCTCACCGAAATACTCAACGGATAGCGCACCATATTCAGTGCCTTTATAGCTATTCCTTTTTTTCTGCTCCACATTTACTATATCGTCCCATGCGATTCTCTTATGACTGTCTCGCCCGATTATCCACAATGCTTCGTTAACAATCTTCAAAAGCCCTTTCTCAAGCGCTACGTTCTTTCCCCTCGGGAGGGCATCACCTTCACCCGTGTGCGTAAAGTAGACGCTGAAATTGCTGGCATCCATGCGCAGCACCAACTCCCGCTCCACCTCATTGAGCACGTGCTCGTCCGCGGCAAGGTACGCTGAGAGGAGAAGCTCCGACTTTGATCCCGGTTCCTGTATAGGTAATTTCGCATTACCGGTATGTTTTATGGTCAGGGTATTTGTTTTTTCCCGTATCACATCCCTTATACTGCGTAAAGGAATGACGAAGTCCATTTTCTTGCCTTTTCTTAAGAACGGGATGAAGTAGTCAAGTTTCATGCCTTTTCTCAAGAATGGAATGAAGAAAAGCTTAGATTCCTCTTTGCTGCGGAAGTATAAGCTCCCGTTTTCGAGCACCAACTTTCCTTCACGCCATGCATCATCTCCTGGCAAAGAGAACTGCATTTTCTTTTCCCCCTGAATGGATGGATTTCGAACCTAGCCAGATAGAATATAATCCATTGTAAATTTAAATTCGAAATGGTCACTTTAAAATCTTACGATATTTCAAAAATTTCTCTGAATATTTGGAATAAAAACTCAAATAATGACAGATAAGTTTTAATTATTAGTAAATAATTTTACAATTTTTAAAATTTTTTTATCAACACGCGGAATTTTTTTATAGTTATATTATGACTGATTTAATAGATAAAACGGTTAGTATAATAGGCCATATTACAGCATTAACTAAAAAATATCTACGTAGATAAGTGAGATATCAAACTTGAAATGATAAATAATGAGAGGAGTACGGATGAAGTAACATTACTTAAAAAAGAAGTTGAATATTTGAAAGAGAAACTTAATTCTGTCTCTGAATCCGAGCGTTCACGGGATATAGAAACACAAAAATTAAAAATACATGATATCGAAGGGAGGACTGGTACATCATGGCTATTCAGCGAATCAAAGGTAGGCGTCGTGATATCTATTTTTGTATTTGTATAGCTGGACAATAAATCCCAATGTCAAATACTACCAAATCCCA
>JASEFB010000129.1 GCA_030019325.1 archaeon | reverse complement strand
GCAGACATTCTGGTAGCGAGGATTACAAGCCAATATATAGATACGGATTACGATGTGAAACTGGCGGAATGGGAGCAGGCGGGTCTTTTGCTCCCTTCAGTCATATCACGGGAACATTTAGAGAAAGCATAGCCGAGATAAAAGAAGGGTCTAAGGTGGTCTTTACCGGTTCTGTAGCAGTTTGCACGCCATTTATCGAATTGCTCGCTTACACCATGAGAGACAAAGGGTTTGATATGTTATACGTACCAGGAGCAGATGCGAAGGAGGCGAGGAAGATAAGGAAGATAGAGAACATAGGGTATAGCGTTGTAGATGAAAAGGGTGATCCAAAAGACCCTGATGTAGTAGTCGTGCTTGGGGGGTTAGCAGCGCCAAAGTTTGGATGCCTGCCAGAGGATGTCACTCGTATGATTGAAGCGATATCTGGAGAGAAGCACCCGAAAATCATTGGCGTTGAGTTCATGAACATGTTTGAGCGTGCGGGATGGGATAAGAAGATAAATTTCGATACGCTCATAGATACCATACTGTAGTCGTATTTGTATAGCTTGAGAATAAATCCCAACGACAAATACTACCAAATCCCAGGTAAATCCCAATTTCCAAATCCCAAAGAGAAAGAATGAGCAAAAAGGGGTGCAAAATTAGTAGTATTGGGGTTTGGGATTTGTTTGGTAGTATTGGTATATATTTGGATTTGGGATTTTCTACGGAGCTAAACAAGTACCATATCTCTATTCCCATTGCTATCTGCCTGTTTGCCATGATATACCCCATAATGGTCCAAATTAGCTTTGGAGAAGTGAAGAAGGCACTTAGCACGCCAAAACCAATAGCCACTACCCTGTTCATGAACTGGGCGATCAAACCCTTTACCATGGCCTTTTTCGCATGGCTCTTTTTAAGCGTGGTTTTTTCGCCGTTTTTGCCGCAAGGAGCAACGCTCACGCCATTAGGTGAGATACCGCTTATTCGACAATACATGGCGGGATTGATTCTTTTAGGCGTAGCTCCCTGCACTGCAATGGTACCCCTTGGTGGCTGGATGGATTACAAGAGATCAAGCGATTAAAAGAAAAGGAATGGAATGGTTTGAACGGAAACTGGTTCCTCATTTGGGGAAGACGGCAATAATAGCGCTGTTGATCGTGTTTGCAATCACGTATCTCGTCTCAAAACCCATAAAATTGGGTTATGAAGATGCCGCACCGACGGCGATCATCGCAGGCAGCAACCATTTTGAGGTTGCGATAGCTGTTGCCACTACCCTGTTTGGCGTAACGCCCGGTGCGGCACTTGCGACCGTGGTTGGCGTTCTGACGGAAGTTCCGATAATGCTCTTCCTCGTATGGCTCTGCAAACGTACACGGGGATTCTTTAGTTAAGAAGAAAAAGCAGAGATTCTCAAGAGGGGGGAAGGGATAACAATGGGAATGAATAACTCGGAGAAGGAAGGGAAGCGGGTACATAAAGCATCGTACAGTCAAGAGATATCCCGCAATATCCCTTCCTCTTACAAGATATCACCGGAGATCTTAGAAAAAGTAAAGAAGGTCACGGATGAGGATGTCAGTGATACCGTTGCACTGTTAAAAGTCTTTTCTGACCCGATAAGAGTACGAATACTGAAGGCATTGCATATAGCAGACCTCTGCGTATGTGTCCTGGTCGAACTTATGAACTGTGAATATTCGAAGCTCTCCTACCACCTGAAGGTGCTGAAAGAAGCCGGGCTAATAGACTGCACGAAAGAAGGGAACTTCTTGATATACCACCTGACGGAGTTTGGGGAGAAAAAGGTCACTTCTTTTTGAATATCTTGTTTTCCTGATCTATCCTCCCCTCACTCTTCGTGTAGCTCTCGACTCTGGATGAAAGTGCCGTGCCAGTTGTGGTACCAGACAGTGCCATCGTAGCCGTTGACGCTGAGCATACCGTATATCTCTCCATTTCTTGTGACGTGAATCGTGTAGTATCCGTAGAAGGGATGTGGATCTTCCGCGACGGTCCCCGGTAAAAACCTGTCAAGATATTCCTGCACTATTGATATAGCCTCATCTTGGGTGACCGGCATCTCTGCTGTGGGAGGCAGAGCCCAACCCCCCATCATTCCTGCATGGCCATACTTCGTGTTCCACATCATATTCGGTCCATATTCAGGGAAGATTCGGCCAGTATCCTTGTCGATGAGCATCTCAAAAGCCCCAATCCCTGTTGATTTCTCATAGTATACCACATAGTAATTCCGCTCGAAATCCATAATCTCATCAATAGCAAGGTCAGGGTTGTCCAGCGATACCAAATACCTCTCACCGATGCTTAAGGCGCGATCGATGTTGTCTGTTCTTAACCTGAGTTTCAGCGTTGTATAGGCTACAACCCTAAAAAAGCTCATCAGCAAATCCCAACTTTTCAATAATCTCCTTTTGTTCTTTAGTGAGAACAGTGATTTTATCACTCCTTTCTTCCCCAAAAACAAGAGTGGTTTTTCTTATCCTACCCAGTTCATCCAAACTATCTTCAACGCCTTCCCAGCCAGGAACACCCAAGTGATGTTTGTACAGTGCCAGAACCAAATATGCAAGATAGCAGATAAAAACATAAACATCCACATTTCCTTCCTCGAAATGCCTTACAGGCTGCAGTTCTAACCAGTTTTTGAAGCAATTGAAAATCTTCTCAATGACATCTTTATCAAAATATGTAGAGATAATCTCCGCTGCGCTTTTCTCAAAATTCGTTGTGAAAATCAGACATTTACCATCTCGAAGTCTTGCATCCTTTCGATTTTCTATATGAGGGCTCACAGTTATTTTACCCCCTTCGTCTTTTATCTCAAAATAGTGTGAAACTCCACGAATCGCCGCCTTTATTTCCTTCACCAAACCATCCAGATTCTCATTTCCTGCGGGTGCGCGCAAAATCTCGGCGACCTTCCTCTCCGCGGCGTCAATCTTTTTCAATCGAGTAGTGCGCTCAGTCTCAAGGTCGCTGTGATTGAAACAAATAATCGCCCTGCCAGGAATACCGAATAGTGATTTCGAGAGGTCTTCGTAATAGATTAACCCTGATGGGCGTATTACTTCATTTTCTTCTGACACAGCGTGTTTTACAAGGTCTTTAGCTTCATCAGATGTCAAAGGAACACCGGCAATTATCTTCAAATCCTCCCCATCAAGCTCTATGGGGGCGTCACAGAATAAGTGTGCCAAGTTCATGACGATGGATAGATAGTATAGT
>JASEFB010000011.1 GCA_030019325.1 archaeon | reverse complement strand
GCTATTTTCTCCGGCGCTCTATCATCTGGCTTTACTGCTAATTCCGCTTCTTGTTTCTTTTCCTTAGATTGTTCCTCTCCTTCCCTTTCTTTCTTAAATCTTCTTTCTTCCCTTCTCTTTAGCTCTGCTTCTTGCATAATGACTCCTTTAAAGATTATACCTTTGTTTCACTCCGTCCCAATCTTTCTTGTTTTCAATTCCTAAAATCTCTCTAACCTTTTCCATACACTCTTTCCGAAGAAGACCCTTACTTATGGGTATACCTCCACGTACCTTTGGTTTCATTATTAAGCGCTGCCATGCATCGCTCCAATACACTATGACATCATACTCTTTTAGACACCTTAAAAACTCTATTGCTCCTTCTTTCGTATTGTTGTCACTAAGGTTGAGTAAACAACTTAATACCATTTTACCTACGTTGAACTTTGATATTTCCCAACAGAAGATGCAAGAACCTTCGTTTCACTTCCACCTTACCCCAGTTTGTTTTTCTCTTTCCACGTCAACTTTTCCCTTTTCCGTTTGCTCTTGCCCCATGTTCCTATGTAATTTTTTCAGTGTCTATCCTGTCCCTATTTATACCGGAAGGGCTAAAAATATGGATATCCACTAACCCTACGAATACCAACGAACTAACCTCATCGAGAAAATCAAAGATGTTAGAATCCCTTTTCAGTAATCCAGGAGAAGAAGTATCTACAATTTGACCATTCTTACTTACTCTAAGTTCATGCGCACGCCTATAAGAATCAGTTGGTGAAGGCATTTCATCATAACCCTTCACAATTTCGTATCGTATTGACGTGATACTTTCCTTTGCACTTGTAAGGAATTCCTGTTTTAAGTCCCAAATCCCTTCAAAATATTGAGAGATGGTGTCTTTCAACTCCTCGTTCTTGTTTATCCCCAGATATAATCATATAATTCTTTAATCTTGGAACCAAGGTCATTCCAATCGAGACGCCAGATAACATAATGCCCTGCCCTCCTATCATCAACAGGAGGCCCGAAATCCTGTTTTAATCCAAGCAATTCCCTTACCACGTCAAACTTCCCCAAAAGCCACGGAAATGCCACATTAAAATAACTTTCCGTTATCGCTCTTATGTTTAAAACAAAGAGCGTGTATTCATTGTAATTTGGAGTGATCTTAGCGCACTTGTTATAAAAATCTCCAATCAATCTGACGACTTCTTCTGGATTTCTCAGCAGTTCATCACAATTGGTTTCGCTTCGTTTAACGTCCACCACTACTATCCCTTTTGTCTTTGCGCTGTCCAGTACTTCTTTCGTTTTATTGATGATGCCAGTAACCAATTCGTGAAGAGGTGAGCTGTAAACCATCCCGGCTGGCACCTTTACACTGAACGAAACGCCGAAGAAATCTTTGTAGAATTTCGCAACACTCTCCTCCAAATAATTTCCCTCTTCATCTACGCCGCCCAGTAGGATTCTCTGTAATGCTTCGTTCTTCCCTATTTCTTCCAATGGCACGTTATCAATATGCTTTTGCAAGTAGTTCCAATATTCATCTAATGTGTCAGCTGAGTCTCTCAGCGGCACGATGTAATCTTCAACAAACTTCTTCCATTCCCCCTTATCAGCATAATTTATACTCATATTCTGCTCACCTTCCCTATACCTGCGCTTGCTGCCAACAGCCCACCAAGAAATGCCACACCCAAGCTCATTACCGAATAAATTTTGAATTAAGGCCTCTCCAACTCCTCTCTCATTATCCTTCGCACATCGTCATTCGTTGACATTAATTCTAATCTACCTTTTATTTCACCAATATCACCTTTCATATCCCCTATAATAGCATGAATATCCACTATTTTTGTATAAAGATAGATCAACGCACCAGCCACGAAAGCAAATGCAATATCCTCAAAAGGTGGGCTGTAGAACTGTTTTAAAATCAAAGAAGTGATAATCCCTGCTATACATATCCAGAATATTACATCTTTCTTCTCAAATTTTAATCCCATTCCTTCTTCCATTTTGTTTTTTATAATTGTTTACAGATGCAGATAAACTTTCTTTCCACTTTGTCAAAATCCTCAATTATTATCGCCCTCCACAATTATCATGTACCTTTCCACGTGACCCAATCCTCCATCTCCACCTCTTTAGCTTTATCCTCCTCCCTCTCCGTTCCGAACAGCATCTGTGTTACTTTCTTGACTGCACTCGCTGCTCTGGGATGCATCATCATGAACAGATCTCCACCTGCGAGCCCCAATGTCAATCCAGTCACGATTTCATACAGAGGTCCTCTGTATGCCGAAGGACCCCAATCTGAATCCTCCTTAATGGGCGACCCCTTCATCCACGCTTCTCGCGCTCCCCACGCATTGGTGATACCACAGGAGATAGGGAACGCCAAATCTGTATCGCCCTTTAATGCTGCTATTCTCATCCGTTCTATGTTCGTGAAGGCATAATCCAGACCATAACCAAGCGCAGCAGTCGTGGGGTCTATTACGATATCCTCCCTCGGCACACCCAGTTTGAACAGATAACGGTTCAACGTCTTCTGTGCATTTATGTCGAGCTGCGTCCACGAAAGGATAACATGTCCATGCTTCAATGCGGCTTTTGCTATTCGCTCGTAATCCATATTCAAGTTTGCCGACGCGATCAAACATCGCTCACCCTCTGCAGCCTCAGCTGCTGCCTCCAGCACCTCAGGGTCTTTATCTGGATTGCCTGACCCACCTATAACAATCGGGACTTTTACCGCCTGGAGCACCTCCTCGACGGTCTTTGCCGCTTCCCTTGCCGGGGTATCCTTTATCGTCGGGTCGGTGCTTATGAGATGAATGGTAACCATCTCTGCACCTAATTCGTGCACGTTCTTCTTTGCCCATTCCCCCGGATCTCCCATCACATCTTCGTAATGTCCTCTCACCGCTTTCGCTAAGGAAATAGGCATGTCAAAGCAATCCAATGAAATTACCGGTGGATGCGGCATTTTAAAGTCGAAATTGTAGAAGGGCATTGATTTTTCGCCTCCTATTGTTACCGTCTTCTCCCTTGTACCCCCATCAGCCCGGGTAGCACCGATGGTAACCTCTTCTATCTCCCCTCCCCATTCTGCTTTCGCAACATGAAATGTCGTAGGCAGTAACTCCCCTACCTCTTTCTCCTCAAGAGCTTTTGGTATCTCTCGCACCCCCATCAAGGACTGCAGTGCTTGAATGAGCGCTGGATGAAGTGCTACGCCTGGTGATGCCCCTAATTCTATTTCAACATCGCCCTTTATCGTTACATCCTCCAACTCAACTACATCATACTTCTCCAATATCCTTGCTATATCCGCTAGGGTTATCTTCTTCTCCATCTTCCGCATTTAAAATTGTGTTTCTTTCTATATCTTTGAGCCGTGTTTGAGAGGTCGTATAATTGTCCCTAACCCCCTCTCTCCACTCAATGCTTTTGTTATATAACCTGGCGCGCCACTCAAAACCTCACATTCAATACCCGTCTTTGCAATTTTAATCAAGTCTTTAACTTTTGTTACCATACCCCCAGTAACATCAACCGAATAGGAATTACCGAGGTAAGATTCAACATCAGTGAATTTTTCTGTCTCGATTTCAGGGATAAATCGCGCTCTCTCATCTTTCTGCGGATCACCGGTATACACGCCGCCAACCAATCCAAAAATCAGGACCCTTGATGGCCGTATATAGCTGCTTAAGTAAGAGAAAATCTGTTCCGTAGAGACTACTGCGCACCCTCGTACGGTATCAAGTACACAGTCGCCAAAAACAACGGGAATTATGCCATTGCTTATAGACTCTTTTATTGGGGTGATAAAAAAATCGGCTATCTCTCCATCCTTCGCTATACAGCATGCCGAAGGTTGGATTGATATCGCATTAATCGCATAGTCTATCATCAAATCGACGAGAATCCTATTTAAAGTTGATGCCGCATTTTGACACAATGCAAAACCCCGTACGCTCGTATCCTGGATAAACCCCTCTGAGGTTCTAAAGGATTGGGCAATTGGATGCGGAAAAGATCCTCCACCATGTCCAATTAATAAGTTCAACTGTTGATCTCTATCAATCGCTTCTTTTATCTCTTTTACAATTCTCCTTATTGCATTATAATTTATCGTAGAGGGTGCACTCTTTTCTGTAATAAGAGAACCCCCTAACTTGACAAATATCAAATTTCTCCCCCTCTCAGTCATATCGGTCATATTCTACACCTTCGGGTTTTTTCCATCTCTCGATCAATGTATGCGGTATATTAAATTGATCAAGGATCTTTGCGATAATAAAATCCACTAAATCAAGTATAGAGGTGGGGTTGTGATAAAACGTGGTTACTGGTGGTAGGATCGTTACACCTATTCTCTTGAGTCTCAGCAAATTTTCAAGGTGAATCTCATGTAACGGGGTCTCCCGGGGAACGATGATTATCTTTCTATTCTCTTTCAGCATCACGTCAAAACAGCGCAAAAGCAGATTATCTGATATGCCGTGAGCCATCTTTGCAACCATATCCATAGTGCATGGAAGTATCACCATTCCGTCCCTGAGCTGAGATCCGCTTGCAACATCCGCAGCTATGTCCGCGATATCCCACGTGGCTGTTGCGAGAGTTTCTAATTCTTCGCTCGTAAGCCCGAGCTCATGTTTTACCGTGTATTCCCCCGGTGATGTAATGATTAAATCAACCTCTACATCTTTTTCACTGAGTATATCCAATAATCTTTTTGCATAGATAGCCCCACTTGCGCCCGTTATCCCTATGACCAATCTCATCCTTTAACTTTTAATACTCTCTTTTTCCTATAAAATCCGCTATGTTTATAAGAAAATCCTTTGCTTCACTTCTGAAAGGGGATTCTTTAATGGCCAGAACTGCTTTATCAGTCATCTCTTCAACTAATCTCTTTGAATAGTCAAAAGACCCCGTCTCTCGCACAATAGCTCTAATAGCATCGATCTCCCTCGCTGTAACATGCTGGTTGCCCAACGCTTTTATGAGAATCTCTTTTTCCTCTTCATTACATCGTTTCAGAGCATGTAGGATTAACAGCGTCTTTTTGCCTTCTCGTATATCCGAGCCAACAGGTTTGCCCGTTTTTTCTTCAGAGCCAAATAATCCCAATATATCATCCTGGATTTGGAACGCTAAACCTAAGGGGATACCATAGTTGCTCAGAACCTGCAAATCTGTTTCTTTTGCCCCAGCCAACAGAGCACCAATGTGAAGAGGACCTTCTATTGTATAACTTGCGGTCTTGAGTTTATGGATCATCAAAATTTCATCCTCTGTAATATTCCCTTTCTTCTCAGCTATTATGTCTAAAATTTGTCCATACCCCACATTTTTATTAATTTCGGCATACCTGGCTAATGCCTTTTTGACATATTCACTTTTAAAGGGTGATTTTGCTAATGCCTCCCCGCCGTAAGCTTCTAATAAATCACCCGCCACGATCGCTATATTTTTGCCAAATTTAAGAGCTTTATTCGTTCCAAATCGGCGTTCACAAAGAGTTTTGCAAACGATATGAAAGGTCGGTTTGCCCCTCCGAAGTTCATCCTCATCCATAATATCATCGTGGATTAATAGATAGCTCTGCATCAGTTCAAGGGAGATGGATGCGTCTATAATCGCTTCGATATTATTATCGCTCAAAGATTTATAGCCGTAAATGCAGAAGATGGGCCTGAGCCTTTTCCCTCCTCGCAAGGTGTACTCTTTAGCATTGACTGCAACTTCCTGAATGTAATGAGAGATCTTGGACGCTTCCTTTATTTTCTTATCAAAGAATGCTTCTAAACGCTCATTTACCTGAGTTTGGTAATGAGCCAGTGTATCACTTATATCTGCAGATATCGTTCTCACCTCTTGTTTATATTTATTTTGATAAATCTAAAGCCCTCCTTATAAAGCCCCTACTGGGCTTGCGGGGTCGTGAGGCAGAGCCCCACAGATGCAATGCGCTCTTACTTCTCTCCTCTCCTCTTTACTATTATCTTCCCTATGCGGATATCTGCATCCTTCAGTATTATCTTGACAGGGGAATTTACTCCCGATGCAATCACCTGCGCAAGAGGATCGAGAGTTACGGGTTCCCTCTCGGGAACTGCCTCTTCTACGCCAGCAGGAGGAACTTCTTCTACCGCCTCCGCTGCCCACCCCTCCGTTATTCTCACACCGTCAACCTCCCTGACAACACCATTCACAACCGGGTGATTCACTCTCTTTAAGAATTCGCGCAGCGATTCTATATCCCTCACGTCCTTCTCTGTCGCTATCTTAGCCCGCATCTCCTCCGGTATAGCATCTTTTACTCGCTCTTTTAAATCTGAAGCCATCCATACCACACGATGCCATCCCCCATCATACTGTATAAACTTGGGGCTGTAGAAGTATTGGATCCCTATCCCGAGGAAGCCTTTTACTTGCTTCCCCCCTCCTACTGAGCCCGCAATGGTCGAGAATGTGAGGCCAATCGGGGTCTCGGAAACTTTCGTGCCACGATGCACCCAGCCTATTCCATCAACTTCCGGTATATAAAATCCTGCAACCTCAAAGCAGCCACAACTTGTATGTGGCCGCTCGAGGAACGAATGCAGTTTTATAGAATCATATTCGCCACCTGAGAGCCTTATCGCCGCTTCATTTACTCCGGTATATTCCCCACCTATCGTGTCTATGCACTCTCCTTTAGGAATGGGGGCATTGGGCCCTTCTGGATCAATTCGGGCTGCGGCTCTCGAATCAAACCAGTTCATTGCACCACAAAGAGCTGTCCTATCGGGAGTGACTACACACACATTCGTCGGTGCAAATGACTGACAAAGCGTGCACTGATAAAATTCGTCCACATCCTCGTCATGAAGTCCCATCGTTTTTGCATCCCTCGCTTCATATATTCTGTTCGCTTCCGCTAACCTCCTTACCACCTCTTCCTCATCGGTTATATATATAGCCTCCATCTTCTCGATGAACGGAAGTTCTGCCTTGAAAAGCATTATCGTTGCTCTTCCTATCTGTTTCAGTGTTTTCAGCCCCTTCTTTACAGCTTCCTTGCCTATCCTCACCCAAATTTCAGCCCGTTGGTTGAGGTGCATATAGCCCTGGATATAACCTTGATACTCATGATTCCTCCGCTCTATAACGGCCTCAAGGTCTTTATCTATCTGCTCTCCATATACCCGGTATATCATCGCATACGCGTACGTACCGCCCTCCTCCATCTCCTCAAGATCTGGTCCTATAAGAGTAACCTCTCCATCTTTTATCTTCTCGGGATCAGGTTCAAAGAGAACAAGCTCGAAGCCTGGCTTACTTTGTCCGCCTAACTCCACGTACAAATTTACTTTTCTTATCCTTTCACCCTCATACATAGGGTTTATATCGAAAGGAAAAACCTCCTCCGCTTCTGTTTCTCCCATCTTTTTAATTTTCTATCCGTCTTCAAATATTCTTAAAGAAAGATCTTTAAAAAGGGTTTTCTAAAAAGTCAAAAAGAACTCAAGGCCATGAACAATTGTCAATTTTTCGCTTCAATTTTCTAACAATTTTAACAATAGCGCTTTCTGTGCATGAAGCCGATTCTCAGCTTGCTCAAATATCACCGAGTTTTCGCTATTCAACACACCCTCGGTTATTTCTTCCCCGATATGCACCGGCATGCAGTGCATGATGATAGCATCTTCCTTCGCAACGTTCACTAAATCCTCGTTCAGCTGATAATTTTTTAAATCCCGCTTTCGTTTTTCACGCTCCTCCTCTTCTCCCATCGATACCCACACATCAGTGTATAACACATCGGCATCAACAGCAGCTTCTTCTGCGTTTTCCGTTATGACCAGCTCACAGCCCATTCTCTTTGCTCTTTCTACTATCCCCCCAGCAGGCTCATATCCCTTGGGAGACGCCACACGCATATTCATGCCTGTAATCGCAGCACCTCCAATGAGCGAGTTGCATACATTATTCCCATCTCCGAGCCACGCTGCGGTAATACCCGCAAAGCTTTTCTTATACCCCTTTATCGTCATCAGATCTGCCAGCGTCTGGCAGGGGTGCTCTAAATCAGTCAACCCGTTTATCACGGGAATCGAAGCATAGTTCGCGAACTCCTCCACCGTATCATGGCGGTATGCCCGTATCATAACCGCGTCAACGTACGAGGAAAGCACCTTTGCCGTTTCTCTTACTCTTTCCCCTCTTCCCAACTGTAGCTCGTTCCAATTTAAACTGATCACATTTCCGCCTAATTCGTGCATCGCAACCTCAAAGGAAACACGAGTCCGTGTGGAAGGTTTCTCGAAAATCAGTGCCAATGTCTTCCCTTCCAGCTCATTGCTCGCTTTTAAGCCTCCTTTCCGCTCTCTTCTCAGCTCTTCTCCTCGTTCTATGAGCCCTTCGAGTTCTGCATGCGTGAGGTCGAATATCGAGATGAGATCCATAATAAGGATTAAAGAGGGGGATGTATTAATAAAAGGATGTTACTCCTCAGAAATGGATTGCTCGTGATAGCAGGCCTTCAGTTCCGTAATGAACTCACAAAAAATTTGCATTTCACTTCTTTAACGCATTCAGCAGGTTAGGATTTGGTTTTTTGATTACTTTTATAATCCTCTTCTTTTTCTTCACTTCCCGTTCGAGTTCCTCTAAGCTCCTCTTCACCCGCTCTTCCTTCTCCTGTCTCGATTTCTCATCCTTCTCCAAATCTGTTTTTCTCCGGTCTATCATCCTTTGGACTTCTCTCTTTGCCGGACCGCCTTTCACATTCCTCTTCTGAATGTTAGACCCGATGTCCAGTGCTTCTTTTACTTTCTTCTCGGTCAGCCCCATCTCGCTCAGCTTTTTCTCCGTGATACCCAGGGCGATATCATCTATTCTCTGAAGTACCTCTCCTACAAACGCTTTTCCTGATTCTTGCTCTTTTAACGATTCAAAGCTTTCATCTGCCAATCCCGATGCTAGAGAGGATACAATTTTATGCGCCGTTCTGAACGATATACCCGTCTCCCTCACGATCGTATCAGCCAGCTCAGTTGCGGCAGTGAACCCTAATGACGCCTTCTTCTCCATCTCCTCCTTCCTCAATTCCAGTCCTTCTATCATGCTTTTCATTGCGGCTACTGAAGCAGTGGTGGTCTTCGTGGCTTTCACCAGATGTGGTGTGACCTCTTGCAAATCTCTATTGTAGGAATGGGGTAGCGCTTTGCATATCGAAAGCACGCTCATCAAACATCCGTAAACCGATCCTGCCCTCGCCCTGACCAGTTCTGCATAGTCCGGATTTCGTTTCTGCGGCATGATCGAACTTCCAGTTGTATACTCTGCAGGAATGCGAATGAAATCGAATTCTGAGGTACTCCAGAGTATGAGCTCCTCTGCAAGCCTGCTCAGGTTGGTCATCAAGTTAGAGAAAGACGAAATCGTCTCGATGACAAAATCCCTCGTGGATACCGCATCCATTGAATGCTCCAGTACCGAATCAAAACCAAGAAGTTTTGCTGTCCGCTCTCGGTCTATCGGGAAGCCTGTGGAAGCGAATGCTGCGGCACCCAACGGACTTACATTTGTACACTCGTATGCGCTTATAAGCCGTAAGGAATCGCGCGCGAGCGCATCAGCATATGCTAAGATATGATGAGCGAATGTCGTTGCTTGTGCATGCTGTAGATGCGTATAGCCTGGCATTATGGTATCAACATGCGCAGCCGCTTTTTCTAATAACACGCTTCTCAATCCATTCACTTCTCTCATCAGTTCGAATAGCTCGTTACGAAGCGCTATTCTTATGCACGTTGCAACTTCGTCATTCCTCGACCGTCCGGTATGCATCCTTCCTCCTATCTCCTCGCCTATCTCCCGTATCACTACCGATTCGATCGCCGTGTGCACGTCCTCGTGTAAGGGGAGTTCGTGCTCGATAAAATCTTCCCCCCGCCCCTCTATGTTCACTAAGCAGTTCAGAATAGCCGCTGATTCCTTCTTTTTGAGTATCCCACGATCTTTTAACATCACTACATGCGCCTTGTCCACAAGGATATCCGCATGAAATAGCCATCTGTCTGCTTCCAGCGACAAAATGTAATCTTTTTGTGGTGGCATTTTTATTCTACTTCGATAACCTTCACCCACTCATAGCTTCTTATCTTTTCAGTTTCCTTCATAACCATGTTATCACCCTTAATCCCCCTCAGTTCTCATTTCCAGGTCATATCCAATCAAATATTCTATTTCTTCGTCAGTTAATCCATAAATTTCCCCAATTAGGCGGTCAATTTCATTAATCACCTTTTTACACCTATTCACTTTAAACTCCAGTGATTTGTACCCTATTCTTTTTTCAACATAATAAGAATTCGCCTTGTAGCATTCCATTAATTTTTGAGCATAGTCCTTTAATTTCTCAAAAATATCTGGTGAAATAGCTTCAATAGAGGGAATTGGAAACTGTTTTAGAACTTCTTGGGTCAAATGCCTACAATCAGAAATAGTCAGCCAGAACCAGTAAAACAACGTGCTGTTTATAGCACAAGTGACAAAATCTGCGTATTCTCGATTCACTTTTATGTCAAACCACTGTGTCGCTCTAACCTCCTTACCATCCCTAATCCCTTTTGGTTCGTAAGTTAAGAGCTTTGTCCAATACGATTCTCCGCTATCATGATAGAATAAAGAAACGCCTTTTTCCCCATTTAGGATATCTCCTAAGGACTTGCCGTGATTGACTACCTTTTTGAATATTTGATACTCCTCTTTATTTCCTATTTTTGGTATAAAATCCTCAAAATCCCAGGCAACCTTACTACAATCGTATATTGGTGGGTCACTTAAAATTTTATTTCTATTTCCTTCTGTCAGGCGAATATATCTCGATGTTTTGACTCTTTTAGCAGCGCTAATATCCTTTCTACATATTGTAATAGCTGTTCTTTGCATTACACCTTTAAAAACAGGTTGAGGTCTTATAGCAAAGTTAATAATTGTCAAATCGTCCGTATTTCTTTTTAAAAGGTGCCTTAGAGCTTTATATTTTGGCTGGCAATAGGCAGAATTCGCATGAATAAATCCAAACATACCAGCAGGATAAAGCAGTTTTTTAATCGAAATTCTCATGAATTCGTCATACAAATTTTTCGATTCAGCAAATAGATAACCATATCCAACTTTATTAAGCTCAACATAGGGAGGATTTCCAATTATTATATTAAATCCTCTCTCTTCTTCCGGATTGGCTGGGTCAAAAACATCGTAGAACTCAAAACCCCAGTGGAATGGCTTGAATTGTAAAAACTCCTCTTTGCTTATCTTTATACCCTTAGTCCTGAGCTTCAGATAAAAATTCGCATCCAGTAATTTCTTTATCTTCTCATCCAGCTCACTTATCTTCTCCTTTAATTCCTTTGCTTCTTCCCCCTCAGCTCTTTTATACTCTCTTAAAAGACTGTTCCTTTTCTCAAGAAGCTCATCCAGCGTGGGTTTCTCCTCTTCCCAGAAATAGTTCAAAAAGTTGAATTTTGTTTTTCGAAACTCATTTATGTCAATGTATCCAATCAAGCTATTCCCAACTCTGAGGTTATAGTCAATATTTGGCAACGGTTCCACACGTTCAGGCTCATAAGAGTCCACAAGCCACAGCCAGAGCCTCAATTTCGCTATCTCTATGCCACTCGGATTTATATCCACACCGTAAAGATTATGCATTAAAATCCACTTCTTCAATCCGATGTCTGAGTTCCCCAACCCCAATTTATCATCTATCCTTCTGTTCAGATCGAACAGGATGTTCGCTGCTGCAAGTAAGAATGCACCAGAACCACATGCATTGTCCAAAACTCTTATTTCTTGAATTCTTTCTTTCCATATTTCTTCAAGGGTCGTGGCGGGAAGGATAAATAACTTCTCGATGTCTTTAATCAGTTCAGTATCCTTGTAGCCCTTCTCAGCCTTAAGAAATTCGTTTGCTTTGTTAATTATGTAAGGGTAGATAGTGTTCTCCGAAATATACCTCGTTATCTGTCTTGGAGTGTAGTAAGCACCGGTTCCCTTCCTGTCGGTGGCGGTCATCGCCCGTTCAAAGATGTAGCCCAGTATTTCAGGGTCTATCGAATCCTCGTTCCCAAACTGCTCCTTATGCACGAACTTGAAACTGTCTAAAAACTCTATTACCTTCTTCAAAATCTCTGCTTTTATTTTATAGTCCACATTCTTCTTCTCAATCCCGGTATGAACAAACAAACTCCCGTTCAGGTATGGAATATCCTTAAACCGTTCATTAACATCAAATCGTTCATCCTTTGGGGTGTTCAACACACCGAAAAACAATTGCCTTAGTTTGGGTGTGAGTATATCCTCTTTAACCTCGGATAGATAGTGAAGTATATCTTCCTTTATTACGCCTTTTGACTGTAAGAACTTGATGAAAATCAGTCGGTTCATCACTACCTGTGCTATCTGCTCCCTTTCTTCCAAATCCTTGACTCCACTGACATTGTTGACCAGACAGTCGGCTTCAGAAACGGTCTTCAGCTTGTTCTTATGGTCTTTATATCTGCCGCCGTGCAAAAGCGCATTATACCAGTCGTAAAACTTCTTACTTATCTCTTCTTCCGTCTTAGGTGAAACAACCTTTTCTTTACCTACCAAAAATTCCTTTACCTTCTCAAAATTCTCTTCTAACCTCAGATCTTCCACTATTTCCCCCACCTTATCAACGAATACCCATCTCAGCCCATCGGTTGCCACGCCAAAATCGTAGTTCTCTTTCACTTCCGCAAGTTTGAACAAGCCTTTTATTTGATTTACTCCGCCTTCTTTGCTTTTTTCAAATAAATCGGCATTTAAAGGCTTTGCTTCAACTAAGAACATACGATCTTTACTTTTTATCCGGTAATCTACGCTTCGATAGCCGCTGTGTGTCTCAAAAGATTTCTCAGGTAATTTCTCCAACCCTAACGCATCGAGAATTTTATCAATCAAGAATTCCTTCGTAAATGCTTCGGGTTCAGCCTTCTCTTTCATAAATTCAGAATGAAGTTCCTTCCCTTCATTGAAGACTTTGTTTTTACCATCTAGAGTAAGTTGTTCCTTAATATCCTTTATTATATTGACAATATTTGCCGGATTCATTTTTACTCTTCTGCTATCTATTCCCTATTATCCTCAATCATTAATAAAAATTCTCTCTTTGAATCTTTTCAAGCACCTTTCAATTTCAATCACTCATGCCAATCGCCATCAAATATCCTCGCGCACGTTCGGTTTTTGGATAGCGCTCGACGAGTTTCCAGAAAGCGGGTCCGTGTCGTGGCACTTTCAAGTGAGCAAGCTCGTGTACGACCACATAATCATGCACAAATTTCGGCATCTTCAGCAGGCGGTCTGAAATCCTGATTGTTTTGTTTCTCGTGTTACAAATCCCGAAGGTGCGTGCATTCTGTTCCGTCGTATAACTTATCTGGTTCCAGGAGAGCTCACCGGCAAAATACCGCTTGTTGAGTTCACGCGCACGTTTTTCCAGCATTTCATCAGTATTATTCTCCCTGAGTTCCTTTTTACGACGCTGTGCCTCAAATCGCTTCTTCGCCCACTGAACATACTTTAATTCCTCCTCGCGTGAGAGCCCCATGGGAAGATATAAGTGGATGACTCCGTCCACTTCGCGTGCACTTATCGTTTTCTTTCTTCTTCGACTACGAATTATCTTGACGTCCATCCTTCATAAACCATCATGTTTTAGGGCCACGAAGCGCCCACTCTGGGACTACTGCCTCTGGAAAAGCATCTGCTCGCGGGATGTACGGCTTGATGTCAATTACCGGAGAGCCCTCAAAAGCATCAAGCCCTCTCACCCATAAGATATTCCCTTCCATTTTCACCAGTTCCCCTACACATAATCCAACTGGATTCGGTCTACTCGGGCTCCTGGAGGCGAAGACCCCCACTTCTGGCGCTCCCGGATGCCGCCGTGGAACTACTTTGAGCACTCTTCGCTCCTCCTCTTCTTCTCGTAAATGAAACCAGTAGAGAATGATAAGATGCGAGAACGTATTCAACCCTTTCAATCCCTCACAAAATTCATCGAAAATCCTTACGATTGATATTTCATCTTCTACCCGCTCCACAACGCCAATAAACCGTAACATTTACCTGAAAGACGAAGAGAGCAGTGCTCCACCAATCGCCCCTATATACTGCGGGTAACGGGGCACGATTACATCAAATCCCAACACATCGCTCATCGCTACGGGCACCCCCTTGATCAACGCAGTGCCGCCAACCTCTATTGCAGGCTGTCTGAGGTCAATCTCCTGTAACAATTGCTCCTTTACCTGTTCTACTACCGAATAACAAGCAGCGGCTGCAATATCTTCCTTCCTCTCTCCGCTTGACAGGGCTGCTACGAGGTCCTGGATACCAAAAACGATGCAATAGCTGTCTGTCTTTATTTTATGCGGGTCGCCTTCCAAAGCTAACTCACCCATCTCGATCACATCCACACCTAATCGACGCGCGGTCATCTCCAGAAACCTCCCTGAGGCACCAGCGCATATCCCACCCATCGTGAAGTTATCAGGAATGCCATCATGTGCGGTTATTATCTTGTTGTCCATACCACCGATGTCAATTATCATTGCTTCACCCTTCTCTATCCCTGCGAGATACATCGCAGCCTTAGAATTTACGGTCAGCTCTTCTTGCACCAAATCCGCCTTGAAATGCCCACCAATCGTATGTCTACCGTAACCGGTGGCACCTAACGCTTCTATCTCACTCCTCTTCACGCCCGCAAGTTCCAGAGCTTCTGCAAAGACTTTCTCCGCCGTTTTTACCACTTCCCCCGTTGGTGTCCACGTCGCCCCCAACACCTCGTTATCCTGCATTATCGCCGCTTTTGTGGTTGTTGAGCCTGAATCGATGCCTGCGGTAAGCCCTTCTTGCACCTTCCGCTCCAATATCCATCTCCTCTTCACTATTGTAACCAGCGCTTCCATTCTCGTTAACAATTCACCAGCCCTCGTCCTTTCTGAAAAAGGATACATAACAATGGGCAATTTTGTCCTCTCCTGTATTATTTTCCTGATCTCCGTCCGTATAACCGCTCCTCGTGAACATTTGTGACAGCCCGCAAGGAATACCGCGTCAGCGTCACTTAACCCTTCAGCCACCGCGTAGCCTCTTGCTAACGCTACACTCAATCCAAGGTGCTTCTTCAGATCATATCCAAATTCGTCCACCTTCTTTGCTACATAGTCCAGGTCAACCTCGGGCAGAATGAGTTCTGCACCCACTGCCTCCGCAGCTCTCTCTATCTCATGCTGCACATGCCCATAGAGGGTGCCGCAAGAAACTTGTGCTATTCTTATCCTTTCCCCTCCTTCGGACTTCTTCCGTTTTCCCATTATTTTTAAAATAGTATACCAGGATTTTTAATTAAACATGTCGAATACACTTTTCAAAGATTTTTACCCCAATCACCACGGGACCGTCTTCTTCCCTATCTTAAAGCCTATGTAATTTGTAAAAAGGTGGAGCACTGGAGTGAGAATAATAACCGCGAGGATTATCCCCAATGAAAAGGTCTCAATAAACCACGCTCGTGCACCCAGGAACAAAAGCAGCCAGGCGCCACCTACAAAGTCCAGTTGATCCACCAGAGGTAAAGGTGTACCTCTTTTTAGCCCTAATCTCCTTTTCATGAAACTCCCAAGCAGGTCGCCAATCATTGCACCCGCCGATAAGCAAAATAACGTCACTAAAAAGAAGGGAAAGATACCGAATGAAGGAGTTATCGTTATATAGCCGCTCAAAACCAGATGTTGAAGGATGCCAAAGAGGAACCCGCACGAGAAACCCTTTAAGAGACCTTCATACGTCTTACCATCACCCAGCAACCTGTTCTTGCCCCAATAAATACCTCTATCTATAGGTGTTTTACCACCAAAAAATGCAGCACTTGCATTCGTTATGTACGCGGGCAGCATCAGCCAGAGTGCAGCAATGATGGTAGGTATAACAGGGTTCATGAGGCTTTTCTCCCAGTATTACTTTACGAGTATAGCTACAATAACCATATCAAATATTTCCAGTACAATACGAAGAAAGTTTTATATTCCCAAGTATGTAATGTAAAATCAGGAGGTGAAAAGAATGAGAAAAGTTATAATTTTGCTGGCTATTGCTGTGTTCTTGATACCTATGGTCTGCGGTGCATCTCATCCGGGTATAAGAGAAGTCAGGGAAAAATACGAAAGCTCTTTGTTTGAGATCGGTGGTGTTTCAGGCGTTTCTGTGGATGAAGTGGAAGGAGAGATTATTGTATATATTGAGAAGTTAGAGGTGAAAGAGAAAGTTCCGAAAAAGCTTAACAATTTCCCCGTGAGATGCGAGGTAATAGGAAGAATCGAAGCTCTGGCGACTGCAACTGAAACAGTCCAAACATACCAATCATCTACAACTTATTCAAGAACAGGGAGACAAAGACCGATATTTGGTGGGATAAGCGTAGGTAATGCGAAAGCACCAGGATCTGCAGGAACGCTGGGATTAGTCACTGATGACGGTTATGTCCTGAGCAATGCACACGTCTTAGCTATGGACACCAATGCAAAGATCGTTAAAGTGGGAACAGCAACGTGGCAACCTGGGGGATATGACGGAGGAACAAACGCAGATAAGATAGGAGAGCTATATAAGTACATCCCCATAAAATTCTACAGTTATAGGGCAAATAACTATGCAGATGCGGCTATTTCTACAATAACTGTTTCTGAAGCTGTTCCTGAGAATAAAGGCGAAGTTTTAAATGAGACGAATACTGGATTCTATACGATAAACGCCACCACTGAAGTATCAAAGGGCGAAACTGTGAGGAAGAGCGGAAGAACTACCGGTGTCACTACAAACACTGTTAGAGATACGAGCGCAACGGTAAAAGTCTATTATACCAATACCAGATGGGCAATATTCAAAGACCAGATACTTGTTGAACAGCCATTTTCTAAAGGAGGAGACAGTGGTTCGGCCGTAGATAAAGGCGGTGAATTTGTGGGTCTTGTATTCGCAGGTTCCAGATATGTAACAGTTGTATGTAAAGCGAAATATATCGTTAGCGGTTTAGGTATCGGAATTTAACACAGCAGCGCTAATATGGGCAAAGAGATGAGCAATTCCACTCATCTCTTTATTTTCTCCCAAAACATTTCATGAATATAAATCATCCAGTACCTCGTCATAATCAGTCACCGCGACACCATTATAAATGGTGTGCCTAACCGCTCCAGGAAATTCATAACCCTCAAAGGGCGACCACCCACATTTTGTATATAAGTGCTCACTGCTGATTTTTACCCGCTTCTGCATATCTAATATTGTCAAATGTGCCCGCTTTCCTACTTCGATGCGACCCCTGTCGTGCAATCCCAAGAATAGAGCTGGATTATAAGAGCATACTTTTGCTATAAGCGTTGGATGTACGTCATTAGAGGCAATCAACCAGGACACGAAATTACCATACGTGTCTAAATTAGGAACACCAGCAGGCGCCTCTAAAATATCACCTGCTTTCTCCTCCTTCGTGTGCGGTGCATGATCAGACACCAAAAAATCTATTCCGCCTTCTTTAAATGCTGCCAGCAAGCGCTGCCTATTCTCTTCTGTTCTCAAAGGGGGGTTCGTCTTTAAAAACGCCTTCTTAGCCAATACATCATTCTTGCTAAAGAACAGATGATGGGGTGTGATTTCACAGTGAACGTTTTTATACCCCTTTATCATCCTCAGGGTATCGTAAACGGACACATGTGCTATATTGATCTCAGCGCCACTTGAAGCCACAGCGGAGGATAAAACGTTCTTGACCGCCGACAATTCCGCTTCATCAGGTCTCAGCTCTGAATGGATTTCCACATGACTTTCTTCCCCCTTCACTCTTAATTCCTCTCTCCTCTTTTCTATAATTCTCTCGTCTTCACAATGAATTACGGCAGGTTTGGAAGCCGCTTCTACCGCCTTAATTGCCCTGGGTAAGGTCTCCTCACTTATATACAATCCACCAGTCTCTGCAAGGTATATTTTATACGCGACAACATCTTGTTGCATATCTGCAAGTGCATTCAGATTGGATTCCGTTACACCACCGCAAAAAAGGAGATCAACCACGCCTTTTGACTCTCTCTGTGCGAGTTCCTTCTTTCTTCTTATTCGTTCTGAATTTATGCCGGGCAAAGGAGTATTTGGCATGTCAACAACGGTCGTTATACCTCCGTGAAGTGCAGCCTCCGTGCCGGACTTGAAATCCTCCTTATAGTCCCATCTATGACTGCTATCCTCCCTTAGATGCGCATGTAGATCAATAAACCCTGGGAAGATTAACCATCCTGAAGCTCCTATTTTTCGCTCGCCTCGTAACCCATGCTTTTTTAGTTCTGTAATATACCCCTCATCAATGGCTATCTGGGCGTCTTTTATCCTTTCTGGATTTACAATTTTACCCTCAACAATCAGCTCATGCAGCATTCTTTTAAATAATGAAAACAAAGTGAAATAGTAAAAGATAAGGGAGATGAGGATATGTTCCCGAACAAAAGAGTTCAAAGTCTGGTGGGGAGAAAGATACACGTGGAGATGAAGGGAGAGCAGTGCGTGCTGGAAGGAATGCTGGCATCGGTAGATGACTATTTGAATCTACATCTGACTGGAGCGAGCGAGATATTGAATGGGGAAAGGAAGAGATTGCTTGGCTCGGTAATACTTCGAGGAAATAACGTGGTCCTTATAAATCCACTGAAGGAATGAATGAGAGATCCGTGAAGGGGAAGAAGATAGGCATTATCGGCATAGGTAACATAGGGAGATCTCTTCTTCGAGGGCTATTGGCTGTAGAAATTGGCAGGCTGAGCGGGGAAGTATTTATAAGTGATGTAAAGAAAGAGAACCTCCAATATTTTGAACCGGAATCAAGAGTTGTGGTATGCGAGGATAACAAAGAGGTTGCGGAGAAATCGGACGTGATAATTTTGGCAGTTAAGCCAAATGATGTGCGAGGGGTAGCTGAAGAGATTGCACCTTGTGTGAACGAGGAGAAAATGGTCGTCTCGGTGGCTGCCGGCGTGCCAACGAGGGTGATAGAGAGATATCTTGGTAAAGGGAAGAGGGTCATTCGGGTGATGCCGAATATCGGGGCGCGTGTAGGCGAATCTGTAACGGCGATGTGTACAGGCGAATTTGCGGGCGAGGAGGATGAAATGATGGCGAAAAAGATTTTAAGCGCTATAGGCGATGTTTATAGCGTAAAGGAGAGTGACATGGATGTTATTACAGGATTAAGTGGCAGCGGCATCGCTTTCTTTGCGGCGATGATCGAAGCAATGGCAGATGGAGGGGTTTATGAGGGTTTGCCACATGATTTAGCGCTCGAGATCTCTGCCAAGACCGCACTTGGGGCGGCGATAATGATTCTTGCAGGAGATGAGCCATCTTCGATAGGACAAATGACTGCTTCTCCCGGAGGGACGACTATGAGAGGGCTCTATGCGATGGAATCGAGAGGTGTAAAGGCGGCGATAATGGATGCGGTCATTGAAGCGACAAAGCGTGCACGGGAAATATCTGAGCAGCTAACGAAAAATGCAAAGCGAGATGTGCAATCAGGCACCGAAGAAGGATGATTTAATCGCTCGGGTATTGGAAATATTGAAGGAAGCAGGATTTATCGTATCACGGAGATGCGAGGCGCGAAGTTTTGATCTAGCAGCGAGGAGAAGCGAGCTCACCTTGTTGGCGAAGATAATGCGTAACATAGATGGAATGAGCGAGGAGATAGCGAAGAGTATAAAGCGTGCAGCATTCTGCTTACTTGCTTCTCCGATCGTGGTGGGGGAGAGAACGGGTACTTCGTTTCTGGAAGATGATGTAGTGTATCATAGATATGGTATCCCTGCCTTAAACACGCAGACACTCTACGATTATCTTGTTGAAGAAGTTCATCTATACGTTTATTCAGCCACTAGGGGCCTGTATGTGAGTATAGATGGGGATGCGATGAAGCTGGCACGGGAGAAGAAGGACTTATCCTTAGGCGATATTGCCTCTGAATTGGATGTTTCACGGAGGAGTGTGAGTAAGTACGAGGAAGGTGGAATGAGTACTACCATCGAGATAGCACTGAAGCTCGAGGAGATTTTAGATACGATGCTCATAGAGCCCTTAGAGGTCTTAAATACCAAATTTGAAGCTCCATCTTCAGATATATTGAAGGCAGGCGTGGAAGAAGCGACCTCGAGCTTAGAGAAAGATATTTTGAGTATGATGGAAGAGATAGGGTTTGAGATACTTACGACGGCTTATGCTCCTTTTAGCGCTGTTTCTTTTTCAGCGCCACCGTCAAAAGCAAGAAGCGAGGGTATGAAAATTCTTACCGGGATAAGCAGGTATACCGACCGAATGGTAAAGAGAGCGAGAATAGTGAGCAGCTTATCGCAGGTTACGAGAACGAAGTCGGTATTCGTCGTGAATGGGAATATCAAGCAGGTGCAAATAGATAATACCGTTCTGTTTGGGAAGGAGGAGTTGAAACGAATAAGGGACCCGGAAGAGTTCACCTGTGTGATGGAAGAGAGAGCGAAGGAGAGGGTGTGAGAACGTTGTGAGATTTTTAATTTCAATCCAACTTCCTGTTGATCTGCTCGATTTTCTTATCCATCTCCTGAATCGCTCTGTATGTGTAACCATTGTAGAATATCTGGCCCATAACAACGCCCAATAGAAGCAACTCGACATTCAATGAATGGACAACTCCTACAATAACAAGAACTAGATAGATTGCAATGAAGAGCAAGATTCCTAAACCTACCCAACCCATAACCTTAGATACGCTTATGTTCACTTCCATCGTGAAAAACACCTCTTTAAATATATAATAAAAAAGACATCTCTTCATAAATCTTTTCTCTTGGGATGGAGGTGGTGGAATAAATATGAATAAAGTAGCCATAATATTGGGCTCGAAGAGCGATCAAACGGTGGCGGATAGAGCGATAAAGGTTTTGGAAGCGCATAACACTCCTTATGACGTGCGGGTGCTCTCCGCACACCGGAATCCCGAAGAACTGGACAGATATCTAAAGGAAAACCGTGATTCTTTTGCGGTGATCATCGCGATTGCGGGGCTCTCTGCAGCTTTGCCGGGAATAATCGCCTCGAAAACGGAAAAGCCAGTCATTGGTGTTCCGGTAAGTGGGAAGTTAATGGGCATGGATGCACTACTTTCTATGGTTCAAATGCCTTCGGGTGTTCCGGTAGGTGTGGTAGGCATAGACAACGGAGAAAATGCGGCTTTGCTTGCCCTGAGGATATTGAAGCTGAAGGAGCTATAGCTCAATGCAAAATGCAGAATGCAAATTGAAAAATACAAAATGCAAAACAATAAGAAAAACCTGTCGGAGCGCTTATTAGACTTTGGAGTAAATATTGTTAGATTGACGGTCAAGCTTAATAAAACCACGGTAGGGCGACATATCGGAGACCAGTTAATGCGATCCGCTACATCTTCTGGAGCGAATTACGAAGAAGCTTGCGGTGCCGAAAGCAAGGCGGATTTTGTCCATAAAATGCAACTTGTCTTGAAAGAATTACGCGAATCATTATACTGGTTGAAACTTATTGAGAGATCCAAGTTAATTCCTGATGAGAATTTACAGCCATTACTGGCTGAAGCAGAAGAATTGGTCAAAATTGTTGCAAAAACACTTTTTCTTTTTAGAAAAAAGAAAACCTGTGCTAAAACTTTTTAGAAAAAAGTTTTATCTTTGGTAAAGCTTTCTTTTTTAAAAGAAAGGTTTACTTTGCCTTTGCACTTTTCATTTTCAATTTACGAAGTCAGATTCTTCTCCAGGCGTAAAAGAACCTTTGTAACGCAGTTGCATTACCGAGCACTGCAACGATAACCATGCTCCAGCCGAGGAAGGGGAAGCTTAACAACCCCGATGCGGGAATCGGGTGGGGATAGACCAGCGTGAGCACCGTCGCGCCTAGTATGAGCACGATACGGTCAGCTCTGCCAAGCAACCCTCCGTAGATCCTGCTCAGACCCACTGCCTGTGCCTGAGTGCCCATGTATGAGGCGAGCAGGACGCCAATAATCGCTATAACGCCGATCCCCCAGCTTGCATATCCGCCAAAGACAATACCTCCGATAATGAAGATGTCTGAATAGCGGTCAATCACGTGGTCAAGGAAATCCCCCTTTTTGCTTGCGTTACCGATTTCGCGAGCTAAAACACCATCCAAACCATCCAAAAGGGCATTCAGGCAGACGAAGATGCCGGCGAGTGATAAAAGGAGGTTAAAAGACGCGCTCGTGCCGGATAAGAAGAAAAATACGCCGGCGAGTATTGCGAAGGGGAACGAGAGCAGGGATAAGAAATTCGGCGAGATACCTCTGGCGGCGAGAAATCGCGCAGTCGTTTTCACTAACCCCCAATTATCTACAAAGGCACGCAAGAGAGAATCAAGAGCCATCTTATCACAACACTTTTTCTTTTTTACAAACACTTTCTTTTTAAAAAAGAACCTGTGCTAAGAAAATAATTCTTTTGGTAAAGCTTTTCTATAAGCCCTTACAGGGCTTGCGGGTAAGCCCCTCCGGTAAACCCTTTCAGGGTTTTCGGGGACGTGGGCGGAGCCCACGATGCGGGGGCATGGGCGGAGCCCATGATGGGGCGGAGCCCCACATAAGAAAAGGTTTGTGCTAAAAGAAAAAATAATGGTTTTGCAGTTTTCATTTTGCACTTTTTATTTTTCATTTTTCATTGTCACCGTCAGGTGACCAGTCCAGTCCACGGAGCCCGGCTTATACTTCTCCCTTAGCGCGTTCCTTCCCACGCTTTCCCCTTCTACCTCTGCGTCTATAATCTCACGCACCAGAGAAGCTACTTCTTCTATGCTCTTTCCACTTGTATCCACCTCGTAGACAATTTTGCAGAGCTCTACCGCCTCTGCCAATATAATATCCAGCATTTCGGCTTCCACATTCTCCTTTATTTTCTGCGGTGGAAACCCCTTTCGCTTGAGCCTACCGGCAAGCACAATAGGATTGGCACGCAGCACGATGGCAACTTCAGGATTCAGAAAATGAGCCAGGTGGCCTTCGATTACTAACAGCTTGTGCTCCTTCTCCTTATTCCGCACGTATTCCTTGAGTCGAGCGAGATCCGCGATGAGACATCCCCGCTCGGTATCTACACCGGTATAGAACCCCTGCTCCGCTATTACACTATTCAGATCCAGACAGTCAAGTCCACATGCGTTGCACACACCTGTCTTCCCTGTACCGGGTGTTCCCGTGATGGCAATCATCATAAACCTTTTCTTGAAAAAGAAAGCTTTACCAAAGATAAAACTTTTTTCTAAAAAGTTTTAGCACAGGTTTTCTTTTTGTAAAAAAGAAAAAGTGTAAAGAAAGTTTGATCAAAGAAATAGAAGATGAAATAAACTGTTTGGGCTTTCACAACGATATTGATTCTTTCTTATTGAAGTCAAACGACAAAAGCGCAATTTTATTTTATAAAAGGAAAAAACCTTCTTATAATTATAAGGGAGGAGAAAAAATGGGTGAAAGGAGCAAGGGTGAAGTTGCGGTTATTAAAAAAAGAAAAATTTTTAGGGATAGTTTGAGAATCAACCCTTTTAAAAAAAGCGTTGACGGAAAAATACTTTCGCAGTTAATTCTATATGGGATACTTGGGTTGATACTCGTGAGAATTGGTCTTTGGAAGAGCCCCCCAGTTGATACCTTCTATTATGCCTTTGCATTTGGTTTATATCTAGACCTGAGAGTAGAGCTTAGAGAGCTAAGAAAAGAGCTGGGGGAGAAGAAATGAAAAGTATACATTCCGATTCATCTCTTCTCAAGGTAACGCCTGCGAGCCGAAGAAGAGCTTTATTAAACACCTTTCTTTAAAAAGAACGCTTTATTAAAGACGAGATATAAAGAAGGGGGTTAATGAGAAATGGAAGAAATAACCCACCTAAGGGAGTATATTGAGCTCAAGAAGAAAAGTGAGCTCAAGCTGAAAGTACTGGATTGGCTTTCAATAGTTTGTTTAGCGGGGGCAATAATATCGTTCGCATTGGAGGTAATATACGGCGGTGAATTTTACGGAAATCAAACGCTAGGATTTATAGTAGCATGGTTAACGATAAACGAGATAAGAATGAGGGAGGGATTTAATAGCACAAGAGAATTAACAAATGTCAGGTTCGATAGTATGAGAGAATTAATAACTAGCAGATTTGATAATCTGGAGAATAGACTTGAGAGGATAGAGAAAAAGAGGTGAAAAGGGACGGAATTCGGGCAAAGCGAAGATAAAAAGATAAAAGGTGAAGAGAAGATGAGCATCGAGATAGCCTTTCCGGAAAAGATTATGAAGAAACTCGAAGAGATTTCGAGGAGCGAAGAGGTACTTCCGGAAGAGATTATACATGAGGCGGTCCTTGAATATCTGAAGTTAACAGATCCAGAAACAAAAACGGCGTTGCATGTGAACCTCAGCGAGAGATACATTGATGAAGCGGATGAGCATATAAAAAAAGAGGATTACGTTCAGGCGTCAGAGAAGTTATGGGGGGCAGCGTCGCAAATGGTGAAGGCGGTTGCAGCGAAGAGAAATGTGGAGCTCAGGAGTCATGGCGATTTGAACAGGTTTGTAGCAGATGTGAGAAGGGAAGTGAATGAGCCTGAGATACGGAGAGTATGGCAGATAGCCACCTCTTTACATCAGAACTTTTACGAAGCATGGCTGCCAGGGGAAACAGTTAAAGAGTCGGTAGAGGATATAAAGAGGTTCAGAGAAATGCTTGAGCGAATACTGCAACCGCAACCATGAGGCGAAATAAAAAAGAGAAGAAGAAATAAATAAAAAACTAAAAAACATTAGGTATTTACTAAGAGGTAAGGAGTAGAAGAATAGAAGGGGAAAAAGAAAAATGGATAAAACTGAACTAAGTGTAAGACGGTTGCTTATAAGTAAATGGCTGGTTCCTGCCTATGTTTTCCTATGCATAGGCATTCTCATTCTTGTCTTAGAAATATCAGGAGTCATAGAGGATACGGGAGTTATAGGAATTGTTATAGCTATGAACTTATTCACTGTTAGTTTTCTGACGGGTATGCTCGTTCCTATACTTATTCAAATTTATGTGAAGCTTAGCGAGATAAGTGTAAAGATTGCATAAAACCTTTTTACAAAGGAATGAGCATCGAGATAACCTTTCCGGAAAAGATTCTGAAGAAACTCGAAGAGATTTCGAGGAGCGAAGAGGTGCTTCCGGAAGAGCACAGGTTCTTTTTCTAAAAGAAAGTGTAAAGAAAGTTTTATCAAAGAAACAAAAGATGATAAGAAAGACGGAGTTCACGAAATTAAGCAGCTTATTGCTATTTCTTATCGTCATAATAGCTGCTACAACGCCCGTCGCTGGCTACTACAGCGGTTACGACTATTATGCGGCTAATGACACTCAGTTCAAACAACTTATCCTGAATATCTACGTAGACGAAGCCGGCAAATCACTCGTAACCGGATACATAGAAGACGCAGATATTGATAGCCTCCCCTTCCTGAAAACGGCCGAATATCTGTATGAAAATGACACAAAACAACTATATGCGCTTACAAACGCATTGACATCGAAATATGGCGAGAATTGGGAGATAAATTTCACAACCTACACTTATTACAGAGAATATCATACGATCTTTTATCTCCCCGGCGATGTGAGACTGGGCAAGATCAAATGCTCTGAGGGGCTGGGATATTTTGTGACCGTGTCCAACGAGTCATTTGTTATCGATGTCCAGGGGTATGATGTTGATAATCCTGTGACCGCGATCGAATACCAGCAGCCATTTAAGGAAACTGGTGGCGGGGGTGTTAGTTCCAGCTTCGGATACTTATACTTACTCCTTATCATCGCACTCTCGGTGTTGACCTTAGCGCTTGGTATCTCCCTCGCCAAAATGAAGAGAAGGGAAGATGCCCGAGGTACGGAAGCGGCTAAGGCTGAGGTTAAAAAAGGTGAAATCGAAATCGAGCTCACCAGCGAAATGGCGAGGGTGATGGAGACGCTAACGGATAGGGAACGGGCTATTGTAAATGCGTTGATCAAGCATAACGGGGAGATAACCCAGGCGGACCTCAGATATGAGACGGGGATTCCAAAATCATCATTGACCGGCATCCTTCGCAGCCTTGAGAGAAGGAAGATCATCAATAAGAAAGAATGGGGTAGAACGAACGTTATAGAACTATCAAAATGGTTTTTAACAAAAAAGGAACAGAAATGAACGTTTTTAACCTCTGTCCGGGATGATCCGTTCTCTCTTACCTTTTTATATCGTTCAGAAAAAAACTTAATCTGTTTACCGCCAAGATCGCGGAGAGCGCTGAGATGACGAAAAGAAAAAAGAAAGTCTCAACATGAATGACCATGACTCTCTGTGTTCTCTGCGGGCTCCGCGGTAAATAATAAGCAATGTAATAAAAGAAATGGAAGGCATACACCGAAGGATTTCATGCATCTGCGTGGTAGCGCTCCTACTGCTAAGCCTGCTCGGGACGGGTATCGTGGCGGCGGAAGAGGCGGAGAAAGGGAAAGCGGGGGCGAACGAAGCTATGAATGTTCCGATTACAGTCGTTTATAGAGGGTATGGCTTCGCCTTAAAGGGAGATGGGGGGGATTTCCACATGCTCAGGATGCATATCGTCAGGGTACGAGAGATCGATCCGATGGTAATCAGAGAAATTATGGAAGAGAATAAGAGCATCGAGGAGATAAAAGAAGAGATCATAGAGAAGGGAGGAGCCCCCTTCTATCGTGGACATATGCAGTTTATCGAGGACCATTACCGGCTTGTTAATGTTAGCGTGACCCAGGAGCAGGAGGGGGATAATCTAAATCTAAATCTAACTCTAACGATCAATGCCGATGTCATGCTTCCCTTGCAGGGCTCGGAACCGCTTCAGAGTGAGAGCGTAGGGAGCGTGGGTAATATCTCGGTAACCGTTAAGGACTACGAGGGTATGAGGATAGGTAAGGGCAAGCTCGCGATGTATGGAGAAGAATACCGGGTGTTGCTAAACCTTTTCTTATAAAGAAAAGCTTTACCAAAGAAATAAAAAGGAAAAAATATAAAGGAGAAGGATAAAGAAGGATAGGAGGCGAACGGGAAGAGAAAAGATGGAACTCTGGCAGATATTGTTGGGAATAGCGTT
>JASEFB010000128.1 GCA_030019325.1 archaeon | reverse complement strand
ATGTAATTTCAATAAGTGGTAGTTGATATAGTTATTTCATGACGCCCCCTAAGTGTTTTTAAGCCATTCAGCCAGTTTCGGACTGGCAAACTCTCGATCCGCAACAACATGGATGGGCATGCCTGAAAGCCACTCCATCTGCTGTAATCCTTCGATAACGGGTGTTAAGACTTGTTTCCAGTGTTCAAAGGAACTATTCCCCTTTCGACCAAGAACAATCCAGAATAATGGGATAGCGCGCCCTTTATAACTAACCGCCACTGAAAGGATGTTTACGTGTTTACGGCGTTTCTCCCAGTCCGTGCGATCCATAGTCACCACGATTTCCGGGAGTTCCAAAAGGAGTGGGCGCATCAGACGGATCAGCGGCACAACTGTTATCCCCGGTGACAACTTCTTATTGGATAAGAACCGGCGGATACGCTGTATGCACGCTATAACACTTGCACTACCGAGAGATAGAGATTCTCCCAGTCTCGAAATATGCGCTTTGTTATTCTCCAGCAGACAGACGATCAAAGAGGAAAGCATCGTTCTCAACGGCTTCGATAGATTCAAATCTATTTCTACAAATAGTTTTAATATGGTTTCCTGTAAGTAGGTATGCGTTTGCATGTTGCTTGTCACCATTAAACTTTCCAATAGAAAGATGGCATAAATAAATGTTACCTACTGAAATGGTATTGCCATGTTTCAATCCTTGTTTTAGTGGATTAGCCTCTTCGACGATTTTGTGATATGTATTAGTTTTGGTGATATGTAGTTTCAATCCTTGTTTTAGTGGATTAGCCTCTTCGACTCCTCATCCGTTCCAAATCTTTCCGCCTGTTCTTTAAGTTTCAATCCTTGTTTTAGTGGATTAGCCTCTTCGACCACGCTCAAACAATAAACAAAGGGTTTGGTGTTGCGTTTCAATCCTTGTTTTAGTGGATTAGCCTCTTCGACAGCTTGTTCTTTAATAAAAGCTAAGGCGGAATATAGTTTCAATCCTTGTTTTAGTGGATTAGCCTCTTCGACTTGCTGATTTTGTATGGAGGCGAGCAAATAATAGAAGTTTCAATCCTTGTTTTAGTGGATTAGCCTCTTCGACCAATACGGGTTTTGTTCAAAATATACTATATAGCTAGTTTCAATCCTTGTTTTAGTGGATTAGCCTCTTCGACAACTCGACACATATTTGAAATTGTTAGAAACTGGGGGTTTCAATCCTTGTTTTAGTGGATTAGCCTCTTCGACTTCATTCTATTTCTTTTTAACGAGCCCGTAACCAATGTTTCAATCCTTGTTTTAGTGGATTAGCCTCTTCGACCCAACAATTTCCCGATCTCAGGCTCAAACAATAAGGTTTCAATCCTTGTTTTAGTGGATTAGCCTCTTCGACCATCCAAAACTAAAGAAATTAGTATTCCCTGCGGGGTTTCAATCCTTGTTTTAGTGGATTAGCCTCTTCGACAAAAAAGCATCTTTCAACTATTTTGAGGGAAGACGAGTTTCAATCCTTGTTTTAGTGGATTAGCCTCTTCGACCACGGCATCGATTGATACCACATATAGGGCACCTTTGTTTCAATCCTTGTTTTAGTGGATTAGCCTCTTCGACGATACTTTAGGGTATGTATTAGGTTTGGGAATATGTAGTTTCAATCCTTGTTTTAGTGGATTAGCCTCTTCGACCCTCGATATCTGCCACTTGCTGTGATATCCATTCTTCAGTTTCAATCCTTGTTTTAGTGGATTAGCCTCTTCGACTCATCGCTACCTATAATTATTTATAGTTTCATCCTATAGTTTCAATCCTTGTTTTAGTGGATTAGCCTCTTCGACAACTCTAGTCTTTCCGGCGACCCCATTTTACCGTGGGTTTCAATCCTTGTTTTAGTGGATTAGCCTCTTCGACTTTTCTTTCAACTCTCTTTCCAGCGCTGAAAGTAAAGTTTCAATCCTTGTTTTAGTGGATTAGCCTCTTCGACACACGAAGTTCCAAAAGTGAAGAAGGATATCCTCTTGTTTCAATCCTTGTTTTAGTGGATTAGCCTCTTCGACAGTATCGGAAGAGAAAGAAGTAGATGGTAAAATTGTGTTTCAATCCTTGTTTTAGTGGATTAGCCTCTTCGACAATTGAATTCCACTTTCAGCAATCGATATTCCGTGTTTCAATCCTTGTTTTAGTGGATTAGCCTCTTCGACTCTTCATACCCCTTCGCAGGCACATCAAGCTCGCAGAGTTTCAATCCTTGTTTTAGTGGATTAGCCTCTTCGACGTTGAAAGTAATTCCAGACATTACAGAAGAAGTAGGTTTCAATCCTTGTTTTAGTGGATTAGCCTCTTCGACAATCCATTTAACCCTCTTCCACCCAAGAAAAGAGGAGTTTCAATCCTTGTTTTAGTGGATTAGCCTCTTCGACATATTTGTCCGCATATTTCCGTATGTTAGCACCCGTGTTTCAATCCTTGTTTTAGTGGATTAGCCTCTTCGACATAATATGGACGCATCAACAAATACTATCACAGAGTTTCAATCCTTGTTTTAGTGGATTAGCCTCTTCGACACACTTTACAAGAAGCTTTAACCTTAGGTGATGTAGGGTTTCAATCCTTGTTTTAGTGGATTAGCCTCTTCGACTTTTGGCATTAATGAGGTATATAAAAGGTGTTAAAAAGTTTCAATCCTTGTTTTAGTGGATTAGCCTCTTCGACTGTTGGCTCGGGTGTTGGCTCGGGTGTTGGAGTGGAGTTTCAATCCTTGTTTTAGTGGATTAGCCTCTTCGACATAACCATCCGGATTGTAAACGTCCTTTTTATATTCAGTTTCAATCCTTGTTTTAGTGGATTAGCCTCTTCGACAAGAACAAATAGTAATAAGACCTCGCTATATCAGGAGTTTCAATCCTTGTTTTAGTGGATTAGCCTCTTCGACATTTTTCGGTTCCACCTCCTTTTATTTTTAATATTTCCGTTTCAATCCTTGTTTTAGTGGATTAGCCTCTTCGACCTTTCGGTTGACATTTCGGATGCTATTCTTGTTGAGAAGTTTCAATCCTTGTTTTAGTGGATTAGCCTCTTCGACGCATCGAAATACGCATTCTCGTGATGTCTGCACAGAGTTTCAATCCTTGTTTTAGTGGATTAGCCTCTTCGACTATACTCGCATTAAACAAAGGTTTCGGTGGTGATAGGTTTCAATCCTTGTTTTAGTGGATTAGCCTCTTCGACAGAGATTCTTACATCAGGAGATGAAGATCTCTTGGAGTTTCAATCCTTGTTTTAGTGGATTAGCCTCTTCGACCAATCCATTTAACCCTCTTCCACCCAAGAAAAGAGGAGTTTCAATCCTTGTTTTA
>JASEFB010000127.1 GCA_030019325.1 archaeon | reverse complement strand
TGGGATTTGGTAGTATTTGTCGTTGGGATTTATTCTCAAGCTATACAAATACAAAAATTTTTTCAAATATTGTAAAAAATTATTTCAATATGTGGGTGATATCAGGAAAACCGTTATGAACAAATATTTAAGTAATTAGAGTTTTATTACCTATTAAAATTTGATTCGAAGAAATAGAAAAGCTTTTATATGGAAATAAAGACTATATAATGAATGAAAAAGTGATAAAAAGGATATGAATAGAGCGATACAATACCGTGAAGGATGTGTTAGTGATAATGAATCTCGATCGGGAATACAGGGATCTTACAGAACACTTTTAAAAAGCGTTGGCTGGGAAAAAACAGGCTTCTTTGTTAAGCGCGGTAATATTATCCTTCCGTCAAGAGAGATGAAAGGGAGATGAGGAGAGGCTATGGTAGAAGGAGAAATACAAGCTTAAGTGCGGGGTATGTGACTGGAAGAAATGTTTTTCTCTTTTTAGCTTTGATTTTTATATGTTCAATAATATTAACATGTAGACGCCCTGTCTATATTATTAGTTGGGATGGTAAGTTTCAATCGAGGTGGGATCAAATTAGCAATTCTAATCTGGAAAAAATTGCTAAACATGAGATAGGCCATGCATTAGGACTGGCACATAGTAATGATCCATTTGATATAATGCATCCTTAGTAGCGAGCGCTCAGTGGATATGTTCAGTAAATCTCACGGCAGCCCCTTCTCCATCATACTCACCTAGAGGAGAATGATTGGCCGTTTTGCGGTTATCAGAGGCTTCTCGGTAATTATCTCCAAAACTGGACTCAGAATCATATTCACGATTACCCAGCGGTTATACACGCAAACGTTTTAGCGTTTTGCTCGTTTACTTCCAAGTCGGTGGCAAAATATACCATTCAATCGTCGCTTCTAAAACTTTCTACTCCTATCTCTTACCTACCCTAATCCCGACACCAGATCTATCAATGCCGCTCTTGGATCTTTTGCTTTCACCACACCTGAAGCCAGCAATACACCATCCGCACTTAATTCGACCGCAGCTCGTACATCCTCGCCATTTGTAACACCCGCACCGCAGAGCACCACACATTCTTCATCTACGCGCTTCACTTCTTTTACCGTATTCTCTACTATTGCTGGGTCTATCTTTGATACCGCCCTACCGGTTCCGATCAATTCAGGCGGTTCAACTGCGATTGCATACGGCTTCAGTTCTGCGATTGACCTACTCACCGCGATATTATTCGTGCACACAATTGTGAGGAGGTTTAAGCTCGCTGCTTTGCTGATGATGAAGTCGATGTCCGCTATTTTCAGCCGGTGCTCAGAATGGTTTACCAGTGAGCCCACCGCACCTGCTTCCTTTACCGATTCCAGCGTTACGAACCCGGTTTGACTGCCCGGTTCCACTGCATCAACGTGCTGTGCAAAACAGGGTATGTTCACCGCGGCTGCGATCTTTGCAAGCTCCACCTGCTGAGGGCAGATAGCTATACTTACACCACGCTCGGCTGCAACCTCCTCGCATATTTTAGCGAGTTCCAAACCCTTTTTCCCTACTGATTCCACGTATGCCTTTTCGTTCAACACGATTACCGGAGTTTTTATCTTTAACCCAGATTTCATTTCTTTTTCCTCACCCTATAAAGAAAGTTCTGTTAATAACTAACTACCCTACCCCCTGCTGGTTTTTCTCCTTTTTATAACACCTTCCTCAATTCACCAATATTCTTTACCAAAAACGTCGGTTCATGTTCATATCTTCTCTCGCTTATCTCCTCACTGCGAATGAGCACCGAATCTATACCGGCATTTTTGGCTGCTAAAACTCCTACTGGGCTATCGTCCACCAATATCGCCTCTTCTTTCCGCGTGCGTAATTCACGCAACACCTCATTTATGTAAAATGGATTTGGCTTCCGCTTAGCCAGACTCTCTAATTCGCTTCTTCTTCCAAACCATATAGCGAAGTACGGTTTCAGATCGAAGTACTCCAGCGCATAGTTCACACACGCTTGTTGTGAATCGCTTACGACCGCAAGATAAAACCGCTTGCTGAGATATCGTATTATCTCCTCAGAACCTTTACAGAGCTTTATTACTCCTCCTCGTATAGCGGTCATCTTCGCTTCTATAACATCCTTTTCCCTTCTACGCCAAAACTCCTTGCAATCAAATCCAAATCGATCACAAAATCTTATCACTCCCTCTTCTCCCCTGGCATGAAGTGGAGCGAGGAAAAGATTGTTTATCTCATCTATAGTAAGCGTTATTCCATAATGCCTCAGCGTTTTTTTGAATGCTTCGTATGCCCATTCGTTTGGTATATCTCCTACTCCTCTCGAATCCAAGAAAGTTCCATCCATGTCAAGAAGGATAACCTTATAGTTGGTTTCCATAACCCTATACGTACTAAGATGTTTATTGATACTGAAAGTAATAAATATCCTTCATTCCGAAAGTATCGTAAAAATAAAAGGAAAAAGAGGAGAAAAAAATGAGTGTTGAAACGAAGGAACTGCATTTTAGTACCCAGGGGGAGGTGGAAATAATAGATATAACAGAGAAAGTGAACCGTGCACTAAGAGAATCAGACATCGAAGATGGCATTGTCACTATCTTCGTGCCGGGCTCGACAGGTGCAGTAACGACCATCGAATATGAGTCTGGACTGTTGAAGGATTTACCCAATGCGTTGGAACGGTTGTTCCCTAAGGGAATAGCATATGAGCATGAGTACAGATGGCATGATGGAAACGGGCATTCGCATGTAAGAGCATCTTTTCTGGGTCCCTCGTTGACCGTGCCATTCAAAGATAAAAAGCTCATGTTAGGAACGTGGCAACAGGTTGTGTTTATCGAGCTGGACAACAAAAGAAGGTCAAGACGGGTAATCCTGCAGATACTTGGATCGTGAATACCTTTAGGGAAAAATAATCGGTACCATGGAGGCGGAAATTTCTTTGATCAGTCTTTTTTAAAAAGAAAGAACAGACTATCATAAGAAACTCAGGGTTCTTTGATCAATCTTTCTTTTGAAGAAAGATTGATGTGCAGATTGTCCCCCTTCCTTCGATTACGTCAATTATTCGCTCTGGGAAGTTGCCGTTCACAATCACACAACTCATTTTATTCCGCATTAAAAATCGAGGGAGTTCGGCATCAATACAACCCTTATCCTCTTTCTCAATCAGTTCTTTTGCATGAATTTCTTTGATCAAAGACCCGTCCGCATCCAGTATTCCATCCACATCGGTCACTTTTATAAACCTCTTTTCACCTAATTTATGTGCAATAAACGCCGCAATCGTGTCTGATGTAACATCCCACGTGTGGGGTAAGGAATCA
>JASEFB010000126.1 GCA_030019325.1 archaeon | reverse complement strand
CCCACGTATACTCACGCTCAACTATTCTCCTCGACTCGATGCCCATCTTATCCCTGTCTTCTCGTAGCATCTCTTTTATTGCAGCCCCTATCTCCTTCACCGATGCACCACAGATTATTCCATTTCCGTGGACAAAATATTTATTATCACCGACGTCGGTAGCAATGATCGGCAGTCCCGATGCCATCGCTTCGAGCAATGCGATTGGTTGCGCCTCGAGCTTAGAAGGGAGTAAGAAAACGTCCAAGCTTCGATAGAAGGAAGGAGCGTCTTCGACATAGCCTAAGACCTTAATTCTTTCGTCTTCCATCTTTTTTACCTTAGCATAGAGTGGTCCCACGCCTGCAATCTTTAAACAGATGTTATCCAAATCTAATGCCCTCACGGCCTTTATCATATTTATTATATTCTTTTCATAGGATAATCGCCCAAGATAGCCTATGCAGACGCTCTTATCCTTATTATTGCTCGCTTTTTCATCCTTTTCCGCGGGATGGAAACGATTTATATCCACACCATTGGGGATAACCACGATCTCAGTTCCGTGGTCGCTATTATCATCCTCATAACCATAGCAATAGCGACGGATATACTCAGCAATTTCTGCACTTACCGAGATAAATTTCTTTGAGCGTCCAGCATAAAGAGAAACAAGCATTGCGATAAGTGCTTTCGCAAACTCCCCTCCGAGACAGTTCCCAGCGGGAATATGGAACGTATTGACAATGTTGATCTCAGAGCAAAGAGAAGAGAAGGGCAGGAAAAATTCCGAAGAGGTAGCTGCATGGTGTATATGGAGAACATCACAGTCTTCTACCTCCCTTTTTATCTTTCTTAATGACAGATCAAACCCATAAGAAATACCTCCGGAGGAATTGCCAAGCATGTAAGAGCCGAGCAAGAATTGGTCTATTCTCTTTACTTCATGCCCTAACTTCTCGAATTCATATGAAAGCGCTTCAACATGTGTTTTTATCCCGCCACTCACATTTCGATGGTAAAAAGCTATTTTCATTACTTCTCACTTACTATATAAATTAAATGCTTTGCGAAGAGCTTATCTAAATTCGGTTGAATTGAGATATGTGACACATCTGTCATGTTAGGATATTAGGTTCGTAAATAGGTTCATATATATAAATGTATGTTTTTTATCGTGCATAAATGAAAGGAGTAAACCCTTGGGAAATTGCAGCAATAACCGCACTTACAATCCTTTTTTTGGTTTTTGCATCTTATACCATGGGCTCGTTCGCGATGCCTTCTTCCTGCTGGCAGCCATCAAAAGCGGGAACGGGGAGTTCAGGAGCAGAAGAAATTCAAGTGGTTTTTGATTTGGGCAGCGTTGAGCAGGTAAAAGAGATTTACATCTTCTTAGGTGACGAGAAGCGAACGAAATTCACTGTTTATGGAGGCACACCTCCGGATAACTGGACGATCCTCACATCGTATGATAATGACCCTGCAAAACATGTGCATTTCTGCTCCTGGGAGAGAATCAATTTGGGGAATAAGAGCAGTAGATTTCTCAAGTTCGTCTTTGGAGAGGAATCGGAAGGCAAAATAGGCGAACTTTTGATACTATCCGCAGAGCATAAAAAGATAGAGCCGGTAGAAGTTCTTGGAGCGGATACTCAGAGATTAGTTGATGAGCAGGAACTCATAAAACTCCCGATTACGCAGAAGAACGGCGCTTATTTCGACGAGATGTATTTTGTGCGCACAGCACAAGAGCATTTAAATCTCGAGGAGCCCTATGAATGGACGCATCCTCCGCTTGGGAAACTCATTATAGCGTTGGGTATAGTGGTGTTTGGCATGAACCCCGTTGGCTGGCGGATTTTTGGCGTTTTAGCCGCAGCAGGAATGATCCCACTCATGTTTCTGCTTGGTAAACGCCTATTTAAGAGCTCTGTAGCAGGCATCATCGCAGCGTTCCTCTTAACCTTCGATTTTATGCATTTCTCATTAGCACGATTGGCGACTGGAGAGATATACATCCTCCTTTTTTCTTTGTTGATGTTTTACTTTGCTTTCGATTACTTCTCTAAGCGAGAGGGGGAGGGGGAGGATAGAGAAGGCGGCAGAAAAATAGGGGCATCTACTTCTCTTTTCCTCAGTGTTATCTTCTTCGGACTTGGCTTCGCCGTGAAATGGATTGCGGTTTTCGGGTTCGTAGCAGTTTTGATTCTTGTCGTTGTCAGCAATGTAAGAAATAAAAAGCCGATTTTGAGTGATTATAAAATAATTTTAGCGGGGCTTTTCGTTTCCGCAGCGATTTATATCGCAACGTATATTCCTTACATGCTTTCAGGCGAGGGCCATGGACTTATAAATATCAATCGGTTACCGCTCTATATCGGCTACCTATCAGAATACCTATCGAGCGGCACTATGAGTAGTACTTCGCTCAACTCATTAACCGTTTTTGATCTGCAACTGAGAATGTTTGGCTATCATGCGGGGATTGAAGCGACACACCCGTTCTCTTCGCCCTGGTGGTCCTGGCCCCTCATGCTAAAACCGCTCTGGATGTATTCTAACACGTTAGATGGAACGGTTTCGACAATCGTTTTGATGGGAAATCCAGCACTATGGTGGGGCAGTATTCCTGCCTTGATTTTAATAGGAGCCAAGGTTGTGGCAAATATGATAAAAAAAACGGGAGAGGAGTATAATTTTGTTTTCCTCTTTATTCTCATCCCTTTTCTCCTGCAATGGCTTCCCTACATACTTATCACGAGAATCTTGTTTATCTATCATTTCGTCGCGAATGTGCCGTTTATGATATTTGCGGTCACTTATTGGTTACATCTTCCTTTTGAAAAGAAATGCTCATCGAAGAAAAAGGTGCGCTTCTTTAAGTCTATGGTCATCGCCTTCCTTATTTTGACCGCAAGTCTTTTCTTTCTCTTCTTTCCTGTAATATCAGGTTACCCGGTCGCGTATGAGTATAAAGAGGGGTTAAGATGGTTAAGTAGGTGGACGTTTTGATATCACCAGCATGGCGTGAGTAGTGCATAGTATTTTTATATTATACTCTTCTTATATGTGAGAGCATGAATCCCCGATTGATTTTAAAAGTACTGATTGTGCTCATGCTTTTCCCTGCGCTTATCTGCCTCATCCTACCAGGTACAATTGCCAACAGCTATACAAAGATAATGCACCCTTTGGCTCTTCTTATAGGCGGGCTACTCTCGCTGAGCGTTGCCTCAATTTACAAATAAAGCTCCAATTCTCGAAATATTCGTTTATAACGGTTTTTATGGATCCCCACTTATTGAAATTTATATGTACAACATTCGCAAATTAACTTTCTAACTTGACTTTCGGAGATAGTCTTTGATTACTTAAATATTTTTCTATTTGATGG
>JASEFB010000125.1 GCA_030019325.1 archaeon | reverse complement strand
GCGTCTTCCACTGTGGAGACGGTAACACCTACTCTTTTGTATCCAAGCTCAAGCGCCATCTGCACGCCTGCTGCCTGGTCTATCCTCGGTGGGTCGAGTATTTGGCCACCTTTGTCCTTTATCCTCTTTATTATCCCTTCAACCGGTGTTGTCTCAATTACACCACTGAGCCGTGCCCCTATTCCCTGCACCAGTGCAGGATTAGCAGTGATTACCGTGCCTGCACCTTCACAAACCGTTACGGTGCTATCGAGTAATCCTCTCCGCAGTGCAGTCATAAACGTCTCTGAAGCTCCGAAACCAACGAAAGCATCCATCTCTACTACTCTCTCCCCCGTGCACATCCCAAAATCTCGTATCCGGAATTCAATATTCTCTTTTACTATGCGCTCGTTCAGTTCCTTTATCCCGCGTATCTTCTCCCATAACCGACAATACCTGAGGAGAGGAGTCCCAACTTCTACTACTTTACCGTTTTCTACTACCACCTTCGTTTTTCCGAGCGTTTCAAAGACGTGTCGGTCTTTGGTCATCATCCATCCCCTCTGTCACAATTTGAACAAATGTAGCAGAACTAGAAAATTTAAAGATGGTGCAAACTTATTTTACATTAAATTTGCATTCATTTATTAGATTCTATCTAAATATCCCCCAAAAGTAAGGCAATGAAATTAAGATTGACCGATTCGTCGGAGTTAACGTTTGAACAAGCAGGTGAAGAACCATTCTACTCAATTAATCAGGCGAATGGGATATCTGTTGAATCCTTTTTATCACTGCTCAAGGAGATTGAAAGCTTTATTCCTGAGTTTGAATCCGCAATTGGGATGAGTGGGGCACGAGCCTGGATAGGGGAACGATTGCATGAAGCTGTTCATGCTGGACGGACGACTATCGAACGGCATCTAACGAATCAGTATTTTTCAGAGTTCGAGATAGAGTCGGATACCGCTTACATCTTGATTGAGAATTATGAGCTGGGAAAGACAAGGGTGGGGCTGATAAGAAGTAGGTATCGTGCGTATGATCTCACAGTTCTAAGGTTCATGGTCACCAGACCAGTTCATGAGGATACGCACTCACATCTTCACAAAACGGACTATTCAGCGTTATTCGCGGAGCTCGTGGACAAAACGAGGAGGCGAATAGAGGACAAAAGACCATCGGCGCGGATAAAGATAAAGAGACTCCCGGTGGAACTCACCGCACCGATCTATGTGAAGGAGAAGGAAGAGCTAACAGCAAGGAGAATGCAACGATTTGCGCTCAATGCGTTCTTGAAGGCGTATTATGAGCGCGATCCTGAATGGTATAGTTTGTTAGGCGTGCCGCTGTTTTTACCTCCCCACCCTGAAGTTGTTGAAGAGATAAAACGAATAACCAAGAGAGACGTTGACTTTAAGGGTGGATTTTTGAGTACGTATAGGAACATACTGAGCGAATACGCGAGTGCGATAGCAGCAAGTGAAGAAGGAATTAATGAAGATGCGCGGTTGTACCTTCATTCGAGGACGGAATATTTGATAACTCTGGTGAAAAAGTGTTTGAAGGGTGATTATACCGGGTTGAGGACGAGAGAAAAGGAGGTAGTGTGGAAACCTGGTCGTGAGATGAAAATTTAGGTGACATGTGAAATGGAGGTCAAAAAAATCCTTGTTGAGCGAGGTATAAAAGCTACGAGACGTCTTGGGCAGTATTTTCTGATTGATGACGGCGTGGCGACGAGGATGGTGGAGTATGCAGGTGTAGAGCGTGGTGATGTAGTACTGGAGATCGGAGCAGGAGTGGGGAGCCTCACCGAGAAATTGGAACGAAAAGCGAAGAAGGTGTATGCGGTGGAGAAGGACGGAGAACTGTGTGAGGTGCTAAGAGAACGATGTAATAAGAGTAAAACAGAGGTACTTGAAGGTGATATTATGAAACTAGAACTACCAACGTTTGATAAAGTCGTTGCGAGCATACCTTTTTCGTTATCCTCGCCAATCACGTATAAATTGCTGCTCCATAATGTGGGCTTCGGAGTTGCGGTGCTGTTATATCAGAAAGAGTTTGCGCAGAAGATGAGTGCTAACCCAGGCACGAAATTGTATGGGCGGCTATCAGTTATCACACAGGCGCTCGCAGGCATCGAGATTCTTGAGCTCGTTCACAGAGAAGCATTTTATCCCTCTCCGCCAGTGACAACAGCGATAGTGAGATTGAGGGAGAACGAAGTAGAGAATAAAGAGAAGTTTTTTGAGTTGGTCACTGCGGCGTTTGGTCAGCGAAGGAAGAAGATGAGCAGTATATTTAAAACGAGTTTTTTTGGGGGCTCAGCGCTTTCGGAATTGGAGAAGAGGCCGGAAGAGTTAAGGCCTGAGGAGTTCGTAAAAATAGCGAAGTATATATAAGCTCTTGTTCCAATAAAGGATTTTTTGCGCTCGTTAGGTATGCGATTAAACACCCAACATCATTCTGAGGGTGTTGCGCACGGCAGGTGCAAGCCCAATAACGATAAGAGCCAACAATACGAGGTTTTTCAGCTCAATTTCCGCCTCGTCGGTAAATTGTGTATCCACGAGATATAGTATCGGGGCAAGTATTCCCAGCTTGAGCGGATACATTCCGGCTGCGGTGCCCGCATACGTTACGATGAGCCCCTCTATAACATGTTTCCCGGTGTAACCCAGTATATCAATTCCGATAAACGAGGAAGAGGCATCGAGTAGATGAGCAGCTAACACAGCGACATTCAACCTGTCAGTGAGAAAATGAGCACCAAAGCTCGCTGCAATTGCGTATATCACACTGATGAGGAGCCCTGAAATGCCGATAACAGCAAAGAGAACCCACCCGAAAACTATGTCTTCCTTCCCTAATAGAATCGTAAGGGTTGCGATGAGCCATATAAATCCAATCAGACCAAAAATCAGCGTGTAATCATACCCCCTTCTTTTCTGCGATCTGGATAATTTCACTGACAGTATGAGTATGGTAACACAGCAAAAGAACAAAAGAAAGAAGATTAATGGAGTAATCAGCAGGTAGCTCAGGGGTGGAGTAACTATTTCTGCGTCTTCCATTACCCGGAGGCTCGCTCCAACAACTATGTAAGGCGATACAGCAGCGATAAAACGGCGGGCTATCTCTATTTCGAGCTTCTTCAGTACTTTTAGTGCCAAAAAGAGGCATACTACCAGTACGAGTGCCCATGTTATTGTATTTACCGGATTGTAGCCGGTGTCATGGGTTATAGGGTGGATATAGTATGTTTGGACAAATTGTCTTAATGCTTCGGTCATATTTAGCTTTTGTTTTTGGTATGTTTACACGAACTAATTTCCGATGTTGACTAATAGAATTAAGGGAGTTTATCGTTTCTCCAATTCTTTCAGTTGCTTCTTTAGTTGTTTCAATTGCTTTTTCAATTCCGCTTTTCGATTCTTCAATTTTTCAAGCTTCTTCCAAATTTTGTCGTCCATACTACTAGCCCGTGCCAGAGCTAGAAAAGCCAATACTGCCTTCCAAAACTCTTTTTTAATTACTCGAAGTTCCTTTTGTAGCTCATCAATTTGTCTTTGGATCTCTTCTTTGTTCCTCATTTTTCAAACCTAGGCATATATTAAAGGCTCGTACTTGTATAGCTAATGTAAAAAACCACGAGATTTCACAAGAAGATGATGCAAATACTTACCCTTACCAATAGTAAAGTTGTATGCAACTTGATTAAAGAAGAAAACTTCACCGGTGTGAAAAATAGATTGGAGGTTTAAAATGCCCCTCAATATTCCTACCCTGCATAAAATAGAAGCGATAAAAAAAGGGAGTAGCACTGTA
>JASEFB010000124.1 GCA_030019325.1 archaeon | reverse complement strand
GGGGGCTCGTAGTAGCCTCCGGGAGGAGGTGGCTATGAGCTCTACTCGACCACCTACTCGACGGTGAATGGTGAATGAAAAGAATGGAGAGTGGAGTGGTAGAGGGAGACCATTTTTGTTCTCCCTCTCTTTTTAGGAGAATTTGGAGGTAAAAAGGAAAAATGAAACTTTCAAGCGTGCACAAGGAAGGGAGTATAGCATTACTTCCTTCTTATGCGGTTCCGATGACTGATGACGAAGTCGATGGCTTCATCATCGCTGCCAAGAAAAAAGATCGTGAGCTTGGCAGGGAGATCGAAGCTGGTGCGATAATCGGTCAGTTCTATCTCGATCATCGATACGTCTATCGTGTCGTTGGACTTCACTGTGATCGGATTTTACATCCCGATCTCTGGAAATAGGAGATGAAAAGAAAAATGGAAATACCGTATGAAGCGCTGTCGCTGTGGGAAGCACTCTGTCTGTGCAGACATCACGAGAATGCGTATTTTGATGCAGACAAGAGAGTCAACAACCTACCGTTGAAACGGTAGGCTTGTAGCTCTCTTTCGAGGCTACGATAGGCTGGTTGACGGCAGCCCAGCCAGATCAGACCTGCCAATCTGGCTTAGATAGTTATTTATTGTAGTTTTGTACTTAAATAGTTATGGTAATATATAAGCAAAGCATTGCATTCCTCCCACCTATAAATAGGTGGGTCTCCTGCGAGGTGACTTTATGAATAAAGTTTGTATGTTTTGCGGGGTTGAAATGCGCCCCGTTATAGCGAGCTATTGTGATATATATGAGTCAGCGGCAGTATACGATGATCCAAGAGCGTCTATCAAAATGGCTACCGGAGATACCTATTGCCCTAAATGCATGGGCGGGAATTGTGGTGTGTCGATACCACTAACCCAAAAGGACATAGAAAATCTACGCCAATGGTTCAAGCACAATCCACAAGACTTAGAGAGATGTATTCCAGCTATACAAGAGATATTTTTGGAAAAATGACTGGATAATTGGCCCTTTAAAGGTTGACGAAAGGCAGCTATAGAAATCCCCGAGCTGTATTTAAAGATATCTTTTTAATAATTTTTATATGTACAATATCTACTAATAAATATTTCCAATGGAGGTGAAAAGACAAAATGGAAGTATTAGTGGACGTAGTTAAGGGGAGCTTTGCAGGTCTTGAATCTTCTGATGGGACAAGAGCAATAGCTGTCTATATTCCCATCGAAGCGCGAAAATTCCTTAACCTTAGACCACCCCTTAAACCACGGTTCAAAGTGTTCTTAGATGGAGAAAAGAAAAGAATAATATACGAGCTTCAGGATTTTGTTAGTGAGAAGTATACAAAGGAGGAGCCCGATAGTAGAGTTCACGAGGAGGAGGATGTTGACGAGCAGCCGTGATTTTGAGCTCATCCTCCCCGAGCTCATTGCGAATCCCGTTGCCTACGGGCTCTCGCTCGACAGGAACGTGGTGATCCCGGTGGACACAGAGCTGAGGTGGAAGGTGGATGATACATGAACTACCACCTTATGTAGAAGAGGGGGAGGGACTTCCACCCATTGTCAGAATAGGAGACGCTTTTGAACTCGTAAAAACACTGAAGGACGAATCCATACAGATGGTTTGCACGTCTCCACCCTACTGGGGTCTCAGATCATATATCCCTAAAGATAGCCCCTTAAAGCCACTGGAGGTAGGACAAGAAGAGACACCAGAAGAGTACGTTGCTAAAGTAGCGGACCTATTTGACTTGATATGGCCGAAGTTAAAAGATAACGGTACTGCTTACATAGTCATTGGTGATTCTTACGTAAGCTCTGATAGAGCCGAGAAGGGTACATGGCGTAAACCAAAGCAAAAAGCTCTGATCCCGCATAGGCTGGCAATAGAACTCCAAAATCGGGGTTATTGGGTATTCAACGATTTGATATGGCTTAAACCAAATCCCCTCTGTGAGAACGTCCGACACAGGTATTCAAGAGCAACGGAAACTATTTTGTACATAGGTAAAAGTGGAGACCCGTACTTTGATATAGGTGCGGTAAAGGAACCCGTTACTGAATCAACTCTAAAACGCTTTACATTTGCAATGCGAAAAGAGGGTGGATTCATACAGAATATACTCGATATGAGTAAAGAGACAAAGATGCTAAAAGCACTAAGAGAACCAGAGAGAACCGTAGGGTATCCTTACAAAGTGCCAAATGCATTCAAGGAATACTATGAGAGTTTAGTAACAATACAAAAGACAATACAATTGACCTTGACGAGGGATACTTTGGAAGATAAAGTGTTTAAAGATGAGGATGAGATAGACAAATACGGCAAATTAAAAGATGAGACAGGGGGTAGAATAAAACACGGTTGGTATTCTGGCGGATATAAAGGAATAGAGCAGAAATCTATAATGAGAAATCCAAGAGATATTTTCATTGTCACTACAAAAAGTTATCATGAGAATCATTATGCCGTGTATCCCCCCGAGCTGATTATTAAACCGATATTAGCATCATCCAGACCAGGCGATTGGATATTGGATCCGTTCGCTGGAAGCGGAACAACGGGGGAGGTTGCTCAAAAGTTGGGCCGAAATTGCATATTATTCGATTTGAACCCCAATTTTTTTCCAATAATGGAAAAGAGATGCTTGTTAGATATGAAGCGAATACGTGATTTTCTATAGAGATGGGGAATTTTTAAAATGAATGGAAAATATGAGCAAATAGAAAAAGAGATTATACAAAAATATTTCGGTGACAAAAAAACAATTCGTATAGAATACGAAGGTACTCCGTATTTAATTGGTAGACCTAAAGACTGTGAATTTAAAGTAGGTAAACGAGTGGCAGAAGATCTAACCGATTTAGTCATATATCATGCAAACTTCAAAAGCTTCTCATGTGATTGTAAGAGTTTTGACATTGTAAAATCTCAGCAAGGTGAACCCTGTAAGCATCTACGAATAATACTCGATACTATTCCAGATGCAAAATATCTTATTTCCGATGATGTAAAGAAGACTTTATCAGATGAGTATCTCGTAGAATTGTTCCCAGAGATGAGGGAACAGATAATAGGTAAGATAAAGAAATATGAAACTACTAAAGAAAAGGGGGCAATAGCATTACGAGATGTGTTTATAGATCGCTGGGACGAGGATAGAATTATAAGTATCTTAACAAAAAATACCATCGAGCGAACTTTAGGTAAATATATTTACGAGTACCCAATGAAAACCAAAAAAGGAGTGAAGATAATTAGAGGGCTTAGCGTTCATGCAGTCCAAGATATAACACATTGGATTTCTGGTATAGCGTTAGAGGATGTAGCATTAATAGATGAGGATAAATATTTCACTGCAAGAGTAAAAGTTCGCGATACCGTGAGAGACTTTTCTGGGTTTGGGTTTTTCAGGGAACCAAAATATTACGAAAGTGGTCGAGAGAGGAAACATGCGGATTATATAGCTTTTCGTAAAGCTCTTCGACGTGCTCTTGATCAGATGATTCCTGTACCGATTAAAGAGAGGATATTTCAAATATATGAGCAAGCTAGGTTAGAGAAGCTAGAGAAGGGAAGATTGGAGGAAAAAGAGAGAGGGAGGGAAGAGATAAAAGAAGAAGGGACAGGAGGAGAGGTGGAAGAAGGGATAGAAGAAGAAGGGACAGGAGGAGAGGTGGAAGAAGGAACGAATAGGGATAGGAAAGATTTTACGATAGCGGATTTAATATGAGAGCATCGCATTCATCCCACCTATAAATAGGTGGGTCTCCTGCGAGGTGATTTGATGAAAGCAGAAAGAGAAGATGAGGGGATAGGGATATTTTGTAGTAGATCAGAAGCAAGGGGATTAAGTCGAGCATTACAAAAGAAACTAGAGGAACGAACGATTGAGGAAGAATATCTACTTAAAGATGCTCTCATCAGCTTGAGCTTACTGGAAACAGAGCTCC
>JASEFB010000123.1 GCA_030019325.1 archaeon | reverse complement strand
TGGGATTTGGTAGTATTTGACATTGGGATTTATTGTCCAGCTATACAAATACGAATTGATAAATATCCCTCCTCCGTGATTTCTACATATTCCGCCATCTTTTATCTTTTCACCTCTATGTTTAGTTTATATCTCTTTATTTTTAAATTCCGCATAAATCCTTGTGGAAATTCTAAAACCATCTTCAATCATTCCAAATCTTCCTTAAGCGATTTCTCAGAATAATGTATCTCAACGCCCTTTTCTTGCAGAATCTTGTTCATCTTTCTTAAAGAGACACCTGCTATTTCTGCTGCCTTCCATGTGCTTACTTCTCCCTCTAAATACTTTTGAATTGCAAGTTCTATCCTGTACTGTTTTAATCCTGATATAAGAATATTTCTTATGAGCGCTGGTCTATCTAAGTAAGGCTGTTCTATTGCTTCCAAAGCCTTTACAAATTCTTCATCCACTTCCACCGATATGATTTTCATGTTTAGAAGTTTTCATTCTCTACATAAAAATCTAACCATCAACACTTCAAAATGTTATCGCTGAAACCTCTTTTATCGCCTTATAAACATACCTTATCTCCCCTTCCGTCAGCCCCGAACTCGAAGGCAGATACATCCCCTTTTCGGCCAGTTCCTCTGCAACAGGATAACTTTCTCCTTTGAATAAACCCATATTCAGGAACACCGGCTGTTCATGCATCGGAATGAAGAAAGTTCTCGTTTCTATTCCTTTCTTCATCAGTCTCTCCATCAACTCATCCCTGCTTATCCAAAACTCATCCTCTATCAAAATAGAATACATCCAGTACACGTTCTTCGCTTATTCCCTGTCATCCAATTTCCAGGATTATTCTTTTACCCATGCACCATATCTTAGCCCTTTTCTTCTCGTGGACATCTAAACTCTGTGCAATTTCATCAGGAATCTTCACAAAATATTCTTCTTTATCTTTATACACCTCAGTGCTTCTTTTAAGTACCCCTTCGGTTCTTGCTGCCAGTAGCCCGACTAATACCTCTGACAATCTTTTAGCCTCCGTATACCCTAACCTCGATTTCTTACACCCCGGACAGTAATATTCCTTGATATGAATCGTTATCTCCTCACCTGGCACGTCAATATCTCTCTTCCTCTCTGTCATCTTCTCACTACACTGAATGCAAATATTCTCCATCGCCTCGGGTTCATACTCCAATTCAATTTCTTCTCCCTCTTCTAGGATTTGTGCAGTGTCAAAACTATCCCAAAAATCCGCTTCTTCCTCATCCAACTTAAACTTTGGTAACTTCATTTCTCTTACACTTATTTCACCTTCTTTTTATATATCTTTTTCTCGTTTCCACTCATATCACGAGCTGTGATCGGTCTGAAATTATCCCCTGTTTTCTCGAGCACGACTAAGATATGCCTTCCTGCTTCTGTCTCACCATATATGAGATACCTATCCTTTACTTTCCGTGCAATATGCCTACCAGAACATGCATCTTCCACATCCTTCACTGTAATCCCATGGCGAGCAATATGGATGATATTGCATTCGTCCCATTTTAACCTTTTAATCCTCACCTCTTATCCTCTACCGGATACCTCACATCATTTTTATTGCATCACAAATATACTTTATCTCCTCCTCTTTCAACCCCGAACTTGACGGCAAATACAATCCCTTTCTCGCCAATTCCTCTGCTACTAGATAATGTTCCCCGCTGAACAGGCCCATAGCCTGGAATACAGGCTGTTCATGCATCGGAATAAAGAACATCCTTGTTTCTATTCCTTTCTCTTCCAACTTCTTCATCAGTTCATCCCTGCTCCTCCCAAATTCATCCTCTATCAAAATCGCATACATCCAGTAGACGTTTTTCGCCCATTCCTTCTCGGGCGGGAGTTCAATTCCATCAACATCCTTCAGTAAACTATTGTAAAGGTACGCATTTCTCCGCCTTCTTTGCACCAGCTCGTCAATTCGCTCAAATTGAGCCATACCTATAGCTGCTTGGATATTAGTCATGCGATAGTTGAAAGCCACATCTGTGTGCAGAAATCTTTTCTCCTTTGAGTGAGCAAGGTCTTTCAGCAACCTTGCCTTTTCAGCAATTTCGTTATTATTGGTCACCACCATACCCCCCTCTCCTGTGGTTATAATCTTATTCGCATAAAAACTGAAGCAGTTGACATCACCGATTCCTCCGGTCTTCTTACCTTTATATTCAGCACCGTGGGCTTCTGCCGCATCCTCCACAACATATAAATCGTGTTCGCTTGCTATCTTCATTATCGGATCCATGTCGCATGGATGCCCGTAAATGTGAACAGGCATTATTACTTTCGTTTTTTCTGTTATCTTCTCTTCAATTTGATTTACATCCATATTCCACGTTTCGGGCTCCGCATCTACTAATACTGGCGTTGCACCACAGTAAATAACCGCAAATGCTGTTGCTATCATAGTGGAAGCAGGTATTATTACCTCATCACCTCTTTTTACGTTCAGTGATGCTAAAGCCAAATGCAAGGCAGTGGTCCCACTTGTCGTTGTGATGCCATATTTACAGCCGCAGTATTTTGCAAATTTATCCTCAAACTCCTCTACGTATTTTCCCTTCGAGGATATCCAGTTTGTCTTTATGCAGTCAGTAACGTATTCAAGCTCTTTTCCTTCCAGCAATGGAACACATACCGGGATCATTCTTTCCACAATCTCTTGAAAATCTTTCCCGCTACTCTGCTTTAGCGAGTTCACGATCCAATAGAGTATTGATTATTTGCTCAACTGTCATGTGTTCTGCTTCTGCCTTTTTCTTTGCAAGTTGATAAATTCTGCCATCCACTTGTACCAAAAATGTGCGTTTCTGAATGTCAAATTCCATCTCTTCTTCCTCCATTTCATCCCAGTAATCAGCGGCAGAGTGGATGTCCCAAAACTCGCCTGCTTCTTCAGCACTATTGAAGTGCTCCGGAATTGTACCCCTTCTTTTATTCATGTTCATATCTCCTCCTTTCTTTATCATCCATATCACGTGCACTAATAGGTAGCACGCTATGATTCTTTTTAAAGATGAAGAACACGGAAAGATACCGTCCAGCACTGGTTCTTCCCAACGCTAGGTATACCTCTTCACCCTTGACATCGCCTTTTGCAATACGATAAATTTTCCTCCTGCCATTCAGAATTTCTTCCACTTCGACCATAGTCACGTGATGTTTACTTTCTATTTTCTCAACAAAAGCTTCTTTCCAAATGATTCTATTTATTTTTATCATAAATATAACTTGAATTGAGCTTTGAATGATGTTCCCTCATTTCTCTCCTCCAGCCCTCGCTATCACAGTAATGTTCCAGACGTTCTCATCTACTTTTCCGTTTAAGTCCAAAAAAGGACAAATCTTTAGCACTTCAAAACCTGTGTTCTCCAAATAGTATCTTATCTCTTGCGGAAAATAAAACCTAACGATATGGTTTTCAGTAATTTCATCAACTGTATTTTGTAGCTTATTGAGGATGAGCAGTTTATAGTTGACTTCACAGATATGGTCAAAAGCTCTTAAATTTGGGAGTGCAAATCGTATTATCTTTATCTCATTATTTTCCACTACTTTCATTCTTTGTTCTGGAAGAATTCTCATAACCGCTAATCCGTTCCAAACATCGAAAATAAAAATCCCATTTTGTTTCAAATGTCTATGGATATTAGTTAGTGCCTTGATTATATCGGGGTTTTCTGTTATGTAGCCCATCACAGCAAACATGGCAATGCAGGCATCAAACTTTTCATTTATAGTTATGTCTCTAATATCACCTTTTATTAACTTGCAGCTGCACTTTCTTTTCGCTATTTCGAGCATATTCTGGGAAATATCTAGAGCTGTTACCTCATACCCTCTCGCTAAAAGTATTTTTGTGTAGCTTCCGGTTCCACATCCCACCTCAAGAATCCTTTTCGGGCATAAGTAATTCCGAAAAATTTCTTGTATTTGTTTAGCTCTGTAGAAAATCCAAAAATCCAATATATACCAATACTAC
>JASEFB010000122.1 GCA_030019325.1 archaeon | reverse complement strand
TCTTTATTGTTGGACCGAAAGGCGGCAGTGGAGGAAGAATGAATCCCGTGAATTCTGATGCTAATGGTCTTCCTCATGGAATTGTTTACGAAGCGGCATCGGTAAGCAGCGACTTTACATGGTCCGTTGATATTGACGTTCAAGAAGACGCTGATACGGGAACGTATCTCGTGTTCGTGCTGAGCCCGGGAAAGAACAAGATATATGATGGGCTTAGAACCGGTGATTTGCTGAGTGGCTTAGGTACAAAGTATTTCGGCGGTGACCTCTCCAGGCTTGCAGGGAAGACACAGGAGCAGATAAATGCAACCATCTGGGATGCTACTATCGGCACTGCGGGCAGCGACGACTTCATGAAAAAAATTACAATAAAAGTCGGAACGGCGGAAGTAAAGCTATATTCTATTGCGGATGTAGATATTGGCAGTGATCTGGTAATTACAGGGGCCTCAAACAGAGAAGGCCATTCGATTATTGTCAAGGTGAAAGGACCAGTAAACCTTGGAACGAAGTTCGCAACTGTTGAAAATGGCAAATTCAAAGCCACGTTCAGCACTTCCGAGGCTTTAACAGGCGAATATACCGTAGTAGCAGATGACGGTGAGGGGCACGAGGATATAACAACGGTAAACATTGTCATGCCGGTCAGAGCAGAGGCATCGCCAACTCCAGCTCCAACGACTACCCCCACATCAACAACGCCTCAACAGGTACCGGAATCAACGCCGACAACACAACCGGAGAACACATCAGCATCAAATTCGTCACAGCTTCCGGTGCCAGGATTTGAGGCTGTATTTGTGATAACCGCGTTATTGGTGGTGCATCTACTCGTTTTTGCGTCAGGAAGGAAAAGGAAGTAAAGATGTAAAATTATCTTCATCTCTTCTTTTTTATTTATGCCAAATCTTTATATTGCTCTTCTATTTCCGTGCTCTTTCCCGTTCCAGTTATCATTTCAGTCCTTGATAAAAGTTTCTTGGGCATCGCTTTCTTTTTTAAAGAAAGGTTTGTTTTGATAGGTTCGATAAGTGGCTATCCTCTTTAAACTCCATTCTGCGTCATCCATCTCTCCTTTCTCCTTCCAATATTCATAGTTCTCTTTCCATGCCTTTAGCGGCGCTTCGTAGTCCGAGATATCCTTACCGGAGAGCACCATGATCTCCGCAGCGTGTTCATAGGCATCTGCCGAGCCGAAGAAGTTATTAACATTATCAAAGAAGTTGCCGAGTGTTTCATAGCAGCTCTTGCATGCATCATAGTTCCCCATCTCTTCAAACATCTGACACGCCAGATTCATAAGGAGTACCCAGAGAGAATACTCACCGATTTTCTCCGTATGCTTCGATGCCACCACAAAAAATTCCGCCGCCTCCTTCCATTGCTGGCACTTGTCGCAAATTCGTGCAAGATTGCAATAGCCATAAATAGAAAAGAAATATCTTCCTTTGCGCTCTTTGACCTTTGCATACCTTTTCCACTGTTCGATTGCAGCTCCATACTCTCCTCTCTTCTCTTTCTGTCTCGCTTCACGTTCATAAGAACGCGCTTCTAAATATGCATCCCTTTCTTTCGATTCTGGACGATTCATTCTATATTCTCTCCTCTAATGGTGGATAGACAACCATCCTTTCTTCCGGATACTCCATGCGTTGATATTCCTCGAGATATTCCCGGTAGACCGCTTCCGGATCTAGATCCACCTCTGGATGGAAAATCTTGGCCCGATAGGTAAGTCCAACCACATTTTCTAATCCGTAGTCTAGTTTACGGTTGGGTATATATACCGCCCCATTCTTTATCGCTGATATATCTTCAGCACCGGCGCGGTTCAATGACTTCTTCCCCCATTTCTCTTGCCTTGCTTGTAACGCCGAGGAACGTTTTGGGCTCTTCTTTGATGATCACAGCAGGATTTTGATACACCACCCATTCCCAACCCACCTTTGGATATTGCGCTTCAATACCCTTGGCGATATTATTTCCACCGGCTATTTCACAAAATTCATTGAGCGCGGAACCTTTTCCATAGGTGCCGAGTTCCCCTGTTCCTGTTGAACTGCCTTTTTCAATGTACACCTTTGGTCTTTCGAGTACCTCTACAGCTCCTCTGACCGCATCTTCCTTCTCCCGAGACCAATCGATAAAATCTTGTGCCTCATCTCCCCTTTCAAGGATATACCCCAGCTTTTCTACTTCTTCCTCTAATGTCGAAGGGATATAGAAGTCGAGACCCACCACGGGAATACCGAAGGGGCTCAATTTCTCGCCAATTTCTGAAGCCTTAGCCGCATAACATACGACGAGTATATCTGGAATAACCGTGTCAGTATCACCCTTTGCAATCGCTACGATTTTCCCGTAGTCATATTCTCTCCATGTACCAACCACTGTTTTTTCCTTTAACTCGTGAAAATATTCCCCACCTTCTCCTTCCAGTATCGTCTCAGTCACCGCAACGATATTATCAACCTCTCTGAGTGTTCTGACGCATTCAGCACTGTCGCTGGTGAGCGTGATGATTCGTTTAATTGGCTTGTATATCGTGACATTTCTTCCGGCAGAATCAATAATCGTCCTCGGATACTCCGGATAGATATGCTCCTCTCTTGATTCATCCGGTCCAGGGATCTTCAGCCACCCCCGATATAAGCCGCACTTGAAAGAGCAACGAGCAGGATGATCACTGCCCCATCACTATTTTTTGTCTCTCGTTCATATTCATACTTTTTTATTTCAACGCCAACGCCTCATCGCTTTCCTCTCCTCAAATACGCCAGTGCAATGAGCACAGCTACCGAACTTATAAGTTCAAAACCGGGTATTTGTGTTCCTGTCTCTTCTTCGGCAGCGGATACAGGTGGCGAGGTTGAAGTTGGCGAGGGCATAACCGTTGCAATTGGAGTTGCTGCGGATGCCGGTATGGACGCTTGGCCTTGAATAGTTATCACTCCTTCATCGCAACATCTACCTGGAATATCAACAATGACTTTCCATCTTCCAACGGATAGTTTATTCGTATCAAATTCTGCTGTTATCCTCCCGTTATTCACTTTAACCTTCTTTATCTCTTTATCCTCGCTTCCCTCTTCTCCCATACTTATCCATGCACTGGTGCCTTCTTTTACATTGGTCGTTGCAACGACCGTTAGATTTTCACCAAAAGTGGCATCTTCCAGTGCGAGTTTTACCTCCGGGTTAACGACTTTAAACTCTTTCTTCACAAAAATGTCATCACTACCAGCTTTTTTAATCGCATCTTCAACTATTGCAACCCTCTGATCTAATGTCTTCGTTTCGTCACTGATCATCCATTTACCATTTTTTATAGCCTCAGTTTCATCATCCCTTCCCTTGTGCAGAGAAATCACGACGTAGCTTCCGGTGTCGAGTTCTTTAATTTCCTCCTCCCATGCGCCATCTTCAACTGGAGTTGCCATTGCAGTTCCACCTGGTGGGAATACCACTTCGCCTCGTGAATTAAAAATAAAACTTCTCTTATTTGGATAGATACAACAACAAAATCCCGTTCGATACCAAATTTTTACATGTTGGTGCTAACAGCACAAACTATACTGAAGCAGTCTGGGATGCAAGACCTTTATTCATCGGTCCTCCTGATAATATAACAACCATCCGTACTATAATAGTGGAAGATGTGAAAGAGGGGCTGTATAAAAGTGAAGAGATAGAAGTGGAACTTTCAAACCTCTCCATCGCTGATGTAACCTTAAATCCTTCGCATCCCGTTTTTAACGAACCTGTAAATGTAACCGTTACCATCAAAAACAACGAAAACGAGACTGCGAATGCCACTCTCTGGTTGTATAATGTTAATACTACTGATTACGAAATACCTTATTGTACAGCACCAAAAGGAGATAATCTTACAATTTTCTATCCTGGTGCCCTTAATATGGCTATGCATTTCAAAGAAATGTATATCATTCCTGAGGATCCACAAGGTTATTGCAGAGTTGTAACTATTCAGCCAATCCATCTCACGCCAATAAAGTGAAAGATTCTAAGGGC
>JASEFB010000121.1 GCA_030019325.1 archaeon | reverse complement strand
GGTAGATCCTTCTATCCACTCTCTATCCAATTCAAAAGTAAACGTAACGTGAAGATAAATCCTGCAAGAAATAACATCAATCCCACCGTTGCACCCCGTCCCAATGTAATATGCGTTGAAATAAATTCCGTTATCCCGTCTCGTTTCTCCATTCCATGATGCACACCATATACCTTTGCAAACAAGCCAAAAAGGATTATCTGATAACCCACAAGTGCGAGTAGGCATCCTGCAATCATTGAGTGAATTCCAAGCCTGAATTCCCATAGATTAAACGGCGCCCATATCAATAACACCACTAGAATTCCAAACGCAAATAAAATGAACCCTGGTATCAGGAATAGAAGAGTGGGTGCCCTCAAAAGAATATGCTTCAGATGTCTCCAACCATCTGAAATCCAATTCAGATTCGGTTTTGACCCGCTTTCTCTTGGATAATACGTAATCGGAACTTCAGCAATCCTCAAATCTTTAATTATAGCGACTTTAAGCATTTCTATTGCAAACTCCATCCCTGTTGCTTTTAAATTCGATTTTATTTTCTCGTATGCTTCTCTCGTGAATGCTCGAAATCCCGAATGCGTATCGTTTATATTTGACTTATTTGCTTTGTTAAAAAGCCATGTCAATACAGGATTGCCAATATATTGATGATGCCAGGGCATTGCACCTTTTTTTATCTCGCCTTTAAATCTGCTCCCCAGCACAAGGTCTGCTTCTCCTCTCTTTAGCGGTTCTAACAATCGTGGTATGTCTGTAAAGTCGTAAGTATTATCACCATCACCCATCACGACGTAATCCCCCGACGCATGCTCGAATCCGAACCAATATGCATATCCATAGCCATGTTTATCTGGCACAATTACTTTTGCACCCATACTCTTCGCTATCTCCGCCGTTCTGTCCGTAGAATTGTCGGCAACGATGATTTCGCCGTCAATGTGATTATCCTTGAACACTTTCTGTATCTTTTCAACACAGATACCAATGGATTTCTCTTCGTTCTTTGTCGGGATGACTACCGAGACTTCTGTCATCTATTGTACTCCTGGTCCCCTGGAAATCTTCCGTCTAGTCGGCTCCCTTCTGCTGAGATCAGCATTCATATCCTTCTAAAACTCTGCACTTCTCGTTATATGCTCCCAGTTCTCCACAAACCACTCGTGCACCCGTTTCAAACCGTCCTCGAATTCCATCTGTGGTTGGTAATTGAGGAGTTTCTTCGCCTTCTCGATAGAGGATAAAAGTCTCGTCTTGACATCCCAATCTCGTCTTTCTACATAGATAACCCCAGCTTCATTGTCTGTGAGTTCGTTCACCATATTCGCTAAATCTATCACTCTATGCTCCTTACCAGAACCGAGATTAATTGCTTCCCCAACTGCTTCCTCTTTTATGCCCATTGCCAACAAGCCATTTATGATGTCATCCACATACGTCCAGTCCCGTGTTTCTGTTCCGTCACCGGTGATCGGTAACGCCCGTTTGTTCATTGCCCAATAAAAGAAATTGGGGATGACGTTTCTATACTTTCCGGGTACCTCTCCTGGACCATAAACATTGAAAAACCGTGCATTGACAATGGGAAGATCATAAAGGTTATAGAAGTAATTGGTGTAGAGTTCACCGAGCAGTTTCGTTACTTGATATGGGGTATGCAGACTGATTGAGATATCATGCTCCTCAAAGGGCATCTTCGAGTCCAGTCCATAAACGCCGCATCCTGAAGACGAATAAACAAATCTCTTCACCCCTACAAGATTTGCATATTCCAATACTTTTGAGGTTCCCATCCCGTTCACCATTAAATCCGTCTCCGGATTGTCCACTGAATTCTGATTTGCGAAATGTGCTGCTAAATGGAATGCATAATCAGGTTTCTCTTTGAACACTCTCTTCAGCATCTCATCATCTAAAACACTCCCCCTTCACAAATACGATGTTCTTCGCCTTTGGGATATTCCACTCGTATGCACTCGATAAATCATCTAAAATTATCACCTTCTTTGCATTCAATTCCGCCAATTCCCTGCATAAGTTCGTTCCTATTGCGCCTGCACCACCTGTTACTAATACAACTTTCCCTTCATATTCTCCCTCCATATCCATTTTTATCCCCACCGTTTTATTTCATTTCTTTAGCACAGGTTTCTTTTATAAAGAAAAGTGTCATTGAAATTGCTCCTCGACGTTCTTTAACTCAGTAAGCTTAAGCACCTTCACTCCTTTGCTTTCCATTTGCTCTTTTAAACTCTTCTTAACATGATGCTCATCGGAAGAGACGAAATAGCTCGAACTTGTCAAGATGGCAGTGACAGCATGAATGGCGTCTGCTGAATAGATATCGTGTTCAATTACTAACGTCTGGGCAGTTTTAGCCACTAATCTATCCACGGGAATTAGTTCTATTCCACAGAGGTTGACAATCATGTCTAACATATCCAGTGCTTCACTTATCTCCTTATTTTCCCAGCCCGCTTTTTTCAGTCCTCGCGCACACTCTGAAAGAAGAAGAACAGAGAATACCAATTTGATCTTCCCTTCCTCCGCCCAGGTTCTCAATCGCAACGCCCATTCTCTCTCCTTCTCTACTCTGAACCACTTAATGAGAGCTGAAGTATCCACCGCAATTGGGGGTTTAGAAGACCTCATCTTCCTCTGATCGTGCTTTTAGCACCGCTGTTGAAACACTTTCAGGGTGTCTTTTGGCAATCTCTTCAGCGAATGCATCCATTTTCGCGTTTAAGCTCAGAGTTTCCCATCTTCGTACCATATCTTCCACAGCACGCTTTAAAAACTCGTCTTCACTCTTGAATGCGCCTCTCTTGACTAGATTTTCTATCTTATGAGCTAAAAACTCATCCACCTTGACTTTTAGTACTGTCTCCATTTTTCCATTATATCTACTATCGCTCCTTGAGATATATATTTTTCATCCATTCCACCGTCCTTTTAATTCCCTCCTCCGGCGTGACCTTCGGATCATGTTTTAAATCCCTGACAGCTTTTGAGCAATCTATTGTCTTCACTTTTGTGGTGAACGGCTCTGCTTCCATATAAGTAACTAACGAATCATCTCTCCCCACCGCCTTCAGCACGAGATCTGAATAATTCTTAATATCCATCTCCCATTCCGGTCTTCCCGCCACGTTGTAAACTTCGCCCGGAATGAAGTTATCGACGATATTGACAAAGGTTCTGCAGCTATCCTCCACATAATCTATTATCCTCTTGTGCCCTTTGTAAACCACATACGGCTTATTAAAGAGAGCGTGATAGATGAATTTAGGAATGAACCCTCTGTATGGCGTGTAATGTTCACCGGGTCCGTAGCAATTAACCGGTCTTACCCTGACGGTCTCTGTTCCGAACATCTTAGCGGAATTCATGCACATCAACTCTCCCGCCCATTTGGTTACCGCGTAATCGTTCATCTGATAGGTATCCTTTATCGGATTCTTCTCCATAACATCCTCTGTCATTATTCCTTCGTAGTCGCCGTAAACTTCCGCACTGCTGAAGAAAATCATCCTGAATTTCAGTTTCTCTTGCAGCCTTATCATGTTCTTCGTGCCAACAACATTCGTCATCCATAGATTTTCGTAATAATCCTCTCCATTCCAGCGACCGTATTCAGCTGCTAAATGATACACATAATCAAACTTATCCTCCTCAAACAATCTCTCTACTTGTCGGTACTTACTCACATCGCATCTGATGTAATTCTCGTTCCCCGTGTGCATTAAATCGCACGCCCAGACTTCATGACCTTTTCTCTTCAATTCTCGACGAAGGTTTGAACCTATAAACCCCGTTCCTCCGGTTACTAATATTTTTTGCGTCTCCATATTATCTCTCTCCTTTTATAACCACCCGATTACACAGATTTTCACAAGAAACCTTTAAGAAAGCTTTACTATAGAAATACTTTTTGTTTTTCTTTTAGCACAAACCTTTTCTTAAGAAGAAAAGTTTTATCAAAAGAACTATACTCTTTCTTAGCACAGTGTGGGGCTCCGCCCCACGACCCCGAA
>JASEFB010000120.1 GCA_030019325.1 archaeon | reverse complement strand
GAGCATATCTTTAAGCCCATCTCAGGGCATCATGCAAGCAGGCTGAATAGTTACGCAGAGTTTATGATGAAAATGAGACATTAATTTGGGATTCAGGGAATGGCACAGGATATAAAAATAATGAACGGACGCAGTGGGGTTCTGGTGATTCTATTAGGATACATCATTGCAGAGTAGCTAAATCCGCAGGTAGAAAGACTTGGGGTTCGGAGAAAGCTACTTTCGGATCTGCTGCACTGCTTGGTAGCATTCCAATAACATTGAACGCCACCGAAACGAAAAATTTCACCATGAACTATAATTTCTCTCAGCCCGGGGTGCATACGCTATGGGTGGTGCTGAGCAACGGAAACAGAGCTAATAAGACAGTGGGGGGAGTAGACCTTGCGATTAATCTTTCAGTAAATGATAAAGTGCTTGATGGCGACCAGTTGAAGATAACAGCAAGGATAAGGAATTTAGGGCATCTAAATGCAACAAATTTCACTGTCTCTTTCTACAACGATTCGTTAAAGTTTTATGAAGAGAGCATACCTTTCCTGGCTGGCGTTGATTATCCTGTTAACAGCACTACACTATATACAACATGGAACGCAACGACGTGGAATGCAGGCTATGGTAGGAATACCTTTAACCACACTATAAAAGTGAAAATGGACCCATGCGAAAATATAGATACCGATGAATCAAACAATTATGTAGAGAGAGCAATCCAGGTTTACAGAGATTTCGCAGTTACCAATCTGACAATTTCTCCTGATGTAAATGTCAGTATTGGCGAGACCATAACCATTAATTCTACGATTAAGTATCTTGGTAACAGAAGTTGCAGTGTTAACGTCTCTTTTTACGTAAATAAAAGCGGAGATAAGAATAGGCTTGTCAATTCCTCAATTCTCTCTTTTTATGCATCTTGCGGGGGAGATATAAATTGGACTGGGGATATTGATGAAGCCACAAATTTGACTGCCTGGTTTACCACCGTATCAATAGACTGGACTGCGGATGTGGGTGGGAACTGCACGATAACCGTAGAAGTTGACCCCGCCGATGAGATATGGGAAGCAAACGAGACGAATAACAGGAAGAGCAAGTGGACGAAGATAAATGCACCGGATTTCGTGCTTGAAAACTTGCGCATCGAACCTGCAAGCCCGATTGAGGGGAATACGACAAACATCACAACTATTCTCAAGAATACGGGAGACCTTTCTCATGCTGTCAGTGTTTTCTTCTATGACTATTTTAGGGATTCCAAAGAATATAACCCTCAAAAAACAATCTCCATGAACACAAGTGAATTCGGTGCCAAAAATTCTTCGATTGAGAGCGAAAGGAACGATACAATAGCAATGCGACTATATGTGAGTTTTCTGTGTTATCGTGAGGATGAATATCTTCGCCTGTATGATAGCAAGGGCAGGTTAATGGCTTCCTATAATACCAGTTTTAGTGGATGGACATCATGGATACCAGGGAATCGAGTGGATGTGAGAATAGAGAAGCCGATAGGAAGCAGTAGTTACATCGAGGCGTCAATTTACAAATATGATTACTTGATGCACGGAGACGAAATTGAAAATAAGACAATCAATCTGAAGACAACCGATGTCCAGAATATCACAATAAACTGGACTGCGACCCCGGCTGGAGAACATCGCATCGTTGCAATAGTTGATGCCGAGGATGTAATACCTGAAATAAACGAGACGAACAACGTGCAAATGAATTTCATACTCGTTCAGGGACCTGACCTCATTGTTTCAAATATATGGCTGCTGAACAATACTGATGGGAGAGAATTGAACACTACTAATATAACTGCGGGCGAACTCGTGAATATCACTGCTAATATCACGAATATAGGAATAAAAGATGCGAATAAGTTCAATGTGAGCTTCTTTCTCAACGATTACGATAATAAGATTGGTGATGCAATACCTGTTCTGAATTTGAGCCCAAATCAAGCGATAAATGTCTCGACTAAATGGAACGCAGCAGTGGGCAATCATACGATTATAGTGAAGGCAGATTCCGAAAATGAGATATTTGAGACATACGAGTCAAATAATATGGGTGAAATATGGGCAAAAGTTCTCGGAGCTGATTTGGCGGTGAACATAACCTTCAACACTACTGCTGAAGGGGACAATGCCATTATCACAGCAAACGCTACGATTACAAATCAAGGGGTATTGCCAGCTAATAACTTCTCCTCTTTCCTGTTCTTCGGGCTTTATAAGAACGAAAGCGGATGTGAAGTTCTTCCGGGTTATTATGGCGCGGATGATGTTTGGGAAAAAGAGTGGAGATGGGTAAATAGAAGTTATGCTGGTACGAACTATATTTGCGTGCATGTAAACAAGACCTGGCGTTTCGATAAGGGCAAAGAGATTTCCGAGGTGGAGAAAGGTGACATAAAAATATATAGAGGTAATGAAGTAGTTGCAGAACCAACGGAACCTTGCTGTATTCCTGTGATGGGCGATACCGTAAATGTAAGCATTTGGTATGGTAAGGGACAAGGAGTGGAGCTGTTCTTTTACATTGGCGAAATAAATTCAACGGAGAATGTTTCCCTGGGTGTTGAAGATAAATTCGAGCTTTCTCAGAAAGATGTAGGAAAAGGGATTTACACGGCATGTGTGCATGCAGATGCGGGGGGTAACGTGACTGAGCACGATGAGAGGAACAATTTCGAGGTGAAGGAGATAAAAGTGCTGCCCGATTTCACGGTCTCTAACATCTCTATTGCATTCAATGGTACAGAAGTAAAAGAAGCGAAAGAAGGAGAACCGGTATTTATAAACGTGAGTATAAAGAATGAAGGACTGATAAGAGGGATTGCCGATGTTGAAGTGATTGAAGAAAGCGAGTGGATTGATATATCGCCACGATTCGAACTTACACCGTTCGGATATCCGTATGGGTATGGTTATGTGATAAGGCATCCAGATGCGGATGCGATAAGGGTGCAATTCAAAACACTGAATGTAACGCCAAAAGGAGCTCCGAATAACGATACCAGAGGGGTTGTGTATATCAGGAACGGAAGTGGTGTAGAGGAGGAATGGTGGGGAGATAAGAGGGATGGACCAGCGAGCTCCTCCTGGATAACTGGCGATACGATTTACGTTTATGCGCCAACTAAATGTGGTGACATTACCAAATCAAACGTCGTTATGGACAAATACAGATGGATGAAGAGGATAGCAAATTTCTCTGACATGGAGTTGCAAGCAAAAGAAACAGAGAATATCACAGTGGAGTGGAACCCCGATGATGCAGGACCGCATACAATAAGAGTGATTGTTGACCCTGATAATGAGACATGGGAGATAAACGAAACAAACAACGAGTTGAACAGAAGTTTTCATGTGGAGCCTTGTGAGGACCCGGCTGTTGTTAACATAACATTTGACCCTCCGTCGCCGGTGCCGAGGGATAAACCGGTTAAAATAACCGCACACATCACTAACTATGGAACAAAAGCCGCTAATTTCTCGGTTGATTTATGGGCGTTGAAAGAAGAGATTTATCATTGCGAGTCCACACATCCCACAGCAAGTTATGGAGAAACAATAACCACTTATCCGGAAGCGAATTGGACAGGCATTCATTTTGAAAAGATTGGATTAGATGAGGGCTCATCAATAACAAGACGAATGAAAGTGGTTGACTCGCATAATAACACGAGTGCATATTTCCACTCCTTTAATGGCGAGAAAGCCCTTACAGGGCTTGCGGGGTCGTGGGGCGGAGCCCCACACTTATGGACATGGGTGAAAGGTAATGCTGCCGAAATAAAAATGCTCCCTTTTAATTCGTCCTATGATCGTGAGACGACATCGGCAGGAGGAGGAAGAAGTGTATGGGGCTGCAGTGTGGATAAAGTGGCGCATAGAATAACTCTTAACCATACAGAAGTAACGCTCGGTTCCGGGAACTCCACGAATGTTACTGGGATATTGCCGGTAGCGAGATTTGGAAATGGTTCCTTGAGTTATACCATTTATGCAGTTGTTGATAGAGATAATGTGATATATGAACTGAGTGAAGCGAACAACAGGAAGGAAGAGACGCTGAATACAGCAATCCCAGACCTCACGGTATCT
>JASEFB010000119.1 GCA_030019325.1 archaeon | reverse complement strand
TGCGGATTATTATAGATTGCTGATGTTGTAGCCTATAAAACCCTTAATGTCAGGTCTTAACTGGTACATACTAAACACCAGTAGGCCAATTACGCTGATCGAAACCAGAACAACCCCTACAGCCAACCGCTTCCGGTTCATGATTCCAGCTCCTCTTTCATCTTCAAGTATTCCTCCCTTGTAATTTCGCCCTTTACATATCGTTCCTTGAGTAGCTCGAGCGCTCTCTCGCCTTGGCTAGGTTCAGTTCTCGTCAATTCTTTGAAGAGGTAGTATACTCCAAGTACGAGGAGCAGCAGAAACGCTAAGGGTATCAGAGGCATGAACCCCCAGCCATATCCCATCATACCCCCCATTCCATGCATATAGCCACCGCCCCAGAGTCCCCACATCACCCCTGAAAGGCTCTACGCCCCTTTCATCCTCGCAATGACTGCAAAAGCAATGGATATAGATGCAGTGATATACTTCGTTATTAAGGGGGTTACGGTTGTCAAGAGAGGCGAGGCTGAGAAGATCCAGCTCGGAAGTTTTCCAAGCCTCAAGGAGATAATGGATCAAGCCATCCAAACGGGCGTTGAACTGATGGTTTGTGACAGGAGTGCAGAACTTCTCGGCATCAATATGGGGGACCTCGTGGAGGGGGTAAAGGTTGTTGGTGCTGCAACTCTGAACGATCTTGTTCTTGAGGCTGATGCATCGATGTTCTTCTGAGGTGATCTTATGACTTTTGACTATATCTCTGGGTGCCCTATAGACGAGAGGGTTATTGAAGCGATGGCCCCCCACATGAGGGAGCCCGGCAATCCCTCTTCTGTCCATTCCCATGGTTTTAAGGCCAAGCAGATCCTGGAAGAGAGCAGAGCATCGGTGGCCGCCCTAGTTAATGCAGATCAAAATGAAATTGTATTCACTTCGGGCGCAACAGAGTCCAACAATCTGGCTTTAATTGGGTATGCCTTGAGAAACAGAGAGAAAGGGAACCATATAATTACTTCGGCAGTGGAGCACATGTCGGTGATCAACCCCTGCAAGTTCCTGCAGAAGAACGGCTTTGAGATATCCTACGCCCCGGTTGACCGCTATGGAGTAGTTGACCCCTCTTTTATTGAGGAGTCAGTCAAAGAGGATACTCTACTCATATCCGTACAGCATGCGAACAACGAAATTGGGACGATCCAGCCAATAGAAGAGTTAGGTAAGACTGCGAGAGAGAGGGGGGTTGCGTTACACGTGGATGCGACGGCATCCCTGGGAAAAATAGAGGTTAATGTTGAAAAACTCAATGTAGACTTACTTACGCTTTCCTCAAACGATATATATGGGCCGCGAGGTGTTGGCGCACTCTATGTGCGAAAAGGAACGAAAGTGCAGCCTTTATTGCTCGGTGGCGGGCAAGAGCGGGGCTTGCGAAGTGGCACGGAAGATGTTGCGTGCATAGTGGGTTTCGGCGCGGCTGCTGAGATAACGCGTAAGGAGTACGTTGACGAGGCTGCGAGGCTAACAAAGATGCGGGATAAACTGATAGACAGGATACTGAAGATAGAGGAGAGCTATTTAAACGGCCACCCCGAGAAGAGGTTGCCAAATAACGTAAATGTGCGATTCAGCTACATAGAGGGAGAATCGATAGTTTTAAGCTTGGATCAAGAGGGGATTCAAGCTTCAACGGGCTCTGCATGCAGTTCAAAAACCCTTCAACCAAGTCATGTCTTAACAGCTATGGGGTTAAAGCATGAGGAGGCTCATGGCTCACTCCTCCTTACACTTGGACGGCTGAACGAGGACGAAGATGTGGAAAAGCTGCTTGGTGTTTTGCCAAGTGCTGTGGAACGGTTGAGGATGATCTCTCCTCTTTACCGGAGGTGAAAAAATGTATTCTGACAAGGTATTTGAACATTTCAGAAACCCGAAGAACATTGGGGAGATTCCCGATGCAGATGGAGCTGGTACTGTTGGTAATCCGGTATGCGGCGATTTAATGACCATCATGATCAAGGTAAAGGACGATCTAATAGAGGATATCAAGTTCAAACCCTTTGGATGCGCGCGGCGGCAATAGCTACAAGCAGTGTGGCTACCGGGCTTGCAAAAGGGAAAAGCATTGAAGAGGCACTGAAGATAACAAGGAAGACGGTAGCTGATGAACTGGGTGGGTTACCACCGCAAAAGTTGCACTGCTCAAATCTCGCTTCTGATGCGTTGAGAATGGCTATTACCGATTATTTCAGAAAAACAGATCAGATGGACAGAATAAAGGGGTTTGGACTTGAGAAGGAATTAAAAGCTCTTGAAATTAGAGAAAAGGGAGAACAGGGAGAAGTTTGTGAGGATTAATACTCTTTCTTCCATATAGGCACTCTCTCCTTCAACTCATCGATCAGGTACTCACAAGCCCGAAAAGCTTCTTTTCGATGCTTCGCTCCCACGAGAATGACAACGATGTTCTCACCTACGTTCAGCGAACCCTCTCGATGGACGATTTCCACCGCTTCGATGTTAAATTTTTCACGAGCTTCGCTCTCCAGTTTATTCAGCTCTTCCTCTGCCATTTCCTTGTACGTCTCCACGTTTATCCCTTTTACCCCCTCTTCTGCTCTCACCACACCTAAAAAAGTCACGATAGCACCTATCTCGGGCTTTTTCATCTTCCTTACGAGCTCGTCAATCGAGAATTCCTCTTTCGTAATCATTTTCTTATCCTCCACTCACCGGTGGAAAAACAGCAACCTCGTCATTTTCTTTTAAGTTCGCATTGAGAGGCGCATATTTATGATTCAGCGATATTATTAATTTCTCTTTCTTCAATTCCGGATACGTTATTAGGAGCAGGTCTATAAAATCCTGTATCTTCATGCCCTCCTCCACCTCCAATTCCTTTATCTTCTCACCAACAATCTCCCGGCATCGGGCAAAGAACTTTACTTCAACCTTCATGATATCCCCCTTCATCTACTCCTTTCATGTGAGGAAATTTCCTCACCGTTATATAATCTGAATGTCAAAAGCTCAAAGGGGGAAAAAGTATCAGCAATAAACTCCTCTACGGCCATTGATCTCGTCTCAATTCCGTTCTTTTCCAATCCTTTATGTATTCCAATATGAAGAGGTCCCCTTAACGTGACGATCCAAGCAGTGGGAAATCTAGTGAATAACCCCGCTATAAATTCCCTAAAAGCGTTGTCTCGTGTCTTAAGTGCCTCAAGGTAATACTCCACACTTTTTTCTAAACATTCCAAACTTCCCTCCTCCTCTCCTTGCAGAAATAGACTAATCCCTCTCTTCAAAAATTCACTCCCCCTCTGATAATCTAACCATGCCTCAAATGGAGCCTCTTCAAGTTTTACCGCTAACCCGTGCTTTAAGATAAACTCAATCAATGGTTCTGCTTTTATATTCGTGACTGCTTTTACTCCTCTCTCTTCTACTTCTTTTGTTACTTTGCTTTGGTTTATATCAAAAATGTTTTTCAATACCTCATGGGTAAGCTTTTCATTCCGAAGCAACTCACCCGTGCTCAACTGAATCCCAAAAATACTCTCTATTTCCCTCGTTATCTCCTCTGCGGATATGCTTGGTCCAGCCTGCTCCAGAATAAGTAGAAGCTCTCTATTCTCTTTTTCTGCCTCCTGAATTATTTCTTCTAAATAGGGTAAAGCCAACTCATAATCCTTTTTGTGACCGTGAGAGCAATAAATAGCAACAAACACACCTCTCTTTAAATCCTCCTTCTCAACCCTTCTTCTTTCGCTACCCTGAGTCGATTCCATTAACAATTTTTATATGGTTTTAAATTTAAATATTTGATAAGTGCTGCCTTCAAGAGCTAAAAGAGCTCTAAGAGGTGGTGAAAGGAATGGAAAGATGTGATATATGCGGTAAGGAGACAGGAGAGTTGATAAATAAGGGGAACGAAAAAATTTGTGAGGAATGCTATGGGAAGATGAGAGAGGAAGACATAGAAATGAGTTGTGGATGTTTTGGCTGAACCTCTCCAAAATATGGACTACCCATAGCAGCATGGCACTCAATACAATTCTCCTTCCACTTCTCAAATTTAATCACTTATGTACTCGTTCTATCTTTCGCCAGAGCACAAAAATGAGCATGAAGAAGCCGCGACTCTCGTCCTTGCAGGACAGCATCTTGTTGACCTCGTTGAT
>JASEFB010000118.1 GCA_030019325.1 archaeon | reverse complement strand
GGTCTCTCACGATGATCTGCCGCTCATTAAAGAGATGCTAAAAGATGTGGATGTGTATGTGAGGAAGGCTGCAGTAAAGACTCTCAGTAAGTTGGTCTCTCACGATGATCTGCCGCTCATTAAAGAGATGCTAAAAGATGTGGATGTGGATGTGAGGAAGGCTGCAGTTGAGGCACTCGCCAAGTTGGGTTCTCACGCTGATCTGCCACTCATTAAAGAGATGCTAAAAGATGTGGATGAAGATGTGAGGAGGGCTGCAACTGAAGCTTTCGGCAAACTTGGCACCGATGACGAGTTAATGCTTCTCGTTAAGTTGATTACGGAGCACGAAATTGACGCAGATGAAGTAGTCGTCACAGCAATGATATCGATGGACAGAAGACTCTATTGTCCTTTCAAATGGCTTGAAGAGGAATAAAGGCCTCAGTGAGAAAATTATAAAATTAGAGTGTTGAACCACCGCTTATACTTTTCATGCTGCATCAAAACTTCCCTCGCTTTTTCTCGTTCTTCTTGATGCCTTTTTAAGAAGGAGAACATAAGCTCAGCGGCCTGGGACTTGCATGCTTTACAAAGCCTTTTCCCGCTTTTGCATTCCTCAAACAGTTCTTTTGCGTGCGCGTCATCTTCAATGAGATGGGACATCAGGAGCTCATAAATCGTGCATTCTTCCGGTAACCCACCAAGTTTCTTCTGCTCTTCCACCGTCACTCTTCCACCCGTTTTCGCCTGGAGCACTTTCTTCGCGGCATCTTCAGGCGGTTCGGTGAGCGCGATATAGCTTTCCGGGACGCTTGAAGACATCTTCCCACCCGTTAATCCGTGCATAAATCGGTGATACGTGGCAGCAGGCAAAAAGAAGCCATATCCGCCGTATCCGAGCTCCACAGACCTCACTATTTCCTCAATCGTTCGCATAGTGCTCTCACTCTCGCTTTCTTCGATGCCGAACACGTCTATGTGCATCTCATAGACTTTTTTCTGACCTTCCATTCTCCTTGCTATTTCCTCCAATGCGCCACTATCCGCTAACGGGGCTTCGCCCCGTTGACCCCGAAAACCCTGTAAGGGTTTTTTCTTCGCTCTTATGCTTATATACGGCTTCAGGTCCTTATCCAATCTCTTCTCTACCAGGAACATTCTCATCCGCGATGCTACGTCCCTCGTTAACCGTATATGTGGATCCTGGTCAACACCAACCGGAATGACAACCGGTTTAGGTCCACCATAGTCCCGGATCTGCGGCTGCAGTATATCCGCGTTCTGCACCAGTACACTTATCATGTGCGATATGTGTACATCGCCCTGGAATCCGTAGATCGCACTTATTTCGCTAAAGTTAACCTCCATTCCAAGCTCGAAAGCGAGGTCACGCAGCCTTTTATCTTCCGATTGGAAGTATATATGCCCCCTCTCCACATCAAAACCCAATGCTACAAGGCTCACGATGTATTCGTTTAATCCTATCTCCCTGCATTCCTTCCATGGGACGCCCCTGACAGAATGCGACTCCATATCTGCTATGCATGCAAACGCATCGCCTCCCATGCGCTGGTGCCATATAATCTCATCCATCACCATCTTACCACCGAGATGGATTTTTCCAGAGGGCATGAACCCACTCATCACGGCAAATTTGCTCCCTTCGTTCATCGCTCGCAGTACTTCCTCGTAACCACGGTGCCCGACGATTATGCCGCGCCGCATATAGAGATGCGGTTTTTCTATCTGGTCAAGTAAGTCCTTAAAAGGAGAGATACCAAACTCATCAAAGAGCCTCGTATAATCTTTTATATCCGCAATACCCCATGGGTCTATCTCTGCCATTTCACTGAACCTTCTCCTATTTCCACTCGTTACATAAGATTGGAGAGTATTAAAGATGGCGTTTTTTCCACGCGCTTACCGGCTTTCGCTCTTTACGACGTGTATTTCATAATCATGTATTACGGGGTTAGCAAGAAGTTTTCGACACATTTCTTCTACCTCCTTCTTCACCTCTTCTTCACCACGTGCTTTTTCTGGCTCTACCTCTATTCTAAAGGTTTTCATTGATTTTACACCACGCACCGTTCTAAAACCAAGGAGGTTCAATGCTTTTTTGGTGTTCTCTCCTTCAGGGTCTGCAACGCCGTGTTTCAATTTTATTGTTACGTCTACTTCGATGGTCATTTTACCTTCACCTAAAAATTTTAAATATAGGTATGCAATCACGCTTTAAAAGCTTGGGGGTCATTTTTGAGGCTTCAAACCTACAATAAAAAGTAAAAATTCACCTCTAAACTTTTTGTTCTTCACAGCTATAGTTAAAGTAAAATATCCGATGAGAAACTAAATGAACGCATTCTCGCTGCTCAACGCAGGTATTCAAACGGTATTAGGAGATACCTTTGCTGTTCCTACAGAACCACAGGAATTGAGTATCCCACTCATTTTAGAGGGTAAAGACGTGTTGCTCATAGCACCTACGGGTTCAGGTAAGACTGAAGCCGCGGTTTTACCCCTCTTTCACAAGATACTGGAATACAAAACGCTCAAGGGAGCGAAGAAGGGTTTCTACACGCTTTATATAACACCTTTACGTGCGTTAAACCGTGATATGCTTTCACGACTAGAGCGGTGGGGCGAAAAACTCGGCATAACGATAGAGGTACGGCATGGGGACACCAGCAGGTATGCAAGGAGGAGGCAGGCTTTAGAACCTCCTGATGTACTTATCACCACGCCGGAAACGATACAGGCGATCATTCCAGGTGCACGGTTGAGAGAGCATTTGAAATCCGTGAAGCATGTGATAATAGACGAAGTGCACGAATTAGCGAATTCTAAACGAGGTGCGCAGCTTGCAGTAGCGTTAGAGCGAATAGTTGAACTCGCTGGCGGTTTCCAACGAATTTGTCTCTCCGCAACGGTTGGCAATCCGGAAGGCGTAGCCAAGTTCTTCGCTGGTCGGAAGACGATGCAGGTGGTTAACACGGTTTCCACAAAAACAGTTGAAATAGAGGTTTTAAGCCCGAAAAGAACGGAAAAAGATGTGATGGCCACAAGGGGGTTCGTCGTTGACCCCGAGGTAGTAGCTCCTGTACGAACCATACGGGACATCGTGAACGAGGAGCAGAACAAATCGAGTTTGATCTTTGTAAACACGAGAAGAGCGGCGGAAATGCTTGGGTCACTTATAAATAGGTTTGAAAGCGGGTTAATCGGGGTGCATCATGGCTCACTCTCAAAGGAGATGCGGATAGAAGCGGAGGATAGCCTTAAAAAGGGCGTTATAAAAGGTCTTATCTGTACCAGTTCAATGGAACTCGGTATTGATATCGGCTCGATTGATATGGTTATCCAGTACGCCTCACCACGTGAAGTGACGAGATTAGTGCAACGGGTTGGTCGTGCCTCGCACTTTGTGCACGCGACCTCTAACGGCAAGATCATCGCGCTTACTCCCGACGATGTAGCGGAATCGGTGGTGATTGCAAAGCGAGCACGGGAAGGGAAAATTGAGGATATACGGCTGAAGGATGGCTCTTTGGATGTCTTGGCGAACCAAATATGCGGTGTGGTACTGGATTTTGGCGTGATTTCGGTGGATAAACTCCATGCACTGCTAAAACGGGCATATCCCTTCAGGAATAGTTCGGTTGAGGCAATGGTGCGTGTGATAGAGCAGTTAGCAGAGGAAGGCTTGGTGAAACGAGATGGAGAGCGGATATGGCGGAGTAAAAGCACACGGAACTATTATTATGAGAATCTCTCGATGATACCGGATGAGCGGAAGGTTGAGGTCTATGACATCGTGACGGGGAAGCTCATCTGCCTGCTGGATGAGCGCTTTGTGCTCAATTTTGCGGATCCCGGTGCGTTGTTTGTTGCAAAGGGTGAGACATGGCGAATACTCGACACGGAGCTTGAGGAAGAAGGAGCACGACTAAAGGTGGAGCCGGGTGTGAAACGAGAAGGTGAGATACCGAATTGGGAAGGTGAGGAAATACCCGTTCCGTTTGAAATCGCACAAGAGGTGGGCAACTTACGGGCTAAAATCGCTTCTTTTATCGCTTCCCATGGTAGGATTTCGGATTTGAAGAAGGAGCTGGAGCAGGAATATGGTGTGAATGCAGAGTGCTTTGAGCCGCTTATCGAATTAATAACAAAGCAGATTAAGCGGGGGTACAAGGTGC
>JASEFB010000117.1 GCA_030019325.1 archaeon | reverse complement strand
CACGAGGCATAGTAACATTGCATAGTCGTCGAGTAACAACGATGATATGAGTTGACAGTGACTTCTTCGCAGTGTTCCCCAGCTCTATTGAGTCGAGTAACAACGATGATATGAGTTTGCTCCATATTGACGAACATTTGGTCGGGCGTCTTGACATTTCGGGTGACAACTAGGATGGGAGTTGATCCGCTCTCTTCTATCCACAACTTCTCCTTCTTTGTCAGGCGAGCTAACGATGATAGGAGTTGACCACCGAGCAATCTCAGTATCTTCGCATGTATCGGTCTCAAAGTTAAGTAACAACTATGATATGAGTTGACCTATCAGTGTAATTAGTGATTGAAGCGACTGTTTTCGTCGAGTAACAACTATGATATGAGTTGACCCCTGTCCTTCTTCGCTTCCACTTCGCCCATCTCTCGTCGAGAAAGAACGATGATACGAGTTGACTGGTGAAAAGGTCTCTCTATGCCGAATATGGATAAAAAGTCGAGTAACAGCTAAGATATGAGTTGACAGCAAGAATAGCACCATAACCCAGCGGATTAGCCGAGTCGAGTAACAACTAAGATATGAGTTGACTCGTTCAGGAGCGTTGCAATCTTGTCTTCAGGCAAATTGTCGAGTACCAACTATGATACGAGTTGACGCCATAAAATGGCTAATGCCCTAACTGCAATCCTTCCTTCCTCCTTCCTCTTGAATTTCCTTAGCGCTTCTTTCGCTTCCTCACTTAGCCCGAGTCTTCCATTCTCGCCTTGTCCGAACCTTCCAAGATTAAGCCCACCTCCAGGTACCATAATCTCTGCTGCCATAAGAATATATTATGAGGAAGTAGGACAAAACTTTTGGGGTTTTACTTAAGAGACCGTATGTCTGTCATGGCTAAGCTCGTACACTATATAAATGATAGTTAGAAGAAGTAATTATTGAGGTAGTGAAAAAATGGAAAAGGGATATATGAGATACGGATTGGAGATGAAAACACTCTCCACGGTTATAAGTGGTGAGATAAAGGAAGAAGAGAGGCGTAGAAAAGAGAGAGAAGGGGTGCATTTACCATGCCGAATAACCGCGGACAATAAGGTGGCAGTTCCTATATACGGCGCTTTGAGAGGCTATGCCGAAATTGCATTGCGAGCAAGTGGGGAAGATGTCTGTGATACCGGTGGCAAGGGGACGAAGGGCTGTGGAAAATGCGTCCTCTGTGAGATATATGGTTCTTTGGGAAGAAGGGGGCGAGCACTGATAGACGACCTCCGCTCCGTGGAGAACTATGATAAAGTGGTCAAGAAAGTAATGCATGTAAAACTGGATAGAGAGGAAGGGAAAGTATCCGATGCACTGGGTGCGGAAGAGATACAAGAAGGAACGGTATTCACGGGAAACATCGTGGTTCTCAACCCAAAGGAGCGTGATGCTGAGCTGATAAACATTGGTATCGCAGGAATAAATGAGTTCGGACTTGGTGGCTGGCTCACAAGAGGAAGAGGACGTGTAGAGTTGAAGATAGCGAGTGTGGAGAAGAGGTCGTGGGATACACTGGTGGAGGAAGCGAGGAAAAAGGCAAAAGAACTGCTGGAAAAGAAGAAGTAGGTTTCAAGGCCAGGTGAGTCTAATGAGCAGTGATAACATAGCAGTGGAAGTAACGGGGGAATTAATGAACCAGAATGAAGCGACCTTGTCCACGGGTGAGTTTGATAGAAGAGCACATGCGGCTCGAAGTTACGATTATCCGCCGGGACAGGCTATCAGAGGCGCCTTTGGGTATTTGTTTCTCGCGGCGGGTTTGCCGATAATAAAAACTTACGAAGTGAATGCGGAGCCTGTGCTGTATTTTAGAGATGCACTGCCATATCATCGTCGAGATGGCGGTATTCTGTATCCTGTAATTACGCCTGAAAAATATGTGAATTATCAATGCCAGGAATGCAGAGAAGTTCTCAGGTATCCCACTTTTAAGTCAGTGGTTACAAAAACAAGATTGGACCGGTATAAAGGTGTGGTCTCAATGATGTGGCGCCAGGAGGGGATAACAAGGAGAGAGAAATTCAGATTCATGGTTATAGTGAAATTGAAGAGGGATGCGGAGGATAATCTTTCCGCTCTGATTGCGGCACTCAGGTTTGTGGAAGAGAACGGGCTTGCAATTGGAAAACGTTCAATGAAGGGGAGTGGCAAATTGCTTTTGGAGAATTTATCGTATAAGTTAATTACCAGTGGGGATATAGAGGGTAGAGCTGCTGAACTGAGAGAGAAAGAAGTGATAAAAGTAAGGTTGCTTTCAGAAGCGATAGTGCGAGAAAAAGGGACGAATCTAACAACAATCCCGGAAAAGAATTTCCTCTGGAGTGTAAAGAATGCAACAAAGAACTTCAATTACAATTATCAAAACTTCGCAGCAGACGTAAAACTCATAAACTACGAGACTACCAGACCTTCCTCAGTTGGTTTTCTCGACGTCAAGCTCTCCGGCGGGGGGCCAGAGATAGCGATACCGAAAGGGTCTACATTCACTTATAAAATAGAGAGAGGAGCGCAGGAGGAGTTTTATACCGCACTCGCATTGCTCGAACGATGTCACGGCGTAGGCAACAGGGTCTCTTCTGGTAAGGGTGAGATAATGATAGAATAGAGGATGCGGTTGCATAGTAGTGAGAACATATAGTGGAAAAGTTAGTTAAGTAACAACCATGAAGAAAAAGGAACTGGCAATCCTGTTAGAACGTGTGGAGGACATAGAGGAGCCCGATGCTGATATCGAGCAGTACTCAACTCCCGCTACAGTGGCTTCCGAATTACTCTATTTCGCGTTCATGAACGGCGATATTAAAGACCGGGTGGTCTACGATCTCGGATGTGGTAACGGGATATTGGGGATAGGTGCGAAGGTATTAGGTGCGAAGGAGGTAATAGGGATTGACAGCGACGAGAAGATGATAGGAGTTGCGCAAGCAAACAGCGCGAAGTTGGGTGTGAATGTAGAATTCAGAAGGGGTGATGTGCGAGAAGTGGAAGGAAAAGGTGATACCGTAGTGATGAATCCTCCTTTTGGTGCACAACGGGAAAGCAGGCATGCGGATAGAATCTTCTTGGAAAGAGCTCTTGAAATCGCACCCGTTGTTTACTCCATCCTCAATGCGGACAGTGAATCCTTTGTAAAAAGGTTTGTTCCCTCCGCGACAATTCGTCACTTTTCAGTCGCATTTCCACTGAAGAGGCGGTTCTGGTTTCATAAAAAGGATAAGAAGTTCATACCCGTGGATATATACCGGGTGGAGAGAACTGCTCAATATTCGGTGGACTAATTGAATGCTGCTATGACATTTGGAAGTATGTGCCTCACCAGAATATAAAAGTCGCTTGCACCAAGTAGTGCCAGTCTATTTGCTATGTACTTTAGCATTTTCTTACCTGAGCCTCCCCCGCTATTTGTTTAGCTAACCACTCAGACTTTCTTTCACAAAGAAAGTTTGATCAAAGAAACTGGTTTTTGATAAAACTTTTTTCTAAAGAGTTTTTTGGTAAAGCTTTTTGCATGCAAAAAGGTTTTTGATAAACAAAAACAAAATTGTTAAAGGGATATCTTAAAAAAGGGCCGAGGATTTTTCTTCTTTCGTATATTTCGGCATTACTCAAAATCCTTAACACCTTTTTAGAATCTAACTTGGCAGAAAACTGTCTCCGAAGCGATTGCAATCTCCTTTCGAATATCTTCTTGAAAACACCATCTCTAAGTTCGAGGAGATTGAATATCAGAACGCCCTTGTCCTTCAAAACTCGCTTCATCTCTGATATTGCCCTTTCTGTCTCTGAGAAGTGCGCTATTGCGAGTATGCACGTCACCGCATCGATTGATTTATCTTTAAACGGGAGATATTCTCCGTCGCCATATATAAACCCGATTTGCCTGTTCTTTGCTTTTGCAGTTTCCATCTTTAGCTTCGCATTATTTAGCATTCCCCTTGATATGTCTATTCCATAAACCCTTTTAAATTTAGTGGCAAGCTCGAAGGACATGTTTCCGGTGCCGCAGGCGATGTCCAATGACGCATCACCTGATTCGAGGTAGTTGAGCATCTCAACATATAAGCGAAACTCAAATAGCCTTTTTAAAAAGCCAAAGCCAAATCCATCATAATACTTGACTTTCGCCAATAGCGAATATTCATACAGATATTCGCCTTTCGTATAGAC
>JASEFB010000116.1 GCA_030019325.1 archaeon | reverse complement strand
CAAAGAGCGGAAATCTTTTTTGTCCGCAGGATAAATGGATGCAACAATTGATGTAAAGATAAAGTGGTAATAAAGCCGAATTTGATCATTAATCGCCCCTATCCGGTTACAACGTCTCCAAAAACGGTTGAATGTCTCATAAACTATTTCACGGGAAAGGCGAACGAGATACTCATCGCCGAAGGTTCGGGAATGTGTAGGGGAGGAACGAATAAAGCGTTTCTTGATCTAGGATATGTTGAACTCGCGGAGAGACACGGGGTACCATTAGTGGACCTCAATGAAGATGATTACGAGGTACAGAAAAACCCCGAAGCGTTGAAACTGAAAGAATTTAAATTTCCGCTTACCTTGAAAAACGCTTTTCTAATTTCTGCAGCGGTTCTAAAAAGGCATTCGATGGCTAAGGTCTCTTTATCGCTAAAAAACATGATGGGTGCAACCATCGGTAGAAAAGCGAGATTCCATGTCCCTGGCTTAACCAAGAGCATTGTTGACATCAATCTTTACACAAAGCCGGATTTGGCTTTGATAGATGGGATAGAAAGTAGTGGTAAGGAATTAGGTGGAGAGGTAACACGATACGATTTGCTGATATTTTCTGAAGATCCCGTTGCTGCGGATGCGGTTGGTGCCAATACCCTGGGATTGGATCCACTCTCGGTACCTCATATAAAATTGGCCCAGGATAAGGGATTGGGAATAGCAAGATTGGATGAGATTGAACTCGAGGAGATGAGTGAATAGGAGCTATTTTACGTCGAGCGATCGTTTTTCGAGCTTGTTTCAAAATCCTCTTTACGTTATATATTATTTAAACGAAGCGAGCATAACTGATTACTATGGGGAACGTTGGGATTGGTAATTCCAAAGATTGGGGAGAAGAGCAGAAAGTAAAGATCGAAAGAGAGCAAGAAACGCTCAACAAGAGGATCGAAGCGTTTAACAGAAGGATTGAAGAGCTTGAGGACGAGAAAGAGCAGATGAAAGCATCGTATGAACGAGATAAAGACCCTGAATTGGATCCGGAATTCCAAAGAATGGTAGAGCGTGCGATAACGAGAGTCACCAATAAGCAGGAAGAGCTTAAAAAGAGGAGAGAAGAGCTTATCATTAAAAAGAACGAACTTGAGAACGAGGAGCAACAGTTGAAGGTTATGATGGAACATGAAAAATACCCCGAATGGCTCGAACTAAAGAAAAGAAGAGATAAGGCGGTTGAAGAAGTGGAAAGACTTGAGGCTGAGATGAAAAGACTCATAGAAAGTATTATATTTGATACGCGATCGAGATAAGCTTTGGGAGCGAACTAGACTGAAGAATCTGGATTCGTAATTTTTATAACCACTGTTCTATTCTCTTCTGCGAGCCTGTTATTTTTTGGCGTGGGATCTTCGCCAATGCCGTACTCACGCGCTCTTCCGAGAAGTCATGCTCCTCACAGAGAAATTCTTTCACCTTCTCCTCATTCGGCGTTCCCCATGTTATTTCATACGACTCATTCACACAGGGATGCAAGAAGATAGCTCGTACGAGTTCGTAATTCTCAATCCGCTCTATCTCAGATGCTTCTATTAATTTTTCGATGCCATGATATTCTTTTATCAACTTCAACGCTCTTTTAGCTCCTATCCCTTTTATGCCCGGGTTAAAATCAGTGCCTATCAAGATTGCGAGGTCTACAAGTTCTTCTCTGGTTATCCCATGCGTTTCTTCGAGTTCTTTTAATATGACGACCTCGGGCGTTGCCTTTCTTCTCGGCGCACTCAGATTTCTTATCATAATGGGTGCGCCAAAAAGCAGGGAATCGTAATCTTGCGAGGAGACGAGCTCTGCATCACCGTTCTGTACCATATAGGCAGCCTGAGCCTCTCCTTCAGCTTTCGCCTGCACAGATGGGATGCCCAGATACGTTAAAAGCGTCTTCGCATCCTCAATTATCGTTGCATCAATTCGTGCTGATGCTTTCGCATACTTTAACGCTTCTTCAGGAAACCGCAACTTTGCTTCTTCCCATTTCCTTCGTGCCTCTTCTCGCCTTTCCGACCTCGCTTTGGTAACCGCTCCTTTTAACTCTGATGGTTTGCCATCAAAGACAAACACTGGTCTTATTCCCTTCTCCATCAAATTTGTCGTGCGATATATCAGCCCGGAGAGATGGGAGGTTATTCTACCCGAGGAATCCTTCAGTGGTGTTCCGTCTGGCTGACGGATGATGCTTAAGAATTGGTAAAGCGTGTTATGTGCATCTATCGCGACAATTTTCCCTGAAATAGCCTCTAAACTCGTCTCTTTGGGCTCTACGAGCTCACCAATATTTACACCCATCTTGTAAGTTATGCTTCTTTAAGAATAATAACAGAGAAAGAAATAAAATAATGTAATTCGATAGGTATAAAGGTCTCTAATGTGAATAGCACATAAACAGGATACGTCAGACCTGATACTTAACACGAAGAGGGGAAAATGAACGTCGTTGAAGTCTTGATAGAAGGAGGAAAAGCGAGCTCAGGACCACCGTTAGGGCCTGCTCTGGGTCCACTTGGGGTAAACATAAAAGAAGTGGTGAGTTCTGTCAATGAGCTTACGAAGGATTATGCGGGAATGGAAGTCCCGGTGAAGATAACCATTGATGGCGGAAAGGTGGACATAACGGTGGGCACACCGCCAACAGCGGCATTGATAAAGAAAGAATTAGGAATTGAGAAGGCAAAAACGGACTCTACGAGTGATTATACAGGGGATATCTCAATAGAGCAATTAAAAGAGATAGCGAAAAAGAAGAAAGAAGGGATGTTAGCCTCTTCGTTAAAAAAAGTGGTTAAAGAGATAATCGGCACGTGTGTTTCAATGCGCTTGAAGGTGGAGGGGAAGGATGCAAAAGAGATACAGAAAGAGATAGACGAAGGCAAATACGATGAGGTGATAACCGAATAAAATGGAAACTGAGGAGATAGTAGGAACAGTGGAGAAGGTTTTGAACTCGCAAGAACGAAGATTTGTTGAAAGTGTGGATCTCTGCATAAATCTGAAGAATATCGACCTAAAACAGCCGAAGAACAGGATAAATGTGGATGTAGTGCTCCCAAAAAAGATTAAAGAGCCGAAGGTTGGTGTTTTCGCTTCCGGCGAGATAGCGTTAAAGGCGAAAGAGGCAGGTGCAGAGGTGATCGACCCAGAGGAGCTCAAGCGGATGGATAAGAAGAAAGCACGCGCGATGGTACAAAAATATGATTATTTCGTTGCCGATGCTTCGCTTATGGCACTTGTGGGTAAGAGTTTAGGTACTATTTTAGGACCGCGGGGTAAGATGCCGGAACCCATTCCACCGGGAGCCGAACCTGCACAGATATTGTTGAGATTGAAGAAAATCGCCAGGATAAGGTCAAAAACGACCACACTCTGGGTGAATATTGGTCATAAGGACATGGATGCGAAGGATATCGCAGAGAATGCCGCTGCGGTAATAAAAGCAGTCGAATCGCGTTTAGAGCGGGGTTGGCAGAATATCGATTCTATTTACATGAAAACAACCATGGGTCCCGCAGTGAAAGTGGTGTGAGGAAGAGAGATGAAGAAGAGGGTGAAACGAGCTAAGGAATGGAAGAAGGAGCAGGTCTCTGACCTCAAAAACTTGATTGGTGCATATCCAACGGTTGGTATGGCGAAGATAAGGGGCTTAGGCGGTAAGCAACTCCAGCGGATACGAAGAGACTTTAAAGGAAATGCACAGGTGCGAGTATCAAGAAATAGCTTGATTTCTGTTTCGTTAAACGAAAGTGGAATGACTGATATGGTGGATTTGATAGACGATCAGCTGGCGTTGATCTTTACCCATTTGGATGCGTTTGAATTGTATAACGTGCTGGAGGAGGGGAAGATACCGGCGCCCATAAAAGCAGGCGCCGTCGCCCCGTTTGATATTGTCATAGGGGAGGGCCCGACCTCACTCAAGCCGGGACCGATCGTTGGCGAATTACAGAGTTTGGGCATACCTGCGGGGATAGAAGCTGGTAAGGTCGTGATAAAGCAAAGAAAAGTCGCGGTGAAAGAAGGAGAGAAAGTTTCACCTCCGCTTGCAGACATTTTGGCACGGCTCGAGATCTACCCGGTAAAGGAAGGACTGGATTTGCTGGCAGCGTATGATCGGGAAGGAACCGTGCTCTTCACGCCTGACGTTCTGCATATCGATCTCGAGAAGTACATCTCGGATGTGAAGGAAGGGGTAAAAGCGGCGTTCTCACTTGCCACACACCTGAAGTATGGCTATCCAACTCGGTATACGATTGCGGATCTGCTCTGCGAGGCACGAGACAAGTCAATAGCGTTGGCACTCAACATTTCGTATCCAACG
>JASEFB010000115.1 GCA_030019325.1 archaeon | reverse complement strand
AAGTAAATTATGAGAACATACAGGAAATGTACCTCCATCCCAGTTGGGAAGTTTTCGAGGTCTGCGAAAATGGACTTAATTAAGTCTTCAAAAGGTAGTTTATGCGTCTATCCCCTGCTCAAATTCTTCATTCCACTCTTTCCTGAGCTTATCGACCTCTCCTGACGCATTCTCCAACGTATCTATCCCTCTAAGCTTCGATAGTTTTGCTACGGGCTTCAGTATCACTGTCTCGTGCTTTCGCTCGATGAGCAATTTATCACCAGCAGATAGCCCTAGTTCCTTCCGTATCCGCGCAGGAATGACGATCTGCCCCTTCACCGATAATTTTACAATTTCCATTTTTGCTACAATTATTTATAAGTAATACGACCTATTAAAGTTTTACATTCTGAATGACGACCCACCATTCCACTATCCCGAGTTCTTGATGCGCGATATGCAAATCACGCCGAGAGAACAGGCGTACCAATGCTATGAAGCGGCGAAAAGGCATCTGAACAACGTGAACATCGGCAATAAGCAGTTATTGCTTTAGAGCTTGCATTAATCGCTTATGCTTACGAACTCTAAATCACTAAGGAAGCGGGGGAGTAAAAATGCATCTGCTACGTTTTTTCGATACTTCTACGCAATTTTTCTGCTAAGTAGCCCAACGTCAGCATCGCCATCAGTAATAGATAATTTGCATCAGATCTATAGGGATTAGCAGTAAGAGGTTTTGTCTTATCCTTGGTTGTAGAATGCACTCCCAAACCAGAAGCTAAAGCAATCAGATTGCGAATAATATCAAGTAGACATTTTATCTGTTTTTCAGCTTCGTCCTGTGCCCCTTCACCAGAAAGAATTCCTGTATTTATATATAATCTCTCAGCGAGTATAGTTTTGCTTTTCTCTAATATCTCCTTTACCTCTATTGCTTTTCTTGTTCCAACTATTACATTAGCATAATCCCGTGAAGTTTTGGCACTTGATAAATCTCCCTGTACATTTTTCAATTCTTCAAGCTCTTTCTTAATAAGCTCCGCTATCGATTTAAGATCAGAAGGAGCCCTATCAAGCAATTCTGTCGTTGGAAAAGGTATTTCAATATATTCCCTTTGGAATCTATCTACGGGTTCTAAAACTCCCTTAACAAAATCCTCATGTGAAATGGAATGCCACTTCTCACATTTTAAATAAATAGGGACTAATTGATGTAATTGTGAGAAAAGCTCATTTGCTTCAAGGTCATCTCTATCCCAACGCACTATAAAATTTTCATGCACAAATCCATAACCTGCAATAGTCCAGCTTATCCCAATATCATGCCCCCAAGTAAATTGTCAATTTCCCAAAATTCTTTAGGACCTAACTCCACAATTATTTTTACGGCTGCGGGAAGATGATACCTTACATCCTTTACTTTCCCCATTAGCTCTACATACCTATTACTACCCCCTTTACTTTGCAATGTGACTTTTGCATGCTCAGTAGTAAGGAGGTAAAAGCCGTTTATAATTACATTAAACCCCCGAGAGCCTTTTTGGTATCTTAATAGTCCCTCATTGTAGTGAATATCCAATACCAACTCATATCTCTCTGGAATCTTTGGGTATCGGATATGTTTCCCCTTTAATTCAACTCCTTTGACACCAGATACTTCTACATTCATTGATTTTACCATTATTAATGCACTCTCCTATAATTTCTAATTTATTATTTTTGACTGTTAAATGTTCTTTTCTGATTTTCCTTTTCTTAAATGAAACAACCTTCTCACAGTAACTTGAATCACCTTCTTCTTTACAGCCTCATCAACCCTGATCTTCTTGAGCATCCATCATAAAAAGTATGAAAATCTTCACAGCACCGATAGGTACTCCTTCAGCTCCCATTCCGTCACGTTCACACGATATCGATCCCATTCCACTTTCTTTGAAGTGATGAAATTCCGGTATATGTGCTCTCCCAAAGCTTCTCTCACCAGTTCGCTCTTCTCTGTCAGTGCAATTGCTTCAATCAAGCTCCCTGGTAGCGTTTTTATCCCTTCGCGCGCCCGTTCCTCATCGCTCATCCGGTAAACGTCCTTTTCCGTCGGTGGTGGCAATTCATACCTGTTCTTTACCCCCGCCATTCCAGCAGCGAGCATCACCGAAAATGCCAGATACGGATTGCATGCGGGGTCCGGGCTGCGGAATTCTACCCGTGTCGCTTCCTCTTTCCCCGGCTTGTACATCGGAATCCGTACGAGTGTGGACCGATTCCTTCGTGCCCAGGTGATATAGACTGGCGCTTCGTATCCCGGAACCAACCGTTTGTACGAATTTATCCATTGGTTGGTTACCGAGGTTATCTCCGGTGCATGTCGTAATAATCCTGCGGTATACTGTTTAGCCACCTCAGACAGATGATATTCCTCATCCGGCTCAAAGAATGTATTTCTCGTTCCTTTAAACAACGATTGATGCACATGCATCCCAGAGCCATTCACCCCGAAGATAGGTTTTGGCATGAACGTGGCATAACAGCCACGTTGTTGTGCTACCTCCTTTACCACAAATCGATAGGTCATCACCTGATCCGCCATCGTCAGCGCATCGGTATATCTAAGGTCTATTTCGTGCTGCGACGGAGAAACTTCGTGGTGGCTCGCTTCTACTTTTATTCCCATCGCACCGAGCATTGATATCGTCTCTCTTCGTAAGTCGCTTCCCGCATCCAGTGTCGTTAAGTCGAAGTACCCACCTTCATCCAGCACCTCCAGACTCTTGTCGTTCCTCAAATAGAAATATTCCAGCTCAGGACCAACATAGAATGTGTAGCCGTATTCTTCACGCAACTTCTCCAGGTTCCTCTTCAATACATACCGGGGGTCACCTTCGTAGTGACTGCCATCGGGCTGTAAGACATCGCAGAACATCCTCGCAACCACATCCTCCTTCGGTCTCCACGGAATTATCTGGAATGTAGCAGGGTCTGGTTTTGCGAGCATATCGCTTTCATCAATCCGTGCAAACCCTTTTATTGAAGAGCCATCAAAGCCCATGCCCTCATCAAAGGCTGTCTCTAATTCACTAATAGCTATACCAACGCTCTTTAAGTTCCCCAGGATGTCGGTGAACCAAAGTCCGATGAAATTCACATCATACTTTTCTACCGCTTCAAATACTCTCTCCTTCCCTATCGCCTCTTTTTCCATATCTTTTAGGACAATTATTATCTTACGTTCTATTTAAAGTAGTATCCGAGGTTGTTCCACAGCTTCAATTTGTATCATAAATATGATTATTTTTGGGATCTCGGGTTCTTGCAGCGGTTTTTGTCTCCTGATTACACCTGCTTTGCACTTTTATTCTAAGATGATGATTATATGTGATAGCTTTATAAGCATGAAAAAAGAAAATTGAGTCCACTATGAACAACATAAAGGAGAGTGAGGGGGATGAAAATGGCGGAAGAGATGCTCTTTGCTGAAAGGGAAAAAGACTCAAAGATATACACGGGCGTGCACGAAATTTTAGATGAAAAAACAGCGGCACTTGCATTTATTGCACCTTATGCTCCTGCGAAGGTAACGCCTACTAAAATAATCTTAGCCTCAGTTGATATCCCGGAAGAACTTGGTATCGAAGATGCAATAAATGAAATTAGGAAAGAGAAGATTGAAAAGCTTTATTTGTTATTAAATTCGCTTGGCGGAGGTGTATCTTCCTCTTTTAAGATAGCAAGGATTCTAAGAGACAATTTTAAGGAGATTACAGTATTTATCCCGCATATAGCCGCTAGCGGAGGTACTTTAATAGCCTTAATAGGGAACAAAATAGTAATGGGTGAGATGGCACACCTAAGCCCCATAGATATTCAAGTCGAAAGAAATGGAAAACTATATTCTGTTAATGCCATGATCAGGAGTTTCGGTCATTTGAATGATCTTTTTAAGACCACTCCAGAAGAGGATGCTCCTTATCCTTGGAAAGCTATGTCGGATAAACTTGATCCCGTAGAATTTCAGGATTGGATCGATGCATCTCATTTGATGGAAACACATGCAAAAGAAATTCTGAAGCACGAAAATAGCTCTCTGAAAGAAAAAGCGGATGAAATTATAGATAGACTAAGCAGTTCATATCCTTCACATAGTTATTCAATTGCCATAAACGAAGCGGAAGAGATATTTGGGAATAATATTGTTGTCCGGCCAGAAACATGCCCAGAAGTATTTGAAATAATGAGAACTTGGCTTAAAAAATATGTGTTGAAAGAATCTGCCCTACATTTCATTAGATATATTTTACCTAAAAAGAAAAATGGAGAGGAGAAAAGTGAAGAGTAAGAAAACGTTAAATTTGGAAGAAATTCGAGAGATATTCAGCAAAGAAAGCAATG
>JASEFB010000114.1 GCA_030019325.1 archaeon | reverse complement strand
TCCTCTCTTATCTCCTTTAAAATAGCCCAAAAAAACGAGCAGTATTGTTGTTATTTCTATGCTTAAGGGGGGTACCCTCGTTCCCAGCTTGTTCTCCTTTTTACTCCCTTTTTCATTCTCTCGTTGCATCCCTCTATCACTATATTCCCCTCGACATAAAAGTGCTTTTGCTTTTATGTATTTTTTCACCCCTCTTTGCAGGGGGTATATAGTTTTTCAACATCAAGGAAAGCGTTACGACCGTTACGGAACTCAGAGCCATTGCAAGCCCCGCAAGTTCAGGCTTAAACGTGATACCAAAGAAAGGATAAAGGATCCCTGCTGCCATAGGAATGAGTACGGTATTATACGCAAAAGCCCAGAATAGGTTTTCCTTTATCCTCATCATCACTTTCTTGCTCAACTGCACTGCGGAAACAGCGTCCATAAGATCGTCTTTTATCAAAACTATTTCACCACTCTCTATTGCCACGTCCGTCCCACTGCCTATTGCGATACCGACATCAGCCTGTGCCAGTGCAGGTGCATCGTTGATACCATCACCCACGAAGGCTACTACCTCTCCCTTCTCTTGAAGTTTCTTCACTTCCTCAGCTTTATCCTGCGGTAAGACTTCAGCTAATACCCGTTCTATGCCAATGTGCTCTACAATCGCGTGCGCAGTCCGTGCATTATCACCGGTAATCATGACGACATTCAGCCCCATGTCCTTGAACGCTTTGATTGCCTCTTTTGTCGTTTCCTTTAGGGTGTCCGCAATGGCTATAATACCACATATTTCGTTATCACGAGCGATGAGTATGACCGTCTTTCCTTCTTTTTCAAGGTGAACTATCTGTTCTTCAACCTCTTCGGGGTATGAGACATCTCTTTCTTCAAAGAGTATTCGATTCCCTATAAGCACCTCTTTCCCTGCAACTTGTGCTGTGACGCCTTTACCTCCAAAGGTGTCAAAATTCTCGCTTTCCTCCAGCTCAATACCCTTTTCCTGTGCTCGTCGCACGATCGCCTCAGCGAGTGGGTGCTGTGAATTCTTCTCCACGCTTGCCGCCAGCTTGAGCAACGTTCGATCGTCAATTCCTGTACCGATTATATCGGTGACCTCTGGCTTTCCCTTAGTAAGCGTCCCTGTTTTATCAAAGATTATCGTTGTCAGTTTCTCTGAAATCTCAAGAGCTTCGCCATTCTTAACAAGAACGCCTAGTTCTGCTCCACGACCAACGCCTACCGTTACTGCGGTCGGTGTTGCAAGCCCCAGGGCGCAGGGACATGCGATAACGAGCACAGCAATCAAGGCGGTAAGGGAAAAAAGGAGCGTATTGCCGATAACTAAATACCACACAGCAAAGGAAAGAAGTGCGATGGTTAAGACTGTGGGAATGAAATAACTCACGGCTTTATCCGCAATTCTTTGAACCGGGGGTCTTGAGCCCTGTGCATCTTCTACAAGTTTTATGATTTGAGCGAGTACCGTCTCTCTCCCTATTTTTGTCGCGATGAATGTGAGTACGCTGTTTTTGTTAAGCGTTCCACCAACAACACCAACGCCTTTCCGCTTCAAAACGGGAATAGGTTCTCCCGTAATCATTGATTCATCTACATAGCTCTCACCCTCAATAACTTCACCATCTGTCGGTATTTTCTCTCCTGGTTTAACGACTATTCTGTCATTTATTTGAACATCCCCTATGGGTATTTCCATTTCATTGGTATCACGGAGAACAGTGGCGGTTTTTGGTTGTAACCCCATCAATCGTTTAATCGCTTCAGAAGTTTTCCCTTTTGCCCGTGCTTCCAAATACCGCCCTATGGTAAGAAACGAGGCGAGGAGAAGTGCGGTCTCATAAAACAGGAAGTCCCCTGTAAGTATAACCTCAAACGTACCCAAAAGGCTTGATACAAACGCAACACCGATCCCCATCGAATACATGACATCCATGTTGAGATTCTTATTTTTAAGAGAACGATAAGCTGCGCCGAATATTGGATGGCTTACGTAAATAAAAGCCGGCGCTGAAACAACCAGCATAAAATACGCCATTGGAAATGGAAAGCTGACAGGGAGATACATAAGAATCATGAGCGGGATACCGATGGCAAATCCAACAATGAACCTGTTGCGCTTTTCTCGTAAATCCCTCTCGCGCGCGACTCTCTCTACATCTTCTGCTTCTTCTCCCGCTACCCCGAGATACTGATAGCCCACGTCTTCAATGGCTTTCTTCATCTCGGCTATCGTTGTTATTCGTGGATTGTAGGTAACGTACGCCTTCTCAGCACCGAGATTGACCGTAACGCCAATGATTCCATCAAGTCTTGAGAGCGTGTCTTCAATTGTTTTTACACACATAGCGCAGGTCATTCCCCCGATCTTCAGCGTTGCTTTTTCATGTATCACGCCATATCCTGCATCTGTTACCGCTTTCTCTAAGTCAGCAAGTCGTACTTGTGTCGGATCATACTCCACGGTGGCACTCTCAGTTCCAAGATTCACCCGCACATCAGCAACACCGTCTTTGCTTAGGATGGATTTTTCAATAGTCGTAGCGCAGGTTGCGCACGTCATTCCTGAAATCTTGAGTTCAGCCTTTTTACGTCCTTCTGCCATTTTTCACTTGCATTATTTTATAACTTTATGCTATAAAAACTTATAAAACTTCACTCTTCTCCATATGCAATATCATCCTGTTCATTGTTCACTACAGACTACTATCCACCGAGCTATATGAATCGTTCGAACCGGTCCTTTTTCGCCTTGCATATGGGACACACCAGGAGGTCCCTCTCGTGCACATAAGTATCCGCATACGCGGCATCTCCATACAGGGAACGATAGAGAGGATATTGTAGGGGGTATTTCCTCTGCCTTCTTCCTTTCCTCAGGTGGTGGCCGCCGTTCAGGTATAGGCTCTACACTTTGTTTGCCTTCGAGAACCTCCTCTGACACATAAAGTCCACAATAGCAGGCGCCGTATTCCTCTACATCCTGATCTCTATAATCACAGGGACATATGATATCAAGATCGTCCTCTTTATCGCCAGAGGCCAACCTGCGGGGACATGCCCAGTATCCATATCGCTTCTCATTGGTGAGTAGTCCTCTGACCAAATCCGTGGTGTGTTCAACATCGGGATTCAGGTGGTATCCTGACGCCTCAGCCTCCTTATCTAAGCGTGCATAAAGCTTCTGAACCGCATCATTCGTTACGTTAGTATCATTCATCAACCTAAAACCTCCCGAATCTTCTTCTCCTGATAGCCGATGATGCATGTTTTATCGTCAATCACGAGTGTGGGAAAGGAGCGTACGGAACTATGACGCGCCATCTCATCCAAAACTTTGGCTTTCTCCTCTCTTTCCAGTAAGTCGACATATACATAGTAGAAATCCACGCCTAACTCCGTTAGCAGCTTCTTTGTTTTCTTGCACCAGACGCAGGTGCTTAACGCATAGAGTATAACTTTCCCCTTGTTCGTTCCTTTAACGTGCACCAGAGCCTTTGGATCCACACCGATTAATTAGATATATAATGTAAACAAATGAATTAATAGTCATCGTACTTTTGGGCCGGCCGTTCCACTCCTCGATTTATCTCGGCTTAGATCCCTATTTTCTTTCGATTCGCTTCTATGTGTGCTAACATGGCATCTGCTGCTTTGATTGGATCTTTTTCAACATTCAGCAGACCACCGGTTATCTGTTTGCAGTCCTGAGTCAAGAGTTTGACCAAATGTGGTGCTCCCGTAACCGTCGGTATGGGATTGACATACGTATAGAGTCCTAAAGCCAAAGCGAAGACGGCGTCAATGGTAGCCTTCTGTTCCATATATTCAGGTGCTACCGCAACAACAGGGAGATCTGGTATAGGCACGCCTCCCAACGCATTTGAGACTGTAGCCAAAAGGTCAGCCAAACGTCCTGTGTCCGTGCAGGTTCCGTAGCTGAGAATAGGTGGAATATTCAGGTTTTCACAAAGTCCTTTAAGACCTGCGCCTGCAAATTCTTTCGCCTGGGGAGTACAGAGACCTGCAACTTGCATAGCTCCGTTGCCACACCCCATTGAAAGCACCAAGATATCACGTTTAATAAGCTCCTTTGCTATTCGGACACTGTGTACATCCTGCCCAGAATCCCTCAGCGTCGTGCATGAAACAAGGCCTGCGCACCCTCGCAAAGATCCATCTTTTAGCGCTCCTAAGAGCGGGTCGAGAGTGCCGCCAAGAGCTTTTAGAATACTTTCGGTAGAAAAGCCAACCAAGGCTTCTCTCATGGGTAATTGTGTAACCGACTCGACATATGCTTTGCGTTCTTTAAAGTTGCCGACCGCCATTTGTAGGAGTTGAGCGGCTTGTTCTTCAGCCTTTTCTGGCTCATAGTTGATTCGCTCGGTAATGCCTTCAAAGGCAACTAGCTCACTTAACGGCACAAGCCTGAACTTATATTTTTGAGCGTATAAGGGGTCAATAGGCATAGAACAATTCATATCAGCGGCGAAAAGATCCACACAGCCACTGGCCAGAACTGCCTCTTGCATAAGCCAGTTCCCGGTAAACCCGTAAAATGCGTC
>JASEFB010000113.1 GCA_030019325.1 archaeon | reverse complement strand
CAGCAAGTAAAACATCCTCTGCAAGGCTCGATATTAAGGCGCTCATCATAAATGTTAACCACTTCTACCTCTGCTCCTGCGGACTCAAATCCTTTGAGCAAATATTGTAAGTAGAAAAATGTGAACCCTTTATCCTGACGAGGACTTCCATTTATAACAAGCACCTTATCAGGTTTCTTCCAGATTCTCTTCTTAGGATTTTCAAAATCTGCAATTCCCTCACCCATTCCTGGTATATCTATTTTCTTCCCAAACACTTTGTTCATCTGCCTCAAATAGAATAAAGGACCTTCGATGCGATATTTTCTCGTTAAAAGTCCCCAAAAACCATTAAGTCTTCCACTTGCAATATCAAGCCAAACAGAAACTGGAGAATAGATTTTAATAGAAGGAGATTCATGCTCTCCTTCGTGATACTCTGCTTTTCCATTTGATACAGAGATATAGTAATGAAAAGTATGTTCTCCTTCCTTCAAAATTAACTGATAAACAGCTTCAAAATCTGGAAATTGCTCACGGTCGTAATAATAAACCATATAGCTGAATAGAGTGGATAATATTTCTTTGGTTGATGGCATTTTTATCATTTCTTTCGCCCCCTAAGGTTTTCTCGGGCAATTTCGCACAACAGTGAATAACCGAACTCGAGTTCGTTTATCCCTCCAAAAAGGGAATTAATCCGAAGTACTTCGTTTATCCACGACTCCGGACGAACAAAACTTTCGCTCATTTTTCACCTTGACTAAAAATGGATGCAATATCTGGCGTCAAAAAATCTTCTTGCTCCTCGCCTTCTCCCCTATTTCCTCTTCTATCCGCAACAATTGATTGTATTTAGATGTTCTTTCGCTCCGTGCTGGGGCGCCCGTTTTTATTATAGCAGCGTTTATTGCCACCGAGAAATCGGCGATAAGCGTATCTTCGGTCTCTCCGGACCGATGGCTGACTACTTTCTTATAGCCATTTTGAGAAGCCAATCTAATCGTATCCAGCGCTTCCGAGATAGTGCCGATTTGATTCAACTTCAGTAGAATCGCATTTGCCGCTTTTTTCTTTATCCCCTCTTCGAGTCGCTTGACATTCGTTACGAAAAGGTCGTCGCCTACGATTATTTTCTGTGGTATCTTAGCGGTGAGTTCCGCAAAGAGATCGAATGATTCCTCTTCAAAAGGATCTTCTATCAATTCGATCGGATAGTTCTCCACGAGGGCTTGATAAAAGTCGATAAGTTCAGGACCGTCTTTCCATGCACCATCTATCTGATATTTTTGTGCTTTCGCGTCGAAGAAAGAGGAAGCCGCAGCGTCGATGCCCAACCGTATTTCATCCTCAGAATAACCAGCTTCGGTTATCGCTTCGGTTATCGCATCGAGTGGCTGAGCCGTCACACGCATGGGCGGTGCATAGCCGCCTTCATCTCCAACATTCGTGGCTATCTTCCCGTACTTATCCTCTACTACCTTTTTAAGTGCATGATAAGTCTCAACACCAGCTCGTAAGTTCTCGTTGAACCGATCAAAGCCCAGGGGTAGGATAAGGAACTCCTGGATGCTCAGTTCGTTACCTGCATGCTGACCGCCGTTTATCACGTTCATCATCGGTATTGGAAGCTCGTACCGGAGTTTCATTCCCGCTACATCTTCGCAGATATATGCAAAGAGCGATTTTTTTAACGTGTCTGCAGCGGCTTTACACACCGCCATCGATGTCCCAAGGATAGCATTCGCACCCAACCTCGACTTGTTTTCCGTTCCATCCAGTTCTATCAACTGCGTATCTATCTCCCCTTGCTCGAGAGCATTCATGCCAATTAGTGCCCCTTTTATCACTGTATTCACGGCTTCAACCGCCTTGAGAACTCCCCTGCCGTTATATCTCTTCTTGTCGCCATCTCGTTTCTCCCACGCCTCTTTACTTCCGGTTGACGCTCCTGAAGGCACGCTCGCCCTACCAAATCCGTTCGCTGTACTCACTTCTACTTCTATGGTTGGGTTTCCACGGGAATCCAAAATCTCTCTGCCTTTTATTTCCCTTATCTCTATTACCGTCATCGTTGGTTCACCTCTTGTTTTTATTTTTACTTTGACGCCAATTACCATATCTTTTGCCAATTGCATTCTTCGAAAGAAAGATCCATGTGATGGAGCATATCATGCCATGTCACGTCACGAACCGTACTCTGACATAATTGTCGATTGTTTATTTCTTCTTTTACCGTTAACTTATATTTTAGCGATGGTATACATTTTCTGTAAGCGTACGAAGAGGTAAAAGGGAGAACGGTAGATGGAAGCAAACGATAATGAAACGAAAAGAGTGTTTGTAACTGACCATATTTCGGAGGAGGGGATAGAGAAGCTGAGGGAGTTTGCAGAAGTTGATGTTGCATTAGAGTTAAGCACGGACGAATTAAAGGAGCGCATTGCAGGCTATGATGCGTTAGTCGTCCGAAGTGGCACGAAAGTGACGAAGGAGATAATAGAAGCAGGGAGCAGGGGCCGATTAAAAGTGATAGGTCGGGCAGGTGTCGGCGTGGATAACGTAGATGTGGAAACAGCGACGGAGAAAGGAATACTGGTAGTGAACGCTCCGGAGGCGAATACTATATCTGCGGCAGAGCACACTATCGCAATGCTGCTCAGCCTATTGAGGAGAATACCAGCTGCGAATGTATCACTCAAATCCGGGCAGTGGGACAGAAAAAAGCACATGGGTGTGGAAGTGAATGGTAAGGTATTGGGCATAATTGGTCTGGGAAGAGTGGGAAGTGAAGTTGCGAAAAGAGCAAAGGGGCTTGGAATGAGGGTCATTGCATACGACCCGTTTATAACAGAAGAGAGGGGGAGAGAACTTGGAATTGCTCTTTCAAATTTTAATGAAGTCCTTCAGGTTGCGGATTTTATAACGCTCCATACACCGCTGACAAAGGACACGCATCATTTGATCGGTAAGAAAGAGTTCGCATTGATGAAAGATGGTGTTCGTGTGTTAAATTGTGCACGAGGAGGGATAATAGACGAGCGTGCGCTAAAGGATGCAATAAAGAGCGGTAAAGTAGCGGGAGCGGCTCTTGATGTCTTCGAGCGTGAGCCACCAGAGGAACGAGAATTGCTGGAACTGGATGAAGTGATTGTTACGCCTCATCTGGGTGCATCGACAACCGAAGCGCAGAAGGCTGCTGCGATGGTCATTGCAGAAGAGGTGATCGAGGCGTTAAAGAACAAGCCGGTAAAGAATGCCGTGAATATGCTGTATGTCGAAGAGGAGTTAATGGAGTCCATAAAGCCTTATTTAGAATTAGCAGAGAAGCTGGGACGACTCTGTGCACAGCTCATACCGAGACCGGGTAGAATTGAACAATTTAACGTCTCTTATGAAGGTGAATTAGGAATGGCGGGAGAAGGGATAGGGAAAAACACGAGATTGATAACTACGGCAATCCTGAAGAGCTTCCTCTCATGGTTCACCGACGGTGTGAATTATGTAAATGCCGAAGCAATAGCAAAGAAATTCGGGATAAAAGTTAGGGAGAGCACGACGGGGGAGATTGAGAATTTCAACTCGTTGATTAGCATTACAACTATTACACGAACGGACGGCAAAGAAAAAGAAAAGACTGTTGCGGGTACGATCTTCGGGAAAGACGACCCAAGGATAGTGAAAATCAACGGATATAGGGTGGATGCATATCCTTCTGGCTACATGCTTATCTGCTCCTTCCTCGATAAACCACGGGTGATCGGTCCTGTTTGCACGATTTTAGGCGACAAAGGCATAAACATAGCGGGGATGCAGGTAGGAAGGGAGAAGGTAGGAGGAGAAGCGGTTATGGTGCTTAACGTGGACAGTCCGGTCAGTGATGGGATTATCGAAGAGATAAAGCAAGTGGAAAACATATTTGATGTAATGCTCGTGAAGCTCTAAACTACACTTTCTTTCTGAAGAAAGATAAACCCTTACAGGGTTTTCGGGGTCGTGGGGCAGAGCCCCACACTGTACTAAGAGAGACTTTTGCTCTATAAAAGCGTTTATAGAAAGAGGAATTTTTTATTAACCTCTTCCATATAAGAAGAGGGTAAGGGAAAAAGGCGAGATGAAAAGGAAAAAACCAAAATTCGCGCGATATGGCTGGTGGAGAAAGAAGAAGTTGAGTAAAAGCTGGAGAAGACCTCGCGGACACGACAACAAGATGAGGGAGCACATAGCGGCGAAAGGTGCACGGGTACAGGTAGGCTACAGGAGACGGAAAGAAGAACGGGGCTTACATCCTTCCGGGCGACGAGAAGTGCTCGTCTTCAATACGAATGACCTCGCTCAGGTTGAAGATGCGAGCGAGGAAATGGCAGTGCGAATAGCATCAAGTGTGGGGAGGAGAAAAAAAGGGGAGATAGAAGAGGAAGCGGCAACGCTTGGTATAAAGGTGCTCAATCCTATGCAACGTCCCTCGGAATAAAGAGGCTGTCTCACAATTCAACGCAGCAAAAAATAAGCTCGGATGGGGATTTATAACCAAAAGCCCCATCCAATCCACACCCGAATGAAATTCGGGTGCATCCCTGTTGTTGGACTTCTCAACTGAACCCAACTTCCTTTCCTCTGTCAAATTCTACAAAGAAATTA
>JASEFB010000112.1 GCA_030019325.1 archaeon | reverse complement strand
TCAAATCTTCTCAAATAGTATGAGCAAACGCCGTGTGAGAAACCTCTACCACCCGTATGTATTAAAACGGTCACCTGCCCTTTCTCTTCAATACCAAATGCCTTTGCGAGCCGTTCGTCAAAAATCTCATCTACGACCTGCACTTCTAAAAAATGGTTGCCCGAGCCGAGCGTGCCGAGCTGAGGTGCACCTCGCTGCCTTGACTTCTCGTCGATCTTATTTGGATTTGCTGCTTTTAATCTCCCACCATCCTCTGTCCTCTCCACATCTTCCTCCCAGCCGTAGCCATTCTCAACGCACCACTCCGAACCCCCCCTCAGCACCTCATCTAACTGGCTAAATGACAGCCTCAATTTTCCTGATAATCCAAGCCCTGATGGAATGTAGTCAAACAGGCCATCTACTATCCCAGACAGCCGAGGTCTGATATCTTTCTCTCTCAGATTGGTTCGAACAAGTCGTACACCACAATTTATATCGTAACCGACACCACCCGGTGAAATGACACCTTCCTCGAAATCGGTAGCCGCAACGCCGCCTATCGGAAAGCCATATCCCTGATGCCCATCCGGCATAACCATCGAGTATTTCTCTATACCGGGAAGCGAAGCGACGTTGATTGTTTGCTGCAGTGTCAGGTCGCGTTTCATCTTATCTAACAGTTCTTCAGCAGCGTATATCCTCGCCGGTGTCTCCATATACTCTTTATACGACCGTGGTACTTCCCATACATCTTCCCGTATTTTTTTAAGCGGGATGTCCATCTTTTAAAAACGCCTCTTTTGCCTGTACGATTACACGCGTTACCAAAATTGGAGCTAAAATAAGAGAGGAATAACACGTTAGGTGATGATGCTGACCAACTTATGCGCTGCCCGTCGGCTGCGTGACTGCACCCAACGCCTCTCGCAACTGTTCTTGTAACTGCTGATATCGCTTCTGGGCTCTTTCCTCCTGTCTTTCCAAGGTCTTCACTCTCAAGTCATAGGTCTCCTTCTTCTCTGCCAGATCCTCCTTTACCGTTTCTTTACTTGCTTTTATCAGTAACTCGCCAACATTTTTGTATATCAACGAGTTCTCATCAACTTTTTCCAATTCCTCTAATGCATTTTCAGTATCTCGTAACAGAGCTTCTACCTGCATCTTTTGCCTTCCCAAAGCTTCTATTTGAGCTTTAAGCTGCTGGAGCTGAGCAAACAGATTTTGCACCTGGGGGGGTATTTCTCCACTTCCACTCATCTTATCATCCTCTTTATTTTTACTATATTCGTGCTTTGCCTAAGTTATTCTTTGACTCTTTTACATATAAAACATCATGGGGGGAGGGGGAGAGAGAGTAGGGATAGTGGTTATTTCTTATGGGTCGAGGGCGGCTGCGGTGATCGATGCGCTGAGCAGGAGCGAGAATTATGAGGTGCGTTTATATGTTGCTGATAAGCAGAGGAATCCGTATAACGTGGAGCATGCAGAGAAGCACGTGGTCATTCCTGATCTCGACGTAGAAAAGATATGCGACTTCATTGAAGCGAATAAAAACGCTATCGATTTTGGTATCTGCTGCCCTGAGAAGCCTATAATAGCGGGTGTTAGGGATATCGTAGAGCGTAAGACTGAAGTAGCCATGATATGTCCCACGAAACGATATGCGATCGAAGGGAGTAAAGCATCGCAGCGGTATCTGATTGAGGAATGCTGTGCTGAGGCAAATCCGAGATTTAAAGTGTTTCATCGTACGGAGTATAAGAGTGTAGGTGAAGCGAGGGATGCTGTCTGGCGCTTTTTAGATGAGATCGGTAATGAAGTTGCGGTTAAGCCGGACAAACCCGCAGCGGGCAAGGGCGTGGGTGTGTGGGGTGACCACTTCAGAAGTAGAGAGCAGCTCTTTGATCATTTCAGGTCTATCTTTGAGAGTGGCAGTGATGTGCTCATAGAGGAGAGACTTGAGGGTGAAGAATCGAGTTTTCAAGCGTTCTGTGACGGTAAAAGGGTCGTCGCTCTTCCCGATACGAGAGATTATAAACGAGCGTTTGATTCAGATATAGGGCCTAATACCGGCGGAATGGGCTCTTATAAAGCTCAAGAAGATTGGCTTCCTTTTTTGAACGAAAGTGACAGAGAAGAGGAGGAGAGGCTGGTTCAGAGGATATTCAAGGAACTGAGAGGGAGTGGTGAAAATGATGGGCTGAGGGGTATCCCCTTCTACGTAGCTTTTATGCATACGGGTGAAGGCGCAAAGATACTGGAGATAAACAGCCGGCCTGGTGACCCTGAGATACAGAACGTACTACCCGTGCTGAAGAACGATTTTGTGGACGTGTGCTTTCGCATGATCGAAGGTACTCTTGAGAGGATAGAATGTGTGAAGAGAGCAACGGTGGTGACGTATGCAGTGCCTATGGACTACGGGGATTACCGGGTAACATATAGCGGGGATAGGAGGGTGGATTTGAGTGGTGCGTATGCGTTGAAGGAGAACTACGGCGATAATCTTCGGATATATCCGGGTTCTATGGAGTTACGGGAAGATGGAGCTACATATGCGCTCGGTTCAAGAACGGTGTGCACCGTAGGCATCGGTGAAACTATAGAGGAAGCGAGGGAAATATCGCAGGATGGCATCAGGCATATAAACGGTGCGTTGTGGAACCGATGGGATATAGGTGCATCACATTACATAGAGCGGAGCATACGGAAGATGAAGGAGTTGAGGGGGTAAGCGCCCGATAAGTGATTTACGTAGAAGGAAGGAAGAAAACAAATAGAACATCGGAATCTTAGCGGAGCTTCATATCAAGATTGCTCATGTTGAGGCTTGATTGAGAGAGAGTTATGCCATTTTACAACATTTCTCTTTCTTCAAGAAATTTCAGTGCCTTTACTGTAAATTCTTTTACATCTACTTTCTTATCAGTGAAAATATGAGACTCAGGCTCATCAATTGGATGGATATGAGTCCTTCCACCTTCACTATCATACCCACATAATCTCCTGTTCTTGAATATCAAGTTCAGATTCAGCTTATCTTTAAGTTGATTTGCATAAACCTGGATGAAAAGCTCTACATCAATGTATAATCTTAAGTCAACTATGTTGTCGGTTATATCAACTATTTTTAACCTCAGTCCAAACTCTGAAGCGACTGATTGCACTTCGCTTATGATAGAATCAATATTCAACCTTTACTTCTCCCAATTTACGCAAGCAAGTGCTTATCCCATCTATCGCCATTTCCCACTCCTGAGCGTCAGACTCTACTTCCCATGAAAAATTCCTTTTTGCTACCACGTTTTCCTTCTCGAACTCACCGTATGTCATTCCGTATTTTTTACGAAAGAACCCGTCTGTAAGTCTATACCTCGTAAGCTTTCTTAGATATTCTCTTCTGAGCATTTCTATTAATTCGTCATTGCTCATCCTTTCTATCATTTGCTTAACAGGATGCCCCAAGCTCATAACAACCACCTACTTTAACTTTAATATGTCTTTATAAATACATAATCCTTTCTCCCCCCATAACCCAAATGCTTCTTCATGGGATCCACCTGCCACTTTGATAGAGCAAGGGATGAACTTATCACTGACGAAAGAAAAAAGAGGTATGTGCCACATGAAAGATAAGACGGTCTGCGTCGTCGGTATAGGTTACGTCGGCCTGCCTTTAGCAAAGTCTCTCTCCAGGTATCTCAGAGTGATAGGATTTGATATAGACCACGCGAAGATAGTACATCTTAATAACAACTGCACCAAAGAAAACTTAGAATTCACATCAGATGCAACGAGAATAAAAGAAGCTGATTTTGTCTTGATAGCAGTGCCGACGCCGGTAACGAAATCGAAGGAGCCGGATTTGAGCTTTGTGAAATCCGCAGCCGAAATTGTGGGTAAGAACTTGAAGAAAGGAGCTATCGTAGTTTTGGAATCAACGGTTTATCCAGGCGTTACCGAGGAGATCGTTAAGCCGATACTGGAAAGAGAATCAGGAATGAACTGTGGAATAGATTTTAAAATCGGTTATTCCCCTGAACGGATAAATCCCGGCGATGAAGCACATTCTTTGGGAAAGATAACGAAAATAGTTGCGGGAATGGATGAGGAGACAACCGAAACCTTGGCAAAGCTTTACGGTTTGATAACCAATATCTATAAAGCGAAAGATATACGAACAGCCGAAGCAGCCAAGGTTATCGAGAATATCCAGAGGGATTTGAACATAGCGTTGATGAACGAGCTTGCGATAATATTCCATAAGATGGGTTTAGATACACAATCGGTTTTGGCAGCCGCGAGAACAAAATGGAACTTTCACCCATATATGCCGGGTTTGGTTGGTGGGCACTGTATCCCTGTGGATCCTTATTACTTGGTGTATAAAGCGAAGGAGATGGGTTATCATCCACAGGTAATCTTAGCAGGAAGAGCGATCAATGATTACATGTCCAAACACGTAGCGGGAATGGCGATAAAAGGCTTGAACGAGGTTGGCAAAGTTATTAAGGGTTCAAAAGTATTGATTATGGGCTTAACGTATAAGGAGAACGTGCCGGATACCCGTGAATCGCCCGTAATGGAAATGGTGAAGGAATTGAAGGAGTTTGGCGTTGAGATCTACGGGTATGATCCGTTACTGGATAAAGAGGAGATAGAGGGATTTGGGGTAAAAGCTT
>JASEFB010000111.1 GCA_030019325.1 archaeon | reverse complement strand
CTGGGATTTGGTAGTATTTGTCGTTGGGATTTATTCTCAAGCTATACAAATACAATTTTTTTATTTATTTTTTTTATTTTTTATTTTACCGCAACGTAACCCCAAAGGGGCAAATATCAGCATAAGCACCATTGTTAATCCACAAACCATTCTGACGTTTTACGGTAGAGGTACCCGGAGAGAAAATACGCTATTGCTAAAAATTCAGAGAGGCCAAATCCCAATCCAATCAAAAATGGACGAGAACGAATACATACGGCATTTCACCGAACTTGTGGAGTTGGAACGAGAGGAACAGATGCGGCTGCATGGAGAGGAGATGAGGAGATTGAGTGGACAGGAGCGTGAAGAGAAGGGGCGTGCGTTCTTGAAGATGAAGGGGAAATCTCAGGGCTTGGGATTGGGTGGAAAGCACTTAGTGCGATTTAGAAAACAAAATGCGGGTTTCACCTTACCGGAGAGTGAAATAGAGGTTGGAGACCTTGTTTTGGTGAGCCGAGCGGGCACAGCCCCATGGGATGAGGACAACCCTATGGGAACGGTTGCGGAGAAGACTTTGTATTCTCTTACCGTTGCGTTTGATGATGCGCCACCAGGCTTTGTTTATCGTAAAGATCTTAGAATTGACCTTTTTGTCAATGATATCACGTTTCAACGGATGATTGGAGCTTTAAAGAAATTTAAACGACTATCAAGGCTGCGAAGGGATAAATTGCTGGGTAATACGCCTCCGGATTTCACCGAGATAAAAGGGATAGAATTTTTTAACCCGGAATTGAACAAAAGCCAGCGAGAAGCGGTTTTGAGGTGTTTAGCCGCACGAGATTTCTTCCTCATTCACGGACCGCCAGGAACAGGGAAGACGATAACCTGCGTAGAAGTTATAATACAACTCGTCAAGCGTGGATATAGAGTTTTAGCTACCGCAGACTCCAATGTGGCAGTGGATAACCTGGTAGAACGATTGGATAAGCTCGGTGTGGACGTCGTGCGAATAGGGCATCCTGCACGTGTAATTCCTTCTTTACGGAAAAGGAGCTTGGATTATCTGGTTCAGAAAGATCCGGACTATATAAGGGCGCAAGAGCTCAGAAGGAGGGCGTATGAGCTCAAAGAGCGCATGAAAGGGGTTACCATGCCGGAAATGCGCTGGCGAAGGGGTTTAAGTGATGATGCGATAATGCAGCTTGCACTAGAAGGAAGAACAGTACGGGGCATACCGGCGGGAAGACTGAAGAGCATGAAGAAATGGCTTACGTTGAAGCAACGCATCGATAAATTATTCAGTACTGCGCGAGGACTGGAAGAGAGTGCGATAAAAGGGATTATCATTGATGCAGAGGTACTTTGTGCGACGAACAGCACTGCAGGATCCGAGATACTCAAAGGTGAAAAGTTCGATTTTGCTATTATTGATGAAGCAACGCAGTCTACTGAACCTTCTTCTTTGATACCGGTGCTCAAGGCTAAGAGGTTCATCATGGCGGGCGATCACAAGCAGCTCCCACCGACAATTTTGAATGAGGAAGCAGCGAGCGGTAGTTTGAGCAAGAGTTTATTCGAGCGGCTCTTGGAGTTGTATGGTGACCGAATAAGGGTTATGCTTGAAGTCCAGTATAGAATGAACGATCTGATAGCGGCGTTTCCGAGTGAGGAGTTTTATGAGGGCAAACTGCGGGCTTATGAACAGGTGAAGAGACGAAATCTCAAGGATATTCTCCCGGAATTAAAAGAGGGGGAGATGGAGAACGAGGATCTTGAACCACTTTTGTTTATTGACACAGGTGGCAGTGATGCGTTCAGGGAACGGGTGAGAAAAGGCTCGACATCGAGAGAGAATGTAGAAGAAGCGAGATTGGTGAAGGATATTGCTGAACACTTGTTAAGCCTCGGTGTAAGACCAGAGGATATTGCAATCATATCCCCTTATGATGACCAGGTTTCGCTCATTAGAACGATGCTCCGGGTAGAGGGTTTGGAGATAAAGACGGTGGATGGGTTTCAAGGCAGGGAGAAAGAGGTTGTTATCGTATCGTTTGTGAGGAGTAACAAATCGGGTGATATAGGATTTCTCAGGGATTTGAGAAGGCTCAATGTGTCGATAACGAGGGCGAAGAGGAAATTGGTTTTAATCGGCGATTCCACTACGCTTGAAAGTGAGGGATGTTATAAGCGGCTCCTAGAGTCGGCGAAGGAACGAGGAGCGTATAAAAGAGTGGTTTAGTTTTCTATCTCCACAATTTTATTTCAATTCTTTTCATTCAAGTGAATCATATTTTAACAGGTACATCATATAATACTTTTGAGAGCAATATAACACTTTTAAGAGCAAAGACAAGCGACCAAGCGTAAAATGGGATCAAAAGTAAGAGCACATGTGGTTGTCACTGGGCGGGTGCAAGGCGTTTACTTTCGGTATGCAACAAGAGAAGAAGCGGATATGCGGGGCGTAAAGGGATGGGTGCGAAACCGGAGAGAAGGAGGAGTAGAAGCGGTATTTGAAGGGGGGAAGGAAAAAGTGGAGGAGTTAATAGAATTTTGCCATTATGGTCCACCTGCCGCAAAGGTTTCAGCGGTAAAGGTTACCTGGGAGGAGTATACGGGAGAGTTCAAAGATTTTTCCATTCGCTATCGATGAAGCAAGCACGATTTTAGCTCTCGTTCGATTTGCTCGTTCATTCTTTAACTTCCTCGAATTCCTCCTTGCTTGCACCACATACAGGGCATACCCAATCGTCAGGCAGCTCTTCAAAGGCCGTTCCCGGCTCTATCCCGCCGTCGGGATCTCCTTCTTCGGGATCGTAGATGTAGCCACAAACTATGCATTCGTATTTCTTCATGTTCATATCACCGGATTTTTATTCGTCGGTTGGAATTATATAGGTTAAGGGTATGGTTGATGAACTTGCCGATATACCTCTGTTTTACTCTTGGAGTACGATCAGGTTAAATCAATCCTTGCTCCTTCATACTCGAGTAACCGTTCTTCGACACAATGAGGTGGTCATGGATTTTTATACCGAGAATCTCTCCAGCGTGCATTCAGCACAAATCTTTTTTATGAGTAAAAAATAGATTAAACATGCGTCTCCTCATTCATCTGCAGGCAACAAAAGACCAGAGTTATGAAGATATGTATCACCATAAGCTCCAAGGATTCATTTATGGAGTACTGAGAGACTCAGGGTTTGGGATGCTCCATGACAAGGAAGGCTACAAATTCTTCAGTTTTTCAAATATCTTTCCGATAAAAGATATGAAAGAGGATGAAATTGCGAATTTGATTATCGCATCACCAAATCGAGAGCTTATATCTTCGTTAGAAGGGGCATTTCATGAATTTTCCACAAATCGTAAGGGGATAAATCTAGGTGAGATGTCCTTTGAGCTGGTAAAAGTTAAGAAGCTGGAGACAAAGCTAAAAAGAAGAGATTTGAGGGTGCTCACCGCCACGCCCGTAATAATCAGGATACCGGAGAGGAATTATGAGAGATACGGGATACCAGAGGAGGAAAGGAAACCGAGGTATGTTTACTGGCGTCCCAAATATTCATTTGAGGCGTTTTTAAAGCAATTGAGCGAGAACTTGATAAAGAAGTTCAGCGAATTTTACGGCTCGGAGTTAAAAAACTACGATTTGTTTGAGCAGTTTGTGTTCAGGCGGGCAACCGCTACAAAAGTCGTTATTGATGGGAAGGAATACGTGATGGTGGGGAGCATGTGGGAGTTTATCTGGAGTATTATGGATGAACAGCAAAGAAGAGTGATAGAATTCGGGTTAGATGCGGGATTTGGCGAAAGGAGTTCGTTAGGGTTTGGATTCGTAAACAGAGTTGGAGGATGATAAAGAATTTTCACGAGAACTACTATGAGCTCGCAAGAGCTCTGATATCGCCGGAACGGGATACGATTAAAAAATGGAACCAGAAACAGATATCGGTGCATTACTCTCCAAAGAGATGTTCTTCAGCGGCACGCAGGTGAATTATTTCATGGTGTGCAAGACGAAATTATGGTTGTTCTCGCATTTCGTCACCATGGAACAGAGTTCAGACCTTGTCTCTTATAGCAAGTTTGTCCATGAAACATCGTATGGAGCCCAGAAGAAGGAAATCGTCATAGATAACCGAATAGCGATCGATTTCGTCCAGAAGGGCGATACGCTTATTCTTCATGAGGTGAAAAAGGGGAAGAGGCTGGAAAAGGCACACAGATACCAGCTTCTTTATTATTTATACTATCTGAAGGAATTAAAAGGGATGGAAAAGGTGGGAGGGGAAATAGACTATCCGCTGCTGCGTAAGAAGGAGAAGGTGGCGCTTACCGAGGATGTAAAAGAGGAGATAAAGAGTATATTGAATGAGATACAAAAAGTGATCGCGCTGCCAGAACCGCCACAACCTTCGTATCTTAAAATCTGTCGTAAATGTGCATATTTTGAATTTTGCTTTGTTTAGCTCCCTTTATAACCACAGATTACACAACACTTTTTCTTTTTTACAAAAAGAAAACCTGTGCTAAAAGAAAAACAAATATGTTCTTTTGGTAAAGCTTTTCTTTCTAAGAAAAGGTTTGTGTTAATCTCGTGGAATCTCGTGGTTTTTTTCGCCTCAGCGTAATTGCTCAATATCCAGTGGGTCTTAAAAAATTTTAATCGAAAGTTTTATTA
>JASEFB010000110.1 GCA_030019325.1 archaeon | reverse complement strand
ATGAGCTCACAGAGGCGCAACATCATTTTATAGACATGATAAAATCGTCAACACACATTCATTTAGACGATGAGAATTGCTTTGAGATCGTCGTATTGAAAGGTGATGCGAAGAAGATAAAGGGATTAGCGGAAAAGATAATGAGCTTGAAAGGAGTGAAACATCTGAAGCTGACAACAACGCATGGAGGGATATAAATAATGGAAATAATGGATCAAATAAAGAAGGGAACGACCACTGTTGGTTTAATATGCGATGACGGTGTCGTGCTGGCGAGTGAGAAGAGAGCGACAATGGGTTCTTTTATCGCATCAAAAGCAGCGCAAAAGATATATCAGGTGGACGACCGCATGGGTATAACCACAGCGGGGATAGTGGGAGATGCACAAGCATTGGTCAGATTAATGTCAGTAGAGGCGAGGCTTTATAAGATACGAAGAGCGGAGCCGATGACAGTAAGAGCAATGGCAACGCTGTTGTCAAATGTGATGAGCGGTCAAAGGTTCTACCCCTATATTGTGCAACTGCTGGTAGGCGGCATAGACAGAAGTGGGGCGCATATATTCTCGATAGACCCGTTTGGAGGGAATACCGAGGAGAAGGAAATAGCAGCTACCGGATCAGGGTCTCCTATTGCCTACGGGGTGCTCGAGGATAGATATTCAAAAGAGATGCCGCTCGAAAACGGGATAGCGCTTGCGATACAGGCACTCCATTCTGCAATGAAGAGGGACAGTGCCTCGGGTGAAGAGATGGAAGTGATTGTGATAACAAAGGAGAGATATGAGGAGTTAAGCGAGGAAAGGATAAAAATGATAAAGGATTCTCTTACTTGATATTTTGTTTGGGTATTAAGCCCTTACAGGGCTTGCGAGTAAACTCTTACAGAGCCTTTCAGGCTCGCGGGAACGCGGGCAGAGCCCGCGATTTCGGGGTGGTAGGGGCAGAGCCCCTACATGGGGCAGAGCCCCTACATGGGGCGGAGCCCCATTATTAGAAATTAAGAATAGGAACAAAAAGTGGAGCGTTTGTACAGCTAAAGGGTCAAGTTGAGGATTGTAAGGTATACTAAGGTAAAAGGATGCAGCAGAAGACTAAACAGAAACGATTAAGGTAGGCGATGTTACCAGAAGAAACACTTTCAGAATTAAAGAAGCGAATAGTAGAGTTACTGCCGGCTAATGTGAGCATTAGCGGTGTGGAGTTTGAGGGACCTGAACTCGTTATATACACGGAAGACACGCAGATATTCGTTGACGATGGCGGTATCGTTCGAACACTAGCGAAGGAATTGAAGAAGAGGATATCGGTTAGACCGAGTAGCAATATACTGATGGAGCCGGAAAAGGCTTCCAAGGTTATTTATGATATTATACCTGAGGAAGGCGGAATAAAGGATATTTATTTTGATATGGATACGGCAGAGGTGATAATAGAAGCCGAAAAGCCTGGGTTGGTCATAGGCACTCATGGAGCAACATTGCGAGAGGTAGCAAAGGTAATAGGGTGGCGACCTAATGTTATCCGAGCTCCACCGATACAATCGTCGATAATAAAGAGCATAAGGAGATATTTAAGGGAGGAGAGCGAATTCAGGAAGGACTTTTTGAAGAAAGTAGGGAGGAGGATATACCGAGATAAGACAAAAGAAGATGAATGGCTGCGTGTAACGACATTAGGGGGATGCAGAGAGGTTGGGAGAAATGCATTCATGCTCTCTACGCCGGAAACGAGGATCTTAATAGACTGTGGAGTAAGTGTGGGCTCGGAGGGAACGCCTTATCTCTACGTCCCTGAAGCGTCACCGCTAAAGGATATCGATGCGGTCGTAATAACGCATGCACATCTCGACCACTCTGGCTTGGTGCCTCTTCTGTTCTTATACGGATATGACGGCCCCATTTACATGACACAACCAACGAGAGACCTTATGGCACTCCTGCTGCTTGACTATATAGAGGTTTCAGCACGGGATGGCAAGAAGATACCATATAAATCATCCCTAATACGAGATACGATAAGACATACGATTCCGCTGAAGTATGGCGATGTTACCGATATAGCACCTGATGTGAAACTCACCTTTTACAATGCAGGTCACATACTGGGCTCTTCGATTGCGTACTTCCATGCAGGTAAGGGGCTTTACAATATCGCATTTACGGGAGACATCAAGTATGAGCGGACTTTTCTCTTTGACCCGGCCTTCAATGGGTTCGCACGGCTTGAAGCGTTGGTTATAGAGTCTACCTATGGTGGTATGAACGACCTCCAGCCGTCGAGACGAGAGGCAGAGAAGAATTTAAAGGAGGAGATAGAGAAGACGATAAACAGGGGTGGCAAAGTTATAATACCTGCTTTTGCGGTTGGTCGTTCGCAGGAGGTGATGATCGCATTGGAGGGGATGCAATTGGAGGTACCGGTGTATTTAGATGGGATGATCTGGGAGGCGACGGCAGTTCATACAGCGTATCCTGAGTATCTCAACAGGAATCTAAAGAATTCGATATTTCAGGGAGAAAATCCGTTCTTAGCTGATATTTTCGTTCAAGTGGACGATGTAGAAAAAAGGAAGGCGGTAATAGAGGAGAAGGAACCATCCATCATCCTTTCCACTTCAGGCATGCTCAATGGCGGTCCTGTGCTTGAATACCTGAAAGGGCTTGCACGAGATGAAAAGAATACACTTATCTTTGTGGGGTATCAAGCGGAAGGAACGCTTGGAAGGAGGATACAAAAAGGATGGAATGAGATACAGTTCTCAAACGAGGGCAAGATGGGGAACATAAAAATGGAAATGAAGATAGAGACAATTGATGGTTTTTCCGGGCATTCGGACCGCAATCAATTGCTTGAATACGTGAGACGGATACGACCACTGCCATCCAAGGTGATATGCATGCATGGCGAGAATCACAAATGTACCGCATTAGCAAGTGGAATACACAAAAAGTTCAATATAGAGACGGTAGCCCCCATGAACTTGGAGACGTTACGATTAGTATGAGAATAGCGGGAAATTTTTTATGAGAGAACTGCAAAATTGTCATGCGAGTTGAAAAAAGTAAAGGTATATAAAGGAGGGATAAGAGAGAGGTAAAGAGAAGAAAATGACAAGTATAAGAGAGCGGATGGAACAGATGGGCATAGGGAAGAGTATAAGAATGGAACGGATTATAGACCGGAAGAGTGGGAGAACGGTTATTGTTCCAATGGACCACGGTGTGACATCAGGTCCTATATACGGATTGACGGACATGAAGAATGCGGTGAATGCGATAGCAGAAGGAGGAGCAAACGCGGTTCTCCTGCATAAGGGTATTGTAATTGCTGGCCACAGGGGATATGGTAAGGATATAGGGCTCATAATTCACCTATCTGCGAGCACTTCGTTGGGGCCTGACCCATTGAACAAGGTTATAGTCGCTACGGTGGAAGAAGCGATACGATTAGGTGCTGATGCGGTCTCAATGCACGTGAATGTGGGTGCGGAGAACGAGGCGGAGATGCTTGAGGCACTTGGAATGACGACAATGATCTGTGAGGAGTGGAACATGCCCCTTTTGGCGATGATGTATCCGCGTGGGAAGAAGGTGAAAAGTGAACACGAACCCGAGGTGGTGAGGCATGTGGCCCGAGTAGGTGCGGAACTTGGCGCTGATGTCATAAAAACAAATTATACTGGTGACCCCGATTCCTTCAAGGAGGTAATACGTAGCTGTCCCGTGCCCGTGATCATAGCAGGCGGCCCCAAGGCGAATACCGATGCAGAGGTGCTGGAGATGGTAGAAGATGCGATTTCCGCGGGTGCCTCAGGTATATCAATAGGTAGAAATGTATTTCAGCATAAGAACCCGACAGACATGACGAGGGCACTGAGTAAGGTAGTGCATGAAGGCGTTTCGGCGAAAGAAGCGATGAAGATGTTACAGTGAGGTGTGGAAGTATAGCGCAAGCCAATAGGGAATAGCCAACAGGGTGATTGTGGACTGAAAATACTCTGGATACCCTCGGATGTATATCGAGTAATACATTGAATTAAGAGATAATAAGCATGGAAAAGGAAGAAGCCCATCCATTTGAGGAACTCCCAGAGGCTTTAGTTGAGGAGATGCTCAAACAGAGTAATGCCATCGGGGATTCACTTTTTCAAAATTTTCAGGAATTGCAAAATAAACGTAAAGAACTTCGCGCATTTTTAGGGCATGACATAAAGAAGGATAGAGAATTAGGGCATTCGGAGATACCAACAACATGTGGAGTAGATGGTTCCTATACGATTGAAAGATTGCTATCAACTGACATAATAGCCATTGCGGCAGTGGCTGTTGAGGGGCTAATACCCCCTTCTGAGAAAAGGTACTGGCCAAAACCGAGACATCTTTCAACGATTTTACCAGTGGTTCATCATGATGAGACAGGTTCAATAGCCAGTGGTATTATGTTTGAGTATGAATTACAGTTAATATCAAAAGCGCCTCATGATGTGATATTTTTAGATGGCTCCTTAACAACTCCTTTGATACGCTTGAATCAAGCAATAGAGAAGGTTGAGGTATTAACGGATAATCGTCTGAACAGCGAGCTCTTAGACTCGTTACAAGCTATTCTCTCCTCATATAAAGAAATTTGTATTTGTATAGCTGGACAATAAATCCCAATGTCAAATACTACCAAATCCC
>JASEFB010000109.1 GCA_030019325.1 archaeon | reverse complement strand
GGTATTTTAAAGGCTTACGGAGTGCATCAATCCTCATCCTCCGCTCCAAAGAATATGTGGATCCTTCCGCTTTTATACACACTCACTTTATAATTGGGATTAAAATTCTTGTAAAAGCACGCAACCTGATATGGAAGCACCAATAACAAATAATCTCCACAATCTTCCAATTCCGCTTCCCCTTTCCATAACGACTTTTTATCCCAGAATTCACTCGCTGTGGGCGAAATCCCAATGGTATTCGAGTCAAGCGCATAGATGAATACATCATGCTTTGAATACTCAAATAACTCCTTTGGTATCCGTATCTTCTTCATTCGCATTTAAAACAACGCTTTCGATCCAAGCTTCCGTAACTCCATCCTTCCTGTGATGAGATATTTGTTCTATCGCCTTCTTGGCAAACGATACCCTCTCGCATGGCATGTGAGCACCTGAGATTTATTCCTCTTTCACCTTAAATAAGTTCCATCACTCCGAATCGCAATCAAACTCCAAACCTTCACGCCTTCTCTCATCACCTGAGATTCACCTCCCCTGTGATAGAAAGAAGGAAATATGACTTCAATTTTCTTATAAGCCCTAATTATTTCCTATCTCGCTAAATAAATTTCTACCGACAAGAGAGTCAATGTTCAGCTTGCTCCTTCTTTCTCCTTATCCTGACTTTTCCTATCGAGATAACAATCAGATCTATAAAAATAGTCGCCATGCTCCTCAATAAGTCCTTATCTCTTCATGCTCCACAACCTTCGCAGCATAATTCATAGCGGCAAGTATATTTTTAAGATGTTTATACACCTTTATAAAAATGCCATTCAACACTACAAACGAGGTGATAATCATGAGCATGAAAGACACTATAGAAAGAATCAAAGCGCTGGATGAAAGAGCGATGAGTATCGCCAGGGAAAGACAGGATAATCTCACCAAGCCCGCAAGGAGCTTAGGAAGTTTAGAAGATCTATCCATAAAAATTGCGGGAATCACAGGCAATCCCATGCCGAAGTTAAAAGATAAGGTAATTATAACGATGGCAGGGGACCACGGCGTTGCCGAGGAGGGGGTAAGTGCATTTCCAAAGGAAGTTACTGCTCAGATGATCTTTAATTTCCTGAGCGGCGGTGCCGGGATAAATGTATTGGCAAGACACGTGGGTGCGCGAGTTGTCGTTGTTGATATGGGCGTCGCGGTGGACATAAAAGACGAAATGCTGGTTAATAAGAAAATCGCGTATGGGACCGCTAATATGACAAAAAGACCAGCAATGAGGTATGAGGATGCTGCACGGTCTATCGGAGCGGGAATCGAAGTCCTTGAGCTCGAAGCTGAAAAAGGCATGGATATCGTTGGCGTTGGGGATATGGGAATTGGGAATACCACGCCAAGCAGTGCGATTGCAGCAGTAATAACAGGAGAAGCGGTGAGAGAAGTGACCGGAAGAGGAACAGGCATTGACGACGAAGCGCTTGAACAGAAAATAAACGTAATCGAGGAGGCAATAAGAGTTAATAACCCTAACAAAAAAGACCCGATAGATGTTCTCGCTAAAGTAGGTGGTTTTGAGGTAGGAGGTATGGCAGGTGTGATGCTGGCAGCCGCATCACACAGGATCCCGGTTGTTATTGACGGGTTTATATCAGGTGCCGCAGCGTTAATTGCTTACGAGATAGCACCTGATGTGCGGGATTATATGATAGCAGCGCATCGGTCGGTAGAAAGAGGGCATTCAGTGATTCTTGATTACATTGGTTTAAAGCCTTTACTCGACCTGAATATGCGACTCGGCGAAGGGACAGGCGCGGCATTAGGCATAAGCATTGTAGAAGCTGCATGTAAAATACTTACCGAAATGAAGACCTTCAAAGAGGCTGGCGTGTCTGAGGAATTATAAATTAACAAACACTCTTCAACTGCTCCAGCACCCTTCTCCTCGCTTCCTCGAGCGAAAACGAGAAATCCTCCTTGATTTTACCCTTGAGAATCATCGGCTTCAGCAACGGCTCCATATCCTTCGGCGGAGCTTCGGTTGCCAATCGTATTTCATCCTTACCTTCTTCAATCACGCCCTTCCTTCTATACACCTGTTTCTTCCCCCCTCGCTTCCCGCGCTTCGCACACGGTTCACCTTCTCGTTCTATTATATCCAGTGCGAAATCTATGCACCGCGCGTTTGCAACACTCGTCCCCACACCAAACCCGGCTACGATATCTCTCAGCGCAAGCACTTCCTCCTCATCTATACCACCACTTATAAAGATGCCCACATTCTTATACCCTCGAATATCAAGCTCCCACCTTACTTCCTCTATGATCCTTCTGAAGTTGCCCTTCCTCGAAGTTGGTGTATCTAACCGAACAGCACGTAACGAATCCCCAAGCGCCTCCGCAGCCATTATCGATTCTTTCTTCTCATCATAATACGTGTCACATAAGCATATCCGGGGCACGTCTTTCGCAATAACTTCGTCAAACGCCTTCCAGGCCTCCTTCTGTCTGTCCTCGCCAAAACATATCATCAAGGTATGAGGCATTGTTCCTGTTGCCTTTATCCCTATTCGTTCCGCACCGGCGATGCAGCTTACACCATCCATTCCACCGAGATATGCGCATCGCTCTATCATCGCTGCTAATGCCGGATGCTGCCTCCTCGTACCAAACGAAATTACGGGAACGTCCCCTGCTGCCCTCTTTATCCTCGCCGCCTTCGTCGCTATCCCGGATTCGTGGCAGAGGAAACCTAGTAAGGGCGTTTCATATCTCGCAAACTCCAAATACCGCCCTTCAATGCGTAAAACAGGCTCGTAAGGAAAGAAGATCGTGCCCTCGGGCATCGCATACACATCCACGTTCTTCCCCTCCAACAAATGAGCCACTTCTTCCAAACCCGCCAGCACAGCCCATCCCTGCCTCGCTGTAATAACCTCCGCCACCACGTTGGGATTAACTCCTTTCTTCTTCAGCACCTCCTCCGTTCTAAGGAAGTAGACATCGGTGGTTTTCCCTTCCAAAATCTCTTCTTCGGAGACGATTTCGAATTTCATTTTGGGCTCCTCCCTTCTCATGGCTGGTGAAGCTCTACGCCTTTTACACTCCTCAGCCTCCCTATCTCTTCTATTAACTCGCCTGGTATATTTTTATCCGTGATAATCGTGAGTTTTGGGTCATCCACGAGATAAGGATCATCACTAACCGCCTGTCTTATGCTCAATCCCCGCTTTGCTATCACCGTAGCAACTTCTCCAAGTATCCCCTTTTCTTTCGCATCCGTAGGATGTATTATAATCACACTGAGCCCCAACAAGGGAGCAACCTCACCAAGAAATGCTATAGAACGAATATTCTCAAATATCTTTCTCAACTCAGGATCCTTTAGAATTCTTTTCACGGTCATATCAACGACCCGCCTATCCACGCCGAGCTCCTTTGCTACCTGCGTATGCGGTATCTCGATCCCACCCGATGCTACTTTCCCCTCAGGACCCACTTGAAACCCTCGCTCCAACAAGAGCTCTATAACCTTCTTTTGCGATGGTAACCCCTCAAACTTCTCCATAATCTCTCTCCACATCGCTTCTCTCTTTTCCGTAGACGCTTTTCTTTTAAGAAAAGAGTTTGATTAGGGTTTACGTGGGATTTGGTAGTGTGGGGCTCCGCCCCACGACCCCGCAAGCCCTGTAAGGGCTTATTTGACCGTGAGATTTTTCCTTCTTACCGATAGCCCCTTTTCAATATCTCCTCTCGCACTTCCTCCAATCTTCTCGCTGCAGTACCTACTTTTTCTCGCACTTCTTCTTCCACTGATTGCAGACTCACCCTTAAAGACCGCTCCTTCTCGCTCAACCCCCTTTCTATCTTCCTTAACCTCTCATCTATGCTTAAGAACAAAAGCGCTAACATTCCGACCAATATCACTGCTGAAAGTGCAATCGCTGGGTCACGATACCGGCCCCACAACCTATACGCAAGCACAAAGGCAGAGAAGACCATCACCACCGAGAATATTATATCCCGTGCTTCCATACTCCTCACCCTTTTTCCTCCTCTTTATTTTAGTTTTGTCCGAAATTCATATCCATAATAAACTGACTTCCCTCTCTATTTAAATAAAACCTCTTTGTTTCTGAACAAATAGAAATGCAAAAGACCGTGCTCATCCTCGCAGGCGGGAGAAGTCAAAGGTTCCAATCTCTTGATAAATGCCTCATCACTTTAAAGAACAAGCCGCTTATACTGCATGTCATTGATAACCTATCAGGCGTGGCAGACGAAATAATAGTGGCAGCACGAGACGAGCAGCAGGGGGAACAAATCAGAGATAAAATACCAGATAAAATCCCTTTGGTCTTTGACTCTTTGAGGGGTTTTGGTCCACTTGCAGGCGTCCTATCAGGTTTAGAAAAGGCTTCCTTTCCTTATTCCCTCGTCATCGGGTGCGATATGCCTTTTGTAAACGAATACGTGGTGGAGTTTTTATTCGAGATAGCTGAACGTGGTAACTACGATGCAGTCGTACCGAGGTGGGAAAACGGTATGCTGGAGCCTTTGCATGCCGTTTATCAAAAAGAGCCGATGCTGACAGCGATAAAGGCGGCAATAAAACAAGGTGATAACAGGATTTTTACAAGTTTATCGCAACTCAAAAATGTCAATTTCCCCCCTGTAAATAAGATACGGGAAATAGACTCTGATCTAAGGACTTTTCGAAATATAAATACGCTTGAGGAGTTGGAAAAGTGCTTGAAATAGAAATACCAAAGAGCTGCATAAATAAACCTGACTTTCTCTACCTTTTCTTTTTGCACAGTTGGGATAAATAAAGCCAAAAGGGGGTTCCCATACAACTCTTTATCCTTACCTCGCCCTCCTTTATCCGCTTCAATATCGCTTCCTGTTCTGGCCTTTGCGCTCCATCAACCTCAACCGTTGCGAGACCAATGCATTCCGCGGAATGCGCATCGCTT
>JASEFB010000327.1 GCA_030019325.1 archaeon | reverse complement strand
CGTGCATGTAATTTCAATAAGTGGTAGTTGATATAGTTATTTCATGACGCCCCCTAAGAAAGAAACAACTAAACGAAGTATTTTGATTAAACTTTTCTTAAAAGTTTGTTAAGATAGGGCGAGCATTCGCTCGATGGGTTTCCGTGCCTGCTCCATGATTTCGGGTGTAAGAACGACTTCGGGCTTCTCTTGCTCCAATGCTGCTTCTATCTTCTCTAAGGTGGGCATCTTCATCTGTGGACAGACCGCAGTCGTAGATAGAGGATAAAATTTCTTGCCCGGTGCTTCCTTTTCGAGCCGGTGCAGGAGCCCAACCTCAGTGCCAATCACAAATTCTTCGTCCTCCACGTCCGTGCAAATCTTCACCATGCCACTGGTTGACGCAATATAATCCGCTCTGTCCTGGACTTCAGGAATGCATTCTGGATGAACAATAATTTTTGCGCTCGGGTGCGCGTCCTTCGCTTTTATCAGATCTTCGAGCGCGATTTGATGATGTGTAGGGCAATTGCCATGCTCAGGAACAGGAATAATCTTCTTTGAGGTTGCTTTCTGCGCGTAATATGCTAAGTTGTGATCAGGACCAAATAGTATGGTTGAAGCATCCATCGCCCTAACTATTTCACGCGCGTTTGCAGAGGTGCAGATGCAGTCGGCAAGTGCCTTACTTTCTGCAAGTGTATTTACATAGAGCACTACTTCAGCATCAGGATACGCTCGTTTTGCCGCAAGCAGGACTTCCCGTGGTAATTGCTGTGCCATCGGGCAGATCGCACAGATATCAGGAATAATTACTCTTTTATGCGGATTTAAGAGCGCAGCGGTCTCTGCCATGAAATCAACGCCACAAAAGATGATGATATCCGCACTTGTGTCCATCGCTCTTCTCGCAAGCTCTAAGGAATCACCAACGAACTCCGCAATGTCCTGAACCTCTGGTCTCTGGTAGTTATGAGCTAAAACAATCGCATTTTTCTTCCGCTTCAACCGTTCTATCCGTTCTATCCTCAGCTCCATATTACGATTTTTTCATATATTATGTTAAAAATATCAATGAGAACTCTCACAGCATCTCGCGCGATTCCAACTAGTACTCTCGCAAGAGAGCCTCCACATCATCCGAGAAGTCTATAGGGCGGATTGGGAGCAATGCAGGTCCCCCGCTGAATGTGTAATGTCAGAAGTAAAGGAATGTATAGTACTGTCATTTTGGTTTGATAATCGCGCTCAGTATGTCTCTTGCGGTTAATATCCCTACGGGAAGACCATACGCGGGACTTAGAGAGAGTATCAATAATCTATGGATGTTCAAATCCCTCATAATAACTGCGGCATCCTTTATCGTCGTTTCAGGGTCTGCTGTCCTCACACAGGACGACATAATATCCTCCGCCGTTAAGGTATCCCAATTTTGGTTGAAAACTCTTATAATGTCAATCTCAGATATAACGCCCACTGCTTCGCCGTCTGGCGCGGTTACCGCTACACCTGATACATTCTTATCTACGAGGATTCTGGCAACTTCACTCACCGGCGTGTCAAACGATACAGTAACGACTCCACGCTTCATCACATCCCTTACCTTCTTCTCTTTTGATTTCTCCATTCTATTCTAATCCCCCGCTATTGCTTCTTCTGCATCCTCTTATAGTGTACTTATATCTTTAATTAAATGGAGGCGTAGGTGCTTAAAAGTTTAAGTGATGCTTTTTAAATTTTGCTCTATTTTGTATCCAAATTAAGCTAAGCAAAGCAAACAAATGAAAGGAACCTACGTGCTCATCATAGAAAACCATGCGGATACAGAAGCAGAGATAGGCAAAATAGGATGCATAAGATTCAAACGAGGTTTTTATGCCTATGTCGGTTCTGCTCTTTCAGGATTAGAGCAAAGGATAGGGAGACACACGCGTGACATTGGCGATGATAAAAAATTGCATTGGCATATCGATTATTTCCTGGCGAACCCCGTGGTAGAAATAAAGGAAGTGGTATGTGCAGAAATGAAGGAGCGGAAAGAATGCGAAATTGCAGCGAATATGGGCATGCACCTGGAGTCCATAGCTCATTTCGGCTGCACCGATTGCTCATGTAAAAGTCATTTATTCTTTTCTGCCAGCTTAACCAAGCTCAAAGAACACGTTTACAAGAGCTTTCACTCCGTAGGGGAATATTTCCTTGCTACAAAAATAAATCCAGTATGAGCAATCATTCTCTGCTCTGGGCGCATGCTTCTCCCTTTAATCTCCCAGCCTCGCATACCTATTTCGTAAATTCCCATGACGCGAAAGCTTCTCTCGTATTTCAACTCCAGTCGTCTCGAAAGCTTGTATATCTGCAGCACCGTGGGATTATAGCACAGGAGGATTCCACCGCTTCTCAGCGATTCTTCTACATGCTTCAGCACCCTCCATGGCTCGGGAAGGTCCAATAGTATTCTGTCCAGCTCTCGCTCCTCTATGCCGTCATACACATCCTTCTCCTTTACTATCAACTCCCCAGAACCTTCTCGCCCTGCACTTGCTACCGTACCGAAGAACGTTTCTATATTGCTTCTCGCAATCTCCAAAAAGTCCGTTCTCCGTTCATATGATATCACCTTTCCATCTTTGCCCACCGCACGCAGTAACGCCATTGTAAGAGCTCCGGAGCCTATCCCCGCCTCCAACACCTTCGCACCCGGAAATATGTCAGCGAGCATTAAAATGGCAGCAATGTCTTTGGGGTATATGATCTGCGACCCTTTCCGCATCTTTGCGATATACTCTGCTAAAGTAGGTCTGACGACCACGAGCCGTTCCCCAAAGCTCGAGCTTATAAAGCTCCCCTCCACTACACCTATGAGATCATCATGTAAAATTGTACCGCGGCTAAAAGAGAAAGATGACCCCGCTTTTAATACAATCTGATATCTCCTACCCTTTTTGTCTATCAAATGGACAAGTTCGCCTTCTTTTAGGGGTTTTACCATGATGTTTAATATAATCCATCCACTAATACTTTAGGTAACGGGGTCAAAATAGGTTAATTACGTTATAAAACCGTTATGGATACTTACGCTCGAATTTGCATGGATACTGCTCGGCTGAAGCTGTGGAAAGGGAGGAGGAAATGAAATGTTTGAGTTCATGCGCAAAGGGCTAAAAATCGCGTCGGAAAGCTGCGACCAGGCTGAGATTTACGGAGAACGGAGCGATATTTTAAGCATTGATCTTGAGCGCGAGGAAGTGAAAAAGGTGAAGCACGTTAAAAGCACGGGTATTGGCGTGCGAGTTGCGATTTCAAATAAAATAGGATTTTCATACACGACCGCAATGGAAGACTGGAAGATAGAGGAATGCGTGCTGCATGCGATAAAACAAGCGCGGGTATCTGAGCAGGATGCGTATTTTTCGGGCTTACCAAAACCGGTGTCTGAACTGTCAAGGTATAGCTACAAGAAACCTGCAAAAACCATTGATAAACGGATAGTTGACCTTCTCAGGGGTGAGGGTGGGAGCGAGGGTGCGATAAGCTATTGCAAAGAGATGCTCGCGGGAATGAAGGAGTATGAGGTAAGAAAAGGAGTAAGATGCGCACCAACAGAAGGGAGCTTCGCCGCTGCTCTTGATGAAACCTACATTCTCAATTCTGAAGGTATCGAAACAAGCGATGTAGCCACGTATGTCTCTGCAGGGATAACGATTGTGGCAAGCGAAGATGGCAGCGAGGAGACATCGGGATCCGAAGGTGAAGTCCGCAGAATGCTCGCGGATATAGACTTTGGATGGATAGGCAGGGAGGCGGTCAGGATAGCGGCGGAGAGCCTGGGCGGTAAGAGCCTCAAAATAAAGAAGCGCCCCGTCGTTTTCTCCCCAAGGGCGGTGCAAAGCCTCTTAGCGTACACCTTAATTCCGCAGGTGAGCGCTGAGAACGTGCAGCGCAAACAATCGCCCTATCATGGTAAAAAAGGAGAGGAGGTCGCTTCAGAAATTCTCACGATTGTAGACGATGGCACGATGCCGTCAGGTGTAAATAGCGGAAGAATGGATGGCGAAGGTGTTCCTTCCCAGTCTACAACCATAGTGGAAAAAGGCGTGCTCAAGAACTTCCTCTACGATTCTTACACCGCAGGCAAAGACCATGTAGAAAGCACGGGGAATGCAGTAAGAGGCTTCGACAATTTGCCAGCCCCGGGAGCAACGAATTTCATCCTCAAAGAAGGTGGAAGAAGTGCTTCTCAGGAAGAGATCATCGGCGAGATACGGGAAGGATTATTCATAAACGATGTAATAGGTGCACATACCGCTTCAAGAGCATCGGGTGATTTCTCCGTCGTTGCACAGAATGCCTTTGGGATTAAAGAAGGAAGTTTATTTCCGGTTAAGCACGTGATGATCGCGGGCAACATGCAAGAGGTATTGAAACATGTCGAAATGATTGGAAAGGATACTCGACAGATTTATAATGTCGTCTCACCTTCTATACGGGTATCGGAGATGCAGCTCATATCATGAATTCTTTCCTCTCTCAGCAAGACACGGATATTATACCATTGGTGAAACAGGAGGCTTAGATACGCCTTCTGTACAGAGTATTCATGAATTTCATGCACGTCTCCCTATCGAAAACTTTATATAACCCATTCTTCCTTAGAAGATAGTACCTGGTGGGGGAATTGAAAGCAAAAAGAGAAGGTGAAATAAGATGGGCGATATGTTTGGATACCAAGTAGAAGAAAGAGGAAAAGAAACGGTGGATGACTGGTTTGGGGTGCCACAGCTAGCGATAGTCGGTGTAGGCGGGGCAGGAAACAATTCTATGAATAGGTTGGAGAGTCTGGGTGGGTTAAATGGCGTAGATCGGATAGCTATAAACACGGACAAACTGCACCTGGATTCGATAACATGCGAAAAAAAGGTGCTGATAGGTAAATCGCTTACCCGGGGGTTAGGAGCTGGGGGCTCTCCAGATATAGGGAGAAAAGCAGCGGAATTGGATAAGGAAGAGCTAAAGGGGTTATTAAAGAGACAAAATATCCTGTTCCTTACTGCCGGAATGGGTGGTGGTACGGGCACGGGGGCCTCGCCTGTGGTTGCTGAAGTAGCTAAGGAAGAAGGTGCAATTGTAGTAGCGATGGTCTCGTTTCCTTTTGAAGCGGAGAGGATAAGAAGAAAAAAAGCATTAGAAGGGATAAAAAGATTGCGAGAGGTTACTGATACGGTTATAATCTTGGAAAACGACAAGCTGCTGAAATATGCAGGCAACCTTCCGGTGAATGATGCCTTTAAGACGATGGATATGCTGATTGCAGAGACGATACAGGGTATAGCAGAGACGATAACAAGACCCTCCTTAGTAAATCTCGACTTCGCTGACTTCAAGGCAGTAATGGGGGAAGGCGGTGTTGCCGTTATGCTCGTAGGACAGACCTCGAAATCGGAAAATAAGCCCGAAGCGGTTGTACAAGATGCACTCTGTCACCCGCTATTGGAAGCGAATTATAAGGGAGCAAAAGGTGCTCTCATACATGTGACGGGAGGCGCTGACCTCACGATGAAGGAGACAAATGATATCGTGGAGTTGCTTACCTACGAGTTAGATTCCGATGCAAATGTAATATGGGGAGCACGAATAAACGAGGATTACAATGGAAAGGCAAAGGTAACGGCGATAATGACTGGTGTGGAGCCAAATTGGGTGTTCGGCGGGATGTACGAAGAGCGGGAAGCAGTAAGGTCACAGGGAGCAGGCGTGAGTAAAGGCGCATTTGGCGATATTATACCGATTATCAGACGCTAAAACCGGTAAATTATCCACCGCCCGTATTTTTCCTTCATCCGCTGGAGAAATACGAAAAATATATTTCGCATTAGAGTAATCTATAATCTAAGGGGGAGAGAGGAAGGGCAGCTGCCGGTAACCTTATTTTTTCCGTCAACGCTTTTGCGCGAAGCGGAAAAGGGTTGTTGAGGAAAGTCCCTCCACCATAAGAACACGAACGCCGCGAAGGCGTAAGGCGAGAGTCTTGGCTCTGGTATAGAAACGATACCGTGCCGTAGTAATGCGATGATTCCGTGAGGATGAGGTCATATGGTTACGGATGGAACGACCAACCTCGTGGGTGCAAGCCTTATGGAGGCGCGAAGATGAATGCTGCCGAAACAGAAGGGGGCTTACTCTCCTCACTCCCTCTGACTGTGATGTTATTCACTATACCCAACTTCTATCGTCATGAGATCTCTTGCAACTTCGGTGTTCTCGAACACGAGTCGTGCTTCTTCCTCCAACTTCATTGCGCCTTCTAAATCTGAATATCGCGCGCTTATGTGCGTTAAGATGAGTTTTTTCACAGCGGCCTTCTTCGCCACTTCCGCAGCTTCTAAAGCGGTTGAATGCATGTAATCAATTGCATATCCCTTTGTTTCTTCTGATAACGTGCCATCATGTATCAACAAATCAGCGTTCTCGCTCGCCTCTATCACGCTCTCACACGGTCTCGTATCACCGGTATACACAATCTTCCTGCCCGGTCTCGGTGGTCCTAAAACTTCTTCAGGTCTTATCTCCCTCCCCTCAACGCAAATAGAATGTCCTGATTGAAGTTTGGAGAATAGAGGGCCGGGTTCAATGCCAAGCTCGAGCGCTCTTTCTCTATTAAATCTCCCGGGTCGCATATCCTCTTCCAGCACATAGCCGATGCTTACCACATTGTGCACTGTTTTTATCGCCCGGATCTCATATCCTGCTCTTCTTATTACATCACCAGGTCCCAGTTCTATCGCCCTCACTTCAAAACTCCTGCCGGCGTAACCCAGAGAGAGGAGATGGTAGAGGAATTTATCCACGTACCTCGGACCGTATATTTCTAAAGGCTCCTTTCTGCCTTGCAGTGCCATCGTCTGTAACAGACCCGGAATACCGAGCACATGGTCGGCATGAAAATGCGTGAGAAAGATAGATTTTATCTTCATGCCGGTCTTAGCTCTCATCATCTGCTGCTGCGCTCCTTCACCACAATCAAACAGCATCAATTCACCTTCTCTATTCACCGCTATCGCAGATGGATTCCTGTTCGGCGTAGGTGTTGAGCCACCGGTTCCTAAAAAGGTTATTCGCAGCATGCTACACTATCTCGATACCGTATTCTGCCCCTGTCGTGGTTATTTCTCTTTTCAACGCTTTTAAGAGGATTTTAAATGCGTTGATGGAAAAATCAGACCATTCCGCGAGTTTTTCAAGGGGGATCTCCGATTCTTTTTCACTTTCATTCTGGCTGGCAACTCCGAACTGCTTCACTTTTTCCCGATTCTCCTCCAGGTATCTAAAGAGTGATGCTGATGCTAAATGCACGGGAACCACTGGATTTTGTGCAGAAAGCTCGAGGATCAATTGTCTTTCTTGTTCCACCTCTTCATCAGAGATGCCTGACTGCTGTATCGCTCTCATCCGCGCTTCTTCGTGGATTACGCCTTTCATCTCTAAGCTGAGGATTTTGATGTGCTGCAGTGCTAATTCTGCGTAGATTTCACCCTGGGCGAGTTCGTGTTCGAGCATGTACCTCAGCATGGATTTGGTTGCGGATTTAAGATACGCCTCGTTCAGTGCTATGACGGAGAACCACAAGCCATGAAGAGGAAATAGGCGATACATTGCAGCGCCATAATCTAACGAGCCCGCGTAAGGTGTTAAAATAGAGGGTGCGAAAATAAACGCCTTTGTTTTTAACAAAATGATCTTCTTGAGACGATCTTTGCCAACGAGTTGCTCGATTGTTTCTTCCTCCTCACCTCCAAGAGGGACATGCATAGAAGCGGGATGCTCAATGTATCTCTCGTAAAATTTGATGATCTCATTTATTCTATTTGGATCGAGCTTCTTGAGCGTTGCCGCTATTTCCTTTGCTTCGATTTGCAGCCACGCTATATACTCCGCGTTATATCTCCTTTGTATCTCCTCTTCTTCCTCCCAAATCATAGTTTGTATATAAAAAGATTGTCTAAGAAGAAAAAAGTTCTATCATAACCATTCAAAATCAAAAGGTTCTGGTTTTCAAAAAGTATATATATACGCCTACCATCATAGATTGGTAGGAGGTGAAAAGAAATGATACTTGGAAGACTTGTATTAATACTTGCATTCATTATCGGGCTGATCTACGGCTACGTGAAACCGGGGAAGGAGCAGCGCTGGGAACTTTTCAAGAAGGGTATCATGTACGGTATTATTCTGGGAGTAATCTTTGGGCTTATCGGTTTTTTCGTAAGTGGACGACCGCTCCTCTTTGTAGCGGGTACAATTGGGATATTTATAGACGTAATAATCCTGGTGATTCTATTCATAGTCGGCACGTTTATCGGTGACGTACTAGAAGCCAAAATTAAAAAAGCCTGAATATTCGTGCGGACAGTAGCCACATTGAAGAGGAGGAACTAAATTTTAACCCCCCTTCTTCCTATTTTTTGAAAAATAAACCATACACTCTAGTCGCAGAGTGAAGATGTCTAGCAGAAATGATAAATCCCTCTCTGAGACAGAGGCATTTACAAAGAAATTAAACAAAGAGATTATAAGTAAAGGACGGAACATGCCAAGCATCGGACTTCATCTCGCACTTACTCTTTTCTTACTCGCTGCATGCTTAAAGGATGATGATTTGAAGCCAGCTTTGGTCCTGCTTCCTTTTGGACTCCTGAGCGACTTAGATTCCTTCATTGGCGTGCATAGAGCAACACTCCATAACCTCTTTATACTATTCATTCCGCCACTCAGTATAATTATCCTCAGGCGGTTAAGGGTCACCGGGATAAACAATAACTACTTCATCTTCGCATCGTTACTCCTCGCATTCCACATATTCTTAGACGCGTTTTATAACGGTGTCTTTCTCTTCTACCCCTTTTCTGAAAAGAGCTATAATCTGGAATTCTGGTTTGGTCTGAAGGAGACGGGCTTGAGCGCCCTTTTCACGTGGGTAGTCCCCGGGAACGTAGGTGAGCTCGTGTATGTAATTACCCCAAGCCCTTCGGTTCCCGAAATTCCGATCATTGAGAGTGGAATCGAACTCGTGATCTTGATATTCGCTATGCTCGCGTTCTGTTTAAAATTCAGAGGAGCTTTTTCAAGTTTTTTATATCGAAAACCGCATTGAAGAAAATAGCCCGGTAGTGTAGCGGTCAATCATCCGAGGCTCTGGACCTCGTGACGTCGGTTCGAATCCGTCCCGGGCTATGTAACTTTACTGAGTGCAAAAAATGCCGATACGGACAAGCGGAACGGAAATAAAGCATCTGGTGATAGCATGGCTTGCGATCGCTTTTGCATTTACCGTGCTAATTAAACGATGGATGCCTTTGGGCTCAGGGCTAAATTGGCTTGAGATATTTGTTCTTTCTTCAGTTACCGTTGGATCTGCCTTTATTTTCCATGAATTGTCTCATAAATTCGTTGCACAGCGGTATGGAAGCTGGTCAGAATTTAGAATGGAACCTTTCATGCTCTTGCTTGCAGTCGTATTTCCCTTTCTCGGTCCTTTCATATTTGCAGCGCCTGGCGCTGTTATGATCTTCAATCCATATCTCACGAGGGGGGAGAATGGAAAGATATCCTTAGCCGGTCCGATGATGAACGTGGCATTGGCTTTCCTTTTCTTACCTCTTACTTTTTATTCTGGCATGCTAAAACAGATAGGAGAATTTGGAATGATGATAAATGCATGGCTCGCTGTTTTTAATCTGATCCCAATCAGCGTATTGGATGGAAGGAAGGTGTTAGCGTGGGATAGGGGCGTATATGGTGTTGCGTTGGGCATAGCGATTATTGTGTTGATGGTGAGTATGATACTATAACTTAACGGTAAGGTTCAATAAGTTATAATGAGCAGGTAAAACATGGAAAGGAGCAAAGATTGGGTAGACGAAGCAGAAGGTGACTTGGAGCATGCTAAAAGTGATACTGAAAGGGGTTATTATAATTGGGCATGTTTCTCAGCGCAGCAAGCGGCGGAGAAAGCTGTAAAGGCAGTATTTCAGAAGTTAGGAGCCGAAGCTTGGGGACATTCCGTGGCTGACTTGCTAGCTGAGTTAGCTGAGAAACATAATATCACAGAGGAATTTATTAATGCTGCTTTGGAACTGGATAAAGCTTATATCCCCGCAAGATATCCAAATGCTCATCCTTCTGGCTCGCCAAGGAGGAGATACACCAAAGAGGAGGCGAATAGGCTGGTTGGACATGCAGATAAAATCGTCAGGTTCTGTTCGGGTCTTCTATCCAAAATATGATACGGAATGGCTCGTTCAGGAGATAAGAAAAAAATTAGAAGAGCTAAATGAGAAACTTTCTACCACTATGGTTGTCTTATTTGGTTCTTTTGCTAAGAGAAACTATACCGTAGCAAGCGATGTGGACCTGCTTGTTGTATACAAGGGAGAGGAAAAGGAAAACGCATACGCCATCGTTAAAACTATCCTTGGTATACCCCGCTTGGAACCACATGTGTATTCACAGCGGGAATACGAGGATATGAAAGGAGTGATTAGCAAGATGATAGAGGGTGGAATCGTGATAGGAACATGAAAAGAGAAAAATGGGATAAAGAACGATTGATAGACAAGTACGGCAGGGAGATAAGGAGTTTGCGATTCTCTCTTACGAACCGGTGTATCTTGAACTGCATCTATTGTCATCGGGAAGGAGAAAGCAGAAAGGAGAAGGATAAAGAGATCAGTGCCGAACTTGTCATCGCGATAGCACGAGTTGCATCCGCTTATTTCGACATAAGGAGAATAAAATTTTCGGGCGGCGAGCCTCTGATGCGCGATGACCTCGTGGACATAATTCAGGGCATGAGAGAATTTGAAGATGAGATATCGGTAACTACGAACGGCATATTCTTGAGCAAATATGCGGCTGACCTTGCGGATGCCGGGTTGGACAGGGTGAATGTCAGCCTGGATTCGCTGAGGGAGGACCGCTATAACTTCATTACGCGTACAAAAAATTACCTTCCACAGGTGATTGCGGGTATATACCGTGCAATTGATGCGGGTCTTACGCCTCTCAAGCTCAATATGGTTCTCCTCAAGGGAATAAACGAGGATGAGATTGCTGATATGGTGCGGTTCGTGCAGGAATGTAATAAAAGAGGGGGTGGGACAGCGGCAATTCTGCAGCTCATAGAATTGATCCCCTCTTTTACCCCTTCCATGCTGAATTATAAAGCTGACTTTTCTGAGGTCGAGGATGAACTCAAATCGAAGGCATCCGCGATAAAAACGAGAGAGCTGCAGCGCAGGAGAAAGTATTTTGTGGAGGGTGCGGAAGTAGAAGTGGTGCATCCGATCGATAATACTGAGTTCTGTGCGAATTGCTCTCGATTGAGAATAACCTCGGATGGGAAGATAAAGAGCTGTTTACTGAGAAATGATAATCTCGTTCCCGTAGAGCAGGTGGACGAGAAGCATATACTCAACCAATTGAAGTTAGCGATGCAGTATAGAGAGCCGTTTTTTAAATAAAAAGCTTTATAAAAGAGGGAAGAAAGATGGAGGAGAAAGTAGAATTAAAAATAGTTGTAGATAAGGAAGAGATCGAAGCAAATGAGTTTGTGCAAACCGTAATCGGGAAAGTGATTGCCGGTGCGGTCTCCGCATTAAGGGGCGTAAAAGAGGACTGGGAGAGGATAGAAATAATAGTAAAGCGGATATAAAGGTATATTAAACCACCTTGAGGAGTGACGTAATGCACGTGCGAAGAATAGTGCCGAATTTCTTCGTACCATCCTGGTCATGGTTACAAGAAGGAGATGGTAAAAAGAGCAGACTTGCAGCGCGACCGGTTTTATAAAGCAGCGAAAAAGGAAGGTTACCGGTCGCGTTCTGCATTTAAACTGGTGCAAATAGCCACCAAGTTCGAGGTGATAAAAGCGGGTGATGCTGTGGTAGATCTGGGTGCTGCTCCCGGTGGCTGGTCACAGGTTGCACACGAGTTAGTCGGCGAGCGCGGAATGGTTATAAGCGTGGATGTGCAACCGATAGCGAAGATAGATGGTGTCGTGGTACTAAAAAGTGACATAACAAGAGAAGAGGAGAGTATAACAGCGATCAAAGAGGCGCTCGCAGGAAAAGGAAGGGACGCGGTGGATGTCGTGATATCAGATGCATCGCCACAGTTATCGGGGAATAGAGATTTTGATCAGTTTCGCTCCTTTGAACTGAGCACAGCCGCGTTAAACATCGCTTCTGCACTTTTAAAGAAAAACGGGAACTTCGTTGCGAAGATATTCCAGGGCAGTTACTATAACCAGTTTTATGAGAGCGTGAAAGAGAGATTCAGGGAGACGAGGGCGTATTCGCCCGCGGCCACACGGAAACGGAGTGCGGAGGTGTACGTGATTGGGAAAAATTTGTTAAGTTTAAATAAGATCAAAACAGAAAGTTTACCATGGCTAAAGGTGGAGGAGTAGAAAAGGCTATCATGGTGCAAAAACTTAAAGAAAGGGTAAAAGAGGCGACTCTTCTTTATGAGAAGCACGTAAAGGATCTTGAAGCAGACCATTACGGAGAATTTGTTGCTATTGCCCATGATGGACGGATTATTATAGGGAAAAATGATATTGAGGTTTTAAAGAAGGCGATAAAAGATTTTGGTAAGGGCAAATTCGCTTTTCGGAGGATCGGCTTCAGAACTATGGGTAAGTGGAGGTATTTGCTTGGTCGTTAGTCAGTCTTATCCCTTCCTGGATCTCCGGATCACTATTAGATCGTTTCATCGCATAATTCCAGCGTAATGTCCTCAATTGTTGCACCTCTTTATCCCGCAGCCACACGGAAAAGGAGTGCGGAGATTTATGTGATTGGGAAGGGGTACAGAGGATGTGCGAGTTAATGCATGCTTTGAAGTGCCCTATTCGACTAAATGTTCACTCTTAGTGCGCTAAAGACATCTTCTATCCTGTTTATTACTGTTGCATACTCAGAGCCAGCGAATAATAGCCCACAAACTCTTCGTGTTCTATCCTCTAGAACTATGGACCCACTGTCTCCTCCACTCGAAAATCCCGGCGTCGTTGCAATGATCTGGTTTTCAAAACGGGCAATTCTTCCTCCGCTATATTCTACATCAATAGTAGCATCCGTTATTGTGACGAGTCCACGTGTAACACCAGTAGTCCTGCCGCTTTTTATGACAGGCATGCCTATATTAGCTTTTACGATACCAGTTGGGACACCTATATCAATTATATTACTTGTAATATCTGCTGGATTCATTGGTCTGGCTATTGCGGCATCTACTCTATTTATTCCACGATTGAAAATTATGGATGAAAAATCCACAAGCTCCGCTATTTTGTGGTCCGGAAGTCTACCACCATCAGCAGGGCTGGGTTGCAAAATGGAATCGCTCTTTCTACCTCTATTCTCGTAAGCTAAAACGTGATTATTAGAAAGAATAAATGTATCATAACCTCTCTTGACTAAACATCCGAAAGTTCCCGCTGTTATTCTGTAATGCCCGATAGAACAACCTCCCGGAGCAGGACGGATTGGTAATTGCCTTAAAGGAGTAACAGGGGCAGGTGGAACACGAATTATTCCTGTTTCCACAACATCGGTCCTTATTCCTTCAAGAGTCCCGGGTACTACATCATAAGAGCTTAGAGCAGAAACAGGGCGGATTTTTCTATTGACAAGAGCAATCACAGAAAGTTCATTTGTTGCCCTTCCACCTGTTATTTTATATCCTATCCCCACTCCACGAACGCCTCTCTTTTCAAATAACTCCCGCTCGTATCTTCTTTTTACATCGAGAACATCTCTATATGAATACATATTCTAAACCCCCTATTTATCCTCGCCAATTTTGAGTGCTTTTATCACACCAACTTCTTTAATTTTTGTCGGTATTCCTTCTAAGGATTTCGGGATAATTTCCTCATGTATTGGCAATTCCTTTTCTACCATTATCACAATAGCCATTTGACCTTCTTCGTTTTTACCAATGCCCACACCAACTACTCCTTTATGCTTAATCAACTGTGGTGTGTATTTGTCTTTGATTTTTCTTATCTTTTCTTCCATTTTGACTTTTCTTATCAATTTTTAATAACCAATTCTTCATCTCTTTCATCTTCTGCCCTATCTTTCCCTGTGCATATATTATTCTCGTTCGTTTGGGCAAAAATACCTCGAACCCCTCAATTGCCAATAGATAGGTTCTACCGAGATTGACAAATATCTCTACATAGATTTTCCCTTTTAAAAATTCTTCTAACTCCTTAAGAATATTCACTCTTAATTCTAATGCTCTTTCTTTAGTCATGGGCTGATCGGGTGCATTACGCGTTTCTTAACGCCAGGTATGCATGAATTTCTCCATATATCGGAGAAACAATTTCTGAAAAGTTCCATTGTATCTAGCACATCTTAGAGCGAGCATCTGATTAGCCTTTTCGACATACCACCACGCACCTGATCTCTTTAATCGAACATGACAAATAGTCTTGTTAGAAGATTCAATCCCACCACTTCCCACGGGATATCCCCCTTTCCGATAAAACTTGTAGTCCACCCTATCCTTGTTCTCTTTCAAGTAGCCTATAAGACTGTCTATTTCACTCTTTGCTTCTGCACTCCTCGGCTTCATCCTTTCTAACCCCCATATCACTCCGCTCGCCTCTCCAGAGAACAATCTTGCGAGAGTTGCCTCAATCCATTCCTGCGCCCTCTCCGGGTCATGCCCATATTGCGCCTCAGCGAGCTTATGAAGATGCTCACTCAGGTGATAATAATCCAGAACTTCCACTGCTTCTGGATAAAGCTCCTTCACCACTTTCCAGATCCATCTGGCTCCATCAGCTATTACACAGCCTGACTTCATCCTCAGGTATCAATCCCGCTTCTTTCACCTTCTCGAGACTCTCTTTCAGCTCTTCATTACTCTGAACCTGATGCCAGCTCAGAATATGCTCTATCCTCTCACCATCCACGAGATAAAACCTGAATCCCTTTGCTTCCTTCCACTCGCCTTCCCAGTTAGCCCTCTTTGCTCTCACTTTCTTCCTACCTTCTCTCTTTCCCTTTGCCCTCTCAGGTCGCGTTGGCACATGGACTCCGTCCGTTGCTAACACCATGATTGGTCTCCGCTTCTTTCCTACTCCAACCTCTCGGATCTTTCGTTCGACCTCTTCAACAGAAGGAGCAACGTCAAGGACATCCACACTCTCACATAAATCCCCGACAATCTCGTGCACCGTGTGATCGCTCATTGATAACCCCGTCAGCTCATTAAACAGTTCTTCTGCCTTCTCGTACGGAACCTCCACCGCTAAACTCGCCCCAGCCTCTTGGATATCCCACTGTTTCTTGCGTTCCGAAAGGTTTAAAGCCTCGTCTAAGGGGTAAAATCCCTCTGAACACTTTTTACACCAAAAGTAGGGGCGTTTCAGTTTTACTTGACCTACCATCGTCTCAACCGTTCGTTCAACCTCATCCCTCGATGTTAATACCCTTCCACACTTCGGACATACCATTTCCGTTTGCTCCAGCTCTTGAGAATGCAACTTCTCAACCAGAGATTCCGCTATCATCCCCGTCAACTCTTGACGCATTTTGAAAATCTCTCCTACTATTTCATCCAATTTCCCTTCTTTCCCTTCCATTCCCTCCTCCAGCGTGTTTAACCACTCGTCAAATTGTTCATGGAGCCCATCCTTCCATCCTTTTTCTATCTTCTGCCCATAGAAAAGTTCTAATGGCACACGGACACCTGCACTTATCATCTCTTCGCACCTTCATGGCATAATGGTAAGTATATTTAAATAAGGCTATTTTCCACTCCAACATATCGAACCCATAACCTTTTTATAGTGTTATTCTTAATTGTAAGAATCAGGTAATGCACCCGTCTGAAGACGGAAAATAGAAACAGCTCTTTCCATTTATCAGAAAAAATGTCTTTAAGGCTCTCTTTGATGTCCCTGTTCATGTCCAAGAGAAAATTCGTTGCTCCAAACTCTTTAACGGATACGCTATTTATACTCTCTATCAATCGTTCTTTCCTTGGTTTTATCAGCCCATCTTGGGTGATTGTCCCCAAAAACTTCTCTGTAATCTTCCTTGCCCTTTTCTTCTCTTTGTCCCATACGCTTGTAACTTTGTAAAGATAGTAATTATCCCCTATCTTCCTTATCTCAGTTCCCTTCCGCTTTTGCTTAATGACCCACTCAGGATATGTCATATTACGTATATACGTAATATGCTATTATATTCTTTTGCTCTTCTTATTTCACCTTTTTAAAGAAAATAACTTCAAGATAATCCTAAAAAATATGTCATATTACCTAAATTAGGCGGAGTTACGGTTTGATCAAACTTTCCTAAAGTTTGTTGCGATGCGTTTTTACCAATCAAACTTCCGCCTCCCCTTCGCATTTGGTGGAAAGGGAAGTTATGGATGATAGGAGCGTTCGATATAGATTAACGGAAAAAGGAAAAGCTGTTTCAAAGATTGTAAAGGAATTAAGAGAAATAGAATCAGAATCAGCTTTTAAGTAGGTTTTAAAATTTCTATTTGTTTAGCTAACCACAAGATTACACAGATTTTCACGAGAAAAGAATAATAATAACAAGTTTCAGTATCTATTGAAACTCCTTTATTCCCCATTAATCCCAATTTCTTGTGTTAATCTTGTGAAATCTCGTGGTTTTTAAATTAGCTATACAAATACAAAATTTTTATCCTTTTATAATGGTGTTATAACAACCAGATAAAATGCCCCTCAATATCCCCACACTGCATAAAATAGAAGCGATAAAAAAAGAAAGTCCTAACGTAAAATCATTTACATTTCACTCGAAGCTCATTGCCAAAGAAAGCAAACCAGGGCAATTCCTGATGGTTTGGGATCCCGGGGTAGACGAGATACCCATTTCAATCGCGCGAGCATCGCCAGGAGGAGAGGTGGAACTTGCAATTGCTGATGTCGGGGACTGTTCTCATAGCCTGCATCAAAAACGGGTGGGGGATTTGATTGGATTAAGGGGTCCTTATGGCGCAGGCTTCTCACTTAATGGCGAAAGAATTTGCATGGTTGCAGGCGGGTATGGAGCCGCACCGTTGCGGTTTGCCGCGACCAGAGCGAAAGAATCAGGTAAGCACGTTATCGTCTTAGAAGGTGCAGAAAGTAGCGCCGA
>JASEFB010000326.1 GCA_030019325.1 archaeon | reverse complement strand
GGGAAAAGAAGTTGAGCTCGTATCAACTCCGCCTTTGCATTTCACGCCTGAATACGAGCCATTACTCAAAACGGAGGTATGTGGAATTGATTATCCGAATCCAATAGCGAATGCAGCGGGATTTGGCGTTTCCGGGATGTTATTATATCGATATGCCGTGGCGGGGGCGGGAGCTGTCGTGACAAAATCAATTGGGCTGTATGAGCAAGAGGGTTACCCAAACCCTACATTTATTGAAATAGCACCCCATAGCTATGTAAATGCAATGGGATTTCCAAATCCTGGAATAAGAAATTATAGACTGGAACTCGAGGATGCGAAGTATGCCCATGTGCCCTTGATACTGGGCATTTTTGGTAACAGTGTGGAGGAATGCAGTGACGTAGCGAAGATTGCTCGTACCTATCCTGTGGATATGTTCGAATTTGATGCCTCGTGTCCGCATGCAGAGTTCACCGCGGTTGAAAATAATCCTAAACTGCTGAGCAGCATAATAAAAGCGATAAAAGAGATTGTGTATCCAAAACCACTTGCGGTAAAAATCTCGCCTAACATTGGTGCCCCAGTGGGGTTAGCATTGGGGGCACAGAGGGCGGGCGCTGATGCGATCACTGCTATTAATACGGTAATCGCACGACCTGTAGACAAGACGCTCGATATTCCCTTTTTAGGCAATCCTACAGGCTATGGCGGTAAATCCGGTAAGGATCTGACGGTTGGTGGTAAGGAGATTGTTTTTGCGCTCTATAAGGAGTTGAAGATACCGATAATCGCAGTTGGCGGCATATTTTCCGCTCAGGATGTGATAGAGTATGCGAGGAACGGAGCACGCTTGTTCCAAGTGGGAAGCGCACTGGTAACTGAAGGGGTTGAGATTTTTTCGCGGTTAAAAAAGGAATTAACGAAGTATCTTGTCGAGCATGGCTATAAGAACATTGGCGAGCTGGTGGGTGAGGCGCATAGGAGATAAGTATTTAAGATTATCTGAAATCTGAGTACGCCTTCTCATAAAGGTAAAGTTTCTTCTCCGAGTCATCAAAGCATACCCTAAATCTATCGAATATACCCGCTCTACCTAACAAATTGAACTTAACTGTGAATTCATCAGAGAATAAAACCTCGCAGCATATTTCTATATTGTGGATAGAAATAAAAATATCCTTTATATACGCACAGATGTGTCCTCCAATACCTGCTGGATATATCTTATCACCCTTACGATAATCCAGACCTAAGTAATCTGCGATCTCTGCATTGAATATACTAAAGGTGGCCCCGGAATCCACATAAGCTCTGGTTAAAAATCGCTTTTCATTAACTTTTAGTTCGATAGGAATAACGGGATAGAATTTACCAGCTATTTCTTCGTAGTCAAAAATCAAAGGCAAAGGCAAGGACAAGGATATACGCCTCCTCTCCCAAAGGAACTTGAAAAACCTCTGCTTTTTTCCCACTCGCCTCGACTTTTTTCATCACTTCTTCCAGGGACCTTCCGCTTGCCAGTATCTCTTCCTCTGCAATCGCTACCCATAATCCGGAATATTTTTTTAACTTATTCCACGAAATACTTATTTTGTTCATGTTTTAAGTTATCTTACTATTTATACTTAAAGGAGTATCTCGTCGCTAATGGATCTAAGAACATTGGTGAACTGGTGGGTTAGGGGCGTAGGGGATGAAGCGTGGCCATAGCATGAACTTTTTGCCTTGAACACGAATTGCCCTTATTTGAAAAGGAGGGTTAAGGTAGATTTCTGAGGCTTTGGTACTGGAATACCCACGATTTTTGGTAATCCTATATGTCAAAAAGTTGAATCGACCGAAAACTTTTTATATATACCCCTTCTCATGAAACGATGGGGGGCGAATAAATATCAAAATGGAGGTGAAAAAAGAATTAAAAAATGAAATCGAGTAAGAAAAAGAATAAAATAGTTTTGCTATTTGGGATTTCGGCGTTCTTTTTAATGGCTGCAGCGATGATTTCACCAGCAGCGGCGCAAAATGTTACTGGCATATATGATGCCGATGGAGCGAACTACGTTGTTCCCAGTGAGACGTATATAGCATATAACTTTACTTACAATGAGACGAGTTATATGAGCAAGACTAACTTAACGTGGTTCAACATTACGGAGTGGAACGTTACAGCCACAGGTTGGACTGATAACAATGCTAACTTTGATGACATAGATAATGTTTCACTATGGAACTTTACTGATGGAAGCCTCATTGGTAATGCCTCGAAGAGTGACATTCAAGATGGTTTCTGGATAAATATAAGTCTTGGTAATTATACAGTCACTACGGGCACCAATATTTACGTCAATATAACTTTAAATGATACCGGTTTAATTGACGGGAAACAAATAGCATTTGATGCAAGTTTAAGCTATATATCAAATGCTACTGGTACTGTTGAATATCCGAAAACAGAATGGGCTAACGACACCGTGGCAGAAACCATTAATGTGCTGAACGCGACCGCTGGTACAAGTAACTCATCGGCAGGACCTGGAGAAACCTTTGTCCATGTAGGAAATGTTACGGTGGACCCCGGGAATAATACCAATGCGGTGAATCTTACAGCGATTACGTTCAATGCTATGCTGGCAAATACAAATCTTACTGCCACGGAAATCGATCATTTCGCACTGTGGAATGATACAAATGCAAACACAGTCCTTGATGTCGGAACAGATGAGATGCTATGGAATACATCAGCAACAGAAATAAACGCAACTTTCACTGGCTTAAATTCTACAATTCCAGCAGGTGCAAATAACAGGTACTTCTTGACGATGAACCTGAGCGCCAGTATTACATCCGACAAAGAATATCAAGCATTTGTTGACGCGCAAAACATAACGATTAGCAATGGTACAGGACCTCTCAAGCCACCGGGAATTTCTCACTGCTACAAGTTGACGCAACACCACCAGTAATATCAGATGTTGCCGAGTCTAGCATCACAACAAGTTCTGCAACCATAACGTGGACTACTGACGAACCTTCTGATAGCTTGGTTAAATATGGCACAACCTCGGGAACTTATACGCTAGAAGAGAGCAACCTCACCTATGGCACATCTCACAGTGTTAAACTTGAAGGATTATCAGCAGGTACGACCTACTACTATGTTGTAAACAGTACGGACCAGAGTGGGAACTCCAACGAGAGCGTCGAACACAGTTTCCCCACGGCCACAGCAGCCGCACCACGAGTAGGCGGCGGAAGAGCTGCTCCACCTACCGTACCTGGTGAGACTACGGTCTCCACAGAGCCAACAGGAGAAGTTAAAAGCACAGTTACCGCCTCTTCAGCGGATGCAAAAGCATCTGCAACAATACCTGAGGGAACAATCGCCAAAGACGCCGCTGGTAATCCACTAACCAAGGTTACGGTTGCTCAACCATCAACTCTGCCCGGAGTGCCATCGGGAGTCAATTACGTCGGTTACGCATACAACTTCGGACCTGCGGGTGTAACATTCAGCCAACCCGTAGAAATTTCCATAACCTTTGATCTTGCTAAGCGTGAAGGAAAAACACCGGTAATATACGTCTACGAAGCAGGCGGATGGAAGGCACTTGATACAACGGTCGATTGGGCTAATAATAAAGCAACCGCAAGGGTAACTCACTTCTCCACATTCGTGCTGTTCGCAGCGCCAAAAGTAACACCAACGCCGACATCAACGCCGACACCACCACCGACGGTAACGCCAACGCTGACACCGACACCACCAGTAGCACCGACAGTAAAGCTGCCATGGCCACTTATCATCGGCGTTATCATTGTGGTGATTGCCATCATCGGTGCAGTGGCATACATCTACACGAAGAAGAAAACGTAAGCATAGGCATAGATAGAGTAAGTAACGCAAAGTTGAAAACAAAAAATTTGTAGGGGATGGTTTTTTATTCCCCTTTTTTAGTTATTTTAATGTTTGACGATAATGGTATAAATGTAAAAATTTTATATGAAGAGGGGATTGACAGCTAAATGACTACGGTAACAAAAAAGGGCAGAGTATTAGAATTAGATATAGCCAAAGAGGATATATATAGCATACATAAAACGATAACATCTGAGATAGCATTCTATGAAGAGGTTTTAGCAAAATTCAGAATGAAATATGGTGACCTCGCGGAGTTCGAAGCGAAATTAGCAAATGCCGAACTGCCAGAACACCCATATTGGGAGGAATCTATCGAATATAGAAATGCATACGAGGAGTTAGAGAATTTAAAAAAGATGAAAGGTGTATTTGAGTGGATACTGAAATCATTAACGCATCGAGAACATTCCTCAGGGAATGCGAATTCGCAGTCTTTGCCCAGAACCTGAAAACAAAGATCAGAATTGTTCTTAAAGGCGATTACTTCCTTGATATGTACTACAACAAAACGATGGGAAAGTATGCATATACGCTGATAAAGGAGAATAAGAGAATTATTGGCTGGGACAATGCACCTCATCATAAAGGACTCGATAATTTCCCTCATCATTTTCACACCGCCGATGGTCAAACTATTCCCTCGAAATTAAAAGGAAATCCCGAAGCTGACGTTTATATTGTTATAGAGGAGATAAACGAATTTTACGCTATAACACGCAGTTAGGATAACGCCACCCGACTCGCTTACGTAGGCTACGCATACGACTTCGGACCAACAGGTGCAACGTTCAGTCAACCAGTAGAAATTTCCATAACCTTTGATACCGCTAAGTTTGAAGGAAGAACACCGGTGATCTACGTCTACGAAGCAGGCGGATGGAAGGCACTTGATACAACGGTCGTTGGCTGTGGGGTTCTGCCCATGTAGGGGCTCCGCCCCTACCACCCCGAAAACCCTGTAAGGGTTTACCCCGCAAGCCCTGTAAGGGCTTACAAAGCAACCGCAAAGGTAACCCATTTCTCTATATTCGTGCTGTTCGCAGCACCAAAAGTAGCACCAACGCCGACACCAACTCCGACACCACACCAGAAGAGCCGGGCTTCGAAGCAGTTATCGCCATTGCTGGATTATTAGCAGTAGCTTACCTGTTGCTGAGAAGAAGACAAAACAAAAGTTGATTTTATTTTTTCTATTCCCTTTTTAAGCCTCTTAAAATCGTTCGGACATATTTAAAGAAGAACGATAAGCCTTATTGCAGTTATTAGCAGTTTTTCACGTTTTTCCTAAAAGAAATCAGCCAACGTCTTTTGATTTTTAGCTTCTTCGCCTTCCTCTTCCTCGCCCTCCTCTTTCACACTGACGGTTTTCCTTGATTTTATTCGTTCTTCACCAACTGCAACATTAACCACGTGCTCCTTACCTTTCCTCACCCCTATTGCAAGCGCGTCCTGGTATATCCGCTTCGCTTTTTCTTCTCCACCGTTATCTGTATCGCTCACTAAAACGGCTATGTGAGGAATATCCAGCCGCAGCGATGCGGTAATATCCGCCGCCTTTTTTTCATCCTCAAAAAGAATCGTCAAAAAAGGAACGACAAAGAATCGAGCATAGCTCAATGGCACTTTGCAGTATCCAGCTACTTTTTTCGCTATCTCTTCTCGTATCGGTGTCGATTTCCGCTCTTCGCCACTTCGTTGTTGCCGTTGCCAGGGCGAACGAAAATATTGTTGTTTTCGTCGTTCCCACCCCGCCCTTTTACCCACCTGCATCTCCTGTGCCGAGAGCACGCCACACGCCATTAAACTGGATGCATAGCGCCAGAACTTGAAATTCTCGCGCTGTCGTACCCTCCCTAAGAACATATCCGCCCTGCTCAGGTATCGCAGCCCGTGCAAAAAGCTTTCTTCATCATACCCATAGGAAAAATTCTTATAAATCCACTGTATGCTCTCTTCGGGTGTCTTATCAAGCGCGTAAAGCGATGAAAGAGCTTCTTGCAGCTCGTATCCCTCCACACCGAAAATTTTCTTCAATACCTCAAAAATGTCCTCCTCAATATCCCGTTCTCCCGTCGCTATCTCTCGTTCACTTATCCTCTCCAACTTCAATTCGGACATTGAAAGAGCCTGCAAGTCATTTATTGCTGACCTCAAATCACCATGCGCATTATCTATCAAAGCGCGCAGTGCCTTATTTTCTATCTCTATTCCCTCAGAACGACTTATTTTTCTGAGTGCGCGAGAAACAATCCGCTCTTCTAATCGTTTGAACTCAATTGTCTTACAATATCTCAGTAAACCTTTACCCATCTTGTATTTGTCATTGGCAGTGAGGATTAATGGCTGCGTGCTTCTTTTCACTATCTCAGTTATTGCCTTCGTTCCACCTCTGTCCTCTTTACCATGGAGGTTGTCCGCCTCATCCAAAATGATCAATCTCGTCGTTTGACTGAACGTATTGCTTGTAGAAGCAGGCCCTACTATCCTCTTTATCACGCCTTCACTTCTCTGGTCCGATGCGTTTAACTCTATGACTTCCCACCCTTTATCTGAAGCAAGTGCATACGCCGCGGATGTCTTGCCACAGCCTGCCGGTCCAACGAGAAGAGCAGCTTTCTTCGACTTTGCTTTAAATACTTCCTCACTCCACTCGGTTAACTTTTCTATCGCTTCTTCGTTTCCAACAACATCTCGTAACTTCTTTGGGCGATATTTTTCGGTCCATTCCACGCTGCTTTCTCGCATTGTTGTTATATCATTGGACACCTTTCCTTAATATGTTTTATTCAGCTCTCAAAAACGAAAAGTTCTTATTGAAGAAGGAAAAAGCTCAAATTGGAACGATGAGCGAGGATAAAAAGAGAAGTAAAAAGGAAAGGGCAGCAGAAACTGCATCATCGTTGATAAAAGACGGTATGATTGTAGGTCTCGGTACGGGGTCTGCAGCAGAATTTGCGATACGAAAGATAGGCGATAGGATAAAGGACGAAGGAATCGAGGTTTTGGGCGTTCCTACCTCGCTGAGAACCGAAATGATAGCAATAGAATGCGGGATTCCCCTTACCTCCCTTTCTGAGCATTCCTCTTTGGACATCTGCATAGATGGAGCAGATCAAGTTGATGCTCACCTCAATTTGATTAAAGGCGGCTGGGGCTCGCATACGAGGGAGAAGATTGTCTCTTATGCGGCGAAGCGGCTTGTCATCTGTATTGAAGAAGAGAAAGTGGTAGAACTGCTTAATAAGCCAGTACCTTTAGAAGTTCTACCCTACGTGGTGAAGATAGTCGAGAAGCAAGTGAAAGCGCTTGGTGGCATGCCGGTTTTAAGGAGTGATAGACTCAGAGGCGGATATTTTATCACGGAGCATGGGAATCTCATAATAGATGCGGATTTTGGCGTTATACGCAATCCAACAGAGATGAGTATTGCTCTTTCTTCGGTGGTTGGCGCTCTCGAGCATGGGATATTTACCAATGCCTCAGAGGTACTTGTAGGGAATGAAAAAGGGGTTAAGGTATTAAAAAGAGATTAGAAATAAAGAAGGGGCGGGAGAAAAATGAAATTGTTGGTGAGCCCGAGAGATGTGGAGGAGGCGAAAGCAGTGATTCGTGGAAACGCTGATATAATAGATGTAAAGAATCCGAAAGAGGGTTCACTGGGCGCCAATTTCCCCTGGATTATAAAGGCAATAAAGGAATTAGTGGGAAAAGAGAAAGGAGATGGGATAAAATTAAGTGCTGCAATAGGGGATTTCGATTATAAACCGGGAACTGCTTCGTTAGCAGCGTTAGGTGCTGCTTCAGCCGGCGCAGAATACATAAAAGTTGGGTTGTTCAAGATAAAAACAAGGCAAGAAGCGATAGATTTGCTGATCGGCGTGGTTAAAGCGGTGAAAGGTTTCGATCCCACAAAGAAGGTTGTTGCTGCTTTTTATTCTGACTATAAACGAATAAATTCGCTTTCACCTTTTGAAATCTCGGGGATTGGGAAAGAAGTGGATATCGACGTGGCAATGGTCGACACTGGCATAAAAGATGGGCGGTCAACCTTGGAGTTTCTCCGTGAAGCGGAGCTTAAGACCTTCGTTTCGGAATCAAAGGCGCTTGGACTGGAGACAGCACTCGCGGGGTCGCTTACATTTGGGGATCTTCCCGCAATAAAGGCGATAAACCCTGATATCCTGGGTGTTCGAGGCATGGTGTGCGGTGGTAACAGGGAGGATCGGGTAAGACCGGAGTTGGTGAGGGAGTTGAAGCGGATGGTTGCGGAGTGAAGCTATGAGGGTTAAGAGAAGAAGGAAGCCGAAAATTTCTAAAGATGAATTGAGGAGGGTAGCACATGGGTTAGATAGATTTGGAGAGATGCTCGTGATGATGGGAGAGATAGCGGAGATAGATAAAGAACTGAGAAATTTAGAGAAAGTTATGAGAAAGCTTTTTCGGACTGACCCGCTTGATGTGTTCACAGGAATAGAGGAGGACTCCGAATTATTAGCTAAAGTAGTCTTCTTTACGACGAAATTGGTAGAGCTTTCTTCGATGATGGAAAAAGACCCTTTTGAAATGTCACCGGCTGAACAGATAGAAGCGGGGAGAAATTTAAAAGAATTTTCAAGTTTGCTTAAGGAGATTGCAGAAGGCATAGAGTAGGAGAACCCCTTCCCTTGGGGGAAATCCCAATTTCTAATACTACTAATACTACCAAATTTTGGGGGATTTGGTACATATTGGGATTTTGAAATTACGCCGTTAAGCATTTCGTAATTATCACCTCACCACATGCACCGCAGTCGCTTTGAAGGTTGCATAAACTTCATCTCCTTTTTGCAGCCCGAGATTTTCACGTGATTGTTTTGTAATAAGCGCTACGAGTCCAGTATCCATCTTTACCCTTGTTAAGGGACCCATGTCATGCAGCTCTTTTATTCTTCCTCTCATAATGTTCCTGGCACTGCTCTCCCCTCGGCTTTCGGACAGAATGATGTCTTCAGGCCTTATGCACACCTTTACCTCTCCAGCACGGTACTCCGAAACGGCAAATATGGTACCGGTATCAACCTCTATCTCTGCAATGCCCTGCTCATTACTTCGAACAACACCACGTAATATGTTCTCGACGCCAACAAAATCAGCTATCTCATCGGTTAGCGGCTTATTAAAGATCTCGTAGGGAGTCCCTACCTGCACTATTCGCCCATGCATCATCACCGCTATTCTGTCCGCGAGGATCAATGCTTCAGTCTGGTCATGTGTTACATGAACCATGGTAATCCCGAATTCTTCTTTCACGCGCTTTAAATCTTCTCTCAGATAATCCTTTGTTCTGAGGTCTAAAGCTGATAACGGCTCGTCCAAAAGTAATATTGAGGGTTCAATGGCAATGGCTCTGGCAATTGCAACCTTTTGCTGCTCCCCACCACTGAGCGTAGCAGGGTACCGATGCGCGAGGTGCGATATACTCAGCCAGGTCATTATTTCCTTCACACGCTTTCTATTCGTATCCGGGGCTGAAGACTTCTTCAACTTCAAACCGAATACTATGTTCTGCTCAACGGTCAAATGGGGGAAGAGGGAATAATCCTGGTAAATAAAGCCAATCCTCCTCCTCTCGGGGGGGGCACTCGTTACAGCACGCCCTTCAATCCTGACTTCTCCTCTATCCGGGATGTAAAAACCTGCGATGGTCTCAAGAAGTAACGTCTTCCCGGCACCAGTGGGGCCCAAAATAACGAAGTATTCTCCTTTTTCGATTTCTAGGGTTATATTTGTTAGAGAGAACTCTTTCCAATCCTTGTACAAGTCCCTTACTTCTATCATTTGCTTCTCCGATGGAGTACCCGCAATACGATAAATATAACCAAACAGATCGAAATCAGCAAGACCGAGATTGGTCGTGATGCCCGAAGCCCACGCGAAAATTTCTCGTATATTAAAATTGGGGCTGAGATTGGGTAGTATGCAAGGACGAGAACAGCCGAGAACTCGCTTATCGCACGTCCCCAGCTCAGAATTGCGCCACTCAGCATGGAAGGAAAAGCAAGCGGGAACGTTATTTCTCTGAAGGTTCGCCAGTGAGATGCGCCCAATGAGCGTGCAACATTCTCTAATCGGGGGTCAACCCCTTTAAACCCTTCTCTCGCGGAATCTACTAAATACGGGAAACTCATGAAGAGCATCGCAACCACGATTCCTGGATAGGCATCCGTAATAACAATCCCTAATCTCCGTAGCGGTGCACCGATCAGTCCATACCGCATGAATACGCCGTATAACGCAATTCCCGCAACAATGTGGGGG
>JASEFB010000010.1 GCA_030019325.1 archaeon | reverse complement strand
CCGCTTCACGGAAAACCTTTACTAAAAATGCTTATGCAGTTTTGCTTCGCAAAATCTTTCTTTGTAAAGCTTCGTTCTTTAGAAAGAAGGTTTGAAAACAAGGATTGAAACTCTATGATTTTTGCTTGCGTTCTTCTTTGGTTGAATACAAGGAGAATGAAAAATATCTTTTGACTCTGTCGAATAAATAGTTATCACAGGGATCTTAGGAAGACAATGGTAACCATAACAGGTAAAGTGCTCCGCATTCTACCCCTTAAAGAGGTGTACGTTGGTGATACCGCTAAAAGGGTCGTTGACCTTATCATAGCGGATGAATTCGATTACAAGCGGGTATCCTTCTGGGATGATAACGCTGAACTCATTATGCGCGGCGAAATAAAAGTGGGCGATGCGCTGCGCATGGAGAACGCTTATCTCTCTGAACCGCAGGCAGGAGGTGAGAAGAGAGCGCATACCGGAAAATACACGCGAATATCAAAAATTTCGGCGAATATCGCTGCGTTACGCTATGCAAACGCGGTGAAGCTTACTGTGTTAGCGGTTGCACGACCCGAGAAGGGTCAGGTCTGCATCGCGGGCATAAGCGAAAACGGGGACTGGATCAGACCGCAAGGCGTTTATGAAGCCGATATGGATACCGCTGGTATGCCACCATTCAAAAACCTCTGCATCTCAACACTCTACGTTGATGCATGGAGGGGCAGGCGTCCACGAAAGGAAGACAGGTTCTTTGTTTACGGCAAAGGCGTGGAGAAGGAATTGGACGAAGCGGAGAAGAAAGCGTTTTTAGAACAGAATGTTGATGCCTCTGTTGATGCAGTGTTTAAACGTGGCAGGAGTTTGGGGATGATCAAGCCACGCATTTTGCAGGTGTATGAAGAGAAGGCGCGAATGAAAAATGACGAGAAGAGCCATGAGCACTATATTCGGTTTAACTTCAAGGATGCCTCAGGCAGGATATACCGCAGATGGTCATGTAGATGCGATGCATTTTACAAAACCTGGAATGACATGAAGCAGCAGCATCGCTGGACTTATGGCTGGAGAATGCTCAGATACCTCAGGACGAACGAGACGTATCTCGCGATCGGCCTGACGTATACCGATTACGGAGTTGATAGGCTGGAATACGGGGCGTACCCACTGATCGTCGGTGTGCATATGGTTCAAAAGTCTTATAGATATGACGAATTCCCATACCAAAAGCGACCGCAATATGTTAGTTGTGGGGTTATTGCAGCAAAGTGAGGTCTACCCGCCAGGATACAACGCTCTCACTTCTTCGTTTGCGAGTAACCCTTTCCCCTCACCTTCAAACCGCTTCTTCCCCATCTCAAGAACATACCCCCGATGACTCACTGCTAACGCCCTCTTTGCATTTTGTTCCACAAATTTTATCAGTCCTCAATCGTAATATGTCCGAGCCCTCAAACTGTATCATCCCGCTTCTCAGCCTCGCCAGTCCAAAAATGGTCTTCATGAGCGTCGATTTGAATGCCCGGTCCAAGTACTTCTTCAAATGGTTAAATCGTGCGTTCCCCTGAATGTTTGGATAGGAGAAGGTTTCGAGAACTTTTATCTGAATAAATTGAATAGGTTTTTTATCTAAACCACTTTAATTTGAAGAAGAAAGAAAATAGTGATAAAATCGAAGAGAAGAGGAGGAAAAGATAGTTCATGGCAAGAGAACGGAGCTTCCCCGTATGCTGCTATTGCGGCGCGTGTGCAGCCTTTATACCTGATTTTGAGAAGTATAAGGAGGAAGAGATAGTGTTTGAGAAGGGCTGTGGCGGAACGGTCGCAAAGGGGTTCTGTTTCAGTTTCTGTCCACGCTCATTCGCGGTTTGTCGGTTATGTGAGGAGGAGTGCCCGAGGCTGGAATATGGTGTATGTGATTTTAGTCCCTGTGCCTCTTCGCCTGAAAAGCGGATTCTTGGATACTATAAGGAGATACTGAGCGCACGGGCAACGGATAAGAGTATAAGAGGTACTGGAAAGGATGGTGGCGTGATAACAGCAATGCTTTATGAAGCGTTAAAGAGTGGATTTATAGATGCCGCAGTCGTCGCAACGAGGACAGAGGATTGGAAAGCCGAACCTCTTGTCGCAACAACCTCAGGAGAAGTTTTGCTCGGTCGTGGTCCAAAATATACCGCTTGCCCTTCTGTCCAGGGTGTCTGGGAGGCTATAGATAGAGGCTATGAGAATATCGCCATGGTTGGCACGGGCTGTAACATAGAGGCAGTGAGAAGGTTGCAAGCGTTGCGTGACCCCGCGTTAGAATTAGATCGTGTGAAAATCTTGATTGGCGTGTTTAGCACCGAGGCGTTCTGGCATCATGAGCTGGTTGCATTTCTAGCAGAACGAGAAGGGATAGACATTAAAGATGTGGAGCGCTTTTATGTTTCGGAAGGCAACTTCGTCGTCGTGACAAAGGACAGAGAGGCTCGTATTCCGCTTAAAGAGATAGAACCATGCACGCGGGATACCTGCTTGATATGCGAAGATGCTACCTCACAACTCGCGGATATCTCAGCAGGCCACGTGGGGTCGTCTGATGGATGGACGACCATAATTATTCGGACAGAGGTAGGAGAAGAGCTTGTAAAGGCTGCTGCTTCAGCAGGAGTAATAGAAACGAGGAAGCTGGGTTCTGAAGAGCTAAAAGAGATTGAACGATTTGCGTTCAATAAGAAGAGGAGGAATTATGGCAATATTTTGGAGCAAATGAGGATTTGTTCTGCCTGTTTAACAAATCCGTATCCTTTTACATTGCAACTAAGAGGAGGTGTTTGAAATGCCTGATATATATGCAAATGCAAGGTCTACCACGGGAACGTCCGTGCGAAGAAGAGATGTAAATACGCTGAGTGGAATGTGTCCGATATGTGTGAAGGAGTGTACAGTGCTATGCGAGATAGGAAAGTCGGCGTTCAGAGGTCGGGAGGTATTGTATCCAGAACCAGAGCAGTTTGGATGGAGTACCGCGGCGTCAAACAAGGATTACCGGCTCGACTGGTCTGACTTTAATATCCTTTCGAGGCTGCGCGGCGCGGAAGGAATCGAAGCAGACCCTGATATAGCTTTGTTCCATAACGTGAATATAGAATCGAAGATAGGGGGGATACCCCTCAAGATACCGCTGGCAAGTGGTGCCTTCGGCTCTACGGATGTGGGAAGAAACAACTGGGATGCACTTGCCATCGGCGCCGCACTCTCTGGTATAATAATTATTATAGGGGAGAACGTTTGTGGGGTTGACGGAGAAACGGTGTTCACGAACGGAAAAGTAACGAAGTCACCGGAGATGGAACGAAGAGTTCGGCTCTTCAAGAAATACTGGGACGGCAAATATGGCGAGCTCGCGGTGCAAACAAATGTAGAAGACCAGAGATGGGGCGTTGATGAATATGTAACCTCGAAACTCGACGTGAATATAATAGAGCGAAAATGGGGGCAGGGGGCAAAGGCAATAGGCGGCGAGATAAGGGTTTCTTCGTTGGAAAGGGCGTTGGAACTGAAGAAGAGAGGATATTATGTGCTGCCAGACCCTGAGGATGAGGCGGTACAGGAGGCGTTTAAATCCAGTCTCTTCAAAACCTTCGAGCGGCACAGCAGAGTGGGGTTCCCGGAGGAACGAAGTTTTGTCGAGGATGTCGAATGGCTGCGAGAGATAGGTACAAAATATGTGACGATAAAGACTGGTGCGTACCGACCCGTCGATGTGGCGTGGACGATGAAAGTGGCATCTGAAGCGAAAGTGGATTATATAACCTTTGATGGTGCCGGCGGAGGCACAGGAATGAGTCCAGTACCGATGATGAACGAGATGAGCACGCCTACCGTTTATTTAGAAGCGCAGGTATTGAAGTGCGCTCAGATATTGGAGAGAAAGGGAAGATACGTGCCAGACGTAAGCATGGCCGGCGGCTTTGTAAATGAGACGCAGATTTTCAAGGCGATAGCAATGAGCAATTTTGATGAAACCCCGTTCGTAAAGTCAATCACCATGGCAAGGTCGCCGTTAACCGCCGCGATGAAAGCCCTTTATTTCTGTGAACTCGCCGAGAGGAGGAGATTGCCCCGGGATTTCGCAAATAAATACGGAAACAGCCCGGAGAAGTTCTTTATCGCTGCTGAGGACTTGCGAACGAAATATGGTGATAAAATAGGAACAGAGATCCCATGGCCCGCCGTTGGCGTCTACTCGTATCTCAGCGAGCGAATAGGTCTGGGATTAAAGCAGTTACTCGCGGGCACTCGAAAGTTCAGACTGGATCTGATCCACCGAAACGATATTGCTGCGCTGAACAAGCTTGCTTCCGAGGTTACCGGGATACCAATGCTCCATGAGGTTGAGGCGGACCTGTTTGAGGAGATACTGGCGTAGTGAATAAGATCTCTTCAGAAGAGCAAAAACGGAGAAGTAAGGGTGTAGCGTGCCATTGCGTACTTGGTAGTGCGACGAAGACGAGGGTGAAATAAAAGATTGAAGAATGTGGGGTTATTATTTTATCCCCCTTTATTTCTACATGATGAGTTAGTATGAGCGAAGTATACTTCATAGCCGCAAATAAGGATGTCTCTCTCATAGATAAGCTCGAGAGACTACTGGAAAAGGTAGGCGTTGGGAACTTGAACGGGGTTATTGCCCTGAAGATGCACATGGGCGAGCGCAACAATAAGACGTTCGTCAAACCTGTTTACATAAAGAAACTGGTGGATGTGGTGAAGCAGCACGGCGGAGACCCTTTCGTTACCGATACCACGACGATATATAAGGAAGCGCGCTATACCGGGATGGATTATTACCGAACTGCTTTTGCTCACGGATTCCTCCCCTCTTATCTTGGCTGCCCGGTAATTATAGCAGATGGATTGAAAGACGACGGGGTGCAGGTAAATGAGCAGGTAGAAATAGCAAAGAGCATATACGAGAGTGATGCAATGCTCCTCGTTTCTCATGCTACCGGTCATTGTGCTTCCTCGTTCGGTGGTGCGATAAAAAACGTCGCAATGGGCTGCGTGACTAAAAAAACAAAGAAATATCAGCACGAAGTGACGAGACCCGTACGGAATCCTGAGTTATGCGATGAATGTGACAGATGTAGAGAGGTATGCAAACTTAATGCAATAAGTGAAGACCATGAACTGATCCCTGAGAAGTGTGTAAGTTGTGGTTCCTGTATAAGTGAGTGCACGAGCGGTGCGTTAAGATCACCTGAGGGAATGTCAGAGAACCTGCAAAAGAGGCTCGCTGAAGTCGCTCATGCGGTCCTTAGAAATCTACCCTATTCCAAGTTCCTCTTTGTTAATTTCCTCATTGATATCACGCCGTTTTGCGACTGCGGTGAGTATGCTCCTGAGTATATAAGCCCGGACATCGGCGTGTTAGCCTCTAACGATATTGTTGCAGTAGACCTCGCTACCATAGAGCTGATAGGAACGCAGGTATTCGAGGGAGACCCTACGATCCAGCTGCGTGAAGCACATAAATTGGGATTGGGTGAGCTGGACTATAAGATTGTCAGGATTTGAAGCTACTCTACCTTGATCTTTTCCTTCTTCTCTTCCTTAGCCTCGAGTTCGCTCTTATACTCCTCCAGCAGGGCTATCTCTTTCTCTATAACCTTGGTTATGGTTTTCAGCGTGCCTATCCGCATATCGATAAGATTTGAGGCGAGTTTCGAGGGTTTAGGAACATAGTCCTTAAGGGACTCAACAACGTCGCCTGCTATGTCAGCGGCCACCTTCAGGGGGATAGCCGCCGTTCCAGCAAGGATCTTCACCGCCTTAGCTAAATCTTCTTCCTCCCAACTCATTTTTTCCCCTCCTTCCATCGCTCATCAATGAAGTATATGCGAAGCTCACAATTTAAAAGTTTCGCCTTATCCAGTTTCATCAGGTGTGCAATCGCTGGAAGAGGGATGAAGTTCCTAACTTCTCCTATATCCGTCGAAATAACTACCGATAAGTCTTCACCAACTCGTTCCACCTCGCATACTTCCTTGTATCTGCTTACAGAAGGAAGCGGAACGACCACTTCTAACCCTTGCTCTGACTCCCTTACTTTAATCGCCTTACCCTCGAAGTAGACCTGAGCAGGATCTTCATCGGCGAATACCTCATTTCCAACCTCTGATAGGAGCTTCAAGCCCTTAACCTCAGACTGAAAGAGCCGGAGCTTTTTTAGGGGCAATGGATAAAAAGCATCTCCTGCTTCGGTCAAATATCTTGTCTGCGCATGCTTCCACTCCTTGAAATACGGATCACTCACCCCCTCGGGTATCACCTTGTTAATTATCGCAAGGTCAACATTTATATCGTAGAGATTTGCAAGGAGGTACGTTCTCTTCAAGTTCTGTATGCTGAATGCCTCAGGATTCGCGATCAACCGCAAACTGGTGACTTTACGGTCAACTATTATATCCTTAAGTTTCCGGAGGATCTCTAATAGCTTGATGTCTTGATTTATTACCTCTCTGCCCGGTGTTGGCAAACCCACGATAGGCTCCACTACCTTAGCGAGATTCGCAATGGGAGCCACCAATTTGATGACTTTCGCCGCAGTGGATCCGAGGAGCGTCGGCAAGTAAATGTTCTTCAGTGCTTCTCCTGATGGAACCGTGTCAAGTACCAGTACATCGTAGGTATTCGATTCCACAAACTCAACCACCTTTAACAGCGATACAAACTCAGTCATGTTGGGCAACGATGCTATTTCATATGCAAGCACCTCGTCGACCCCCTTTGACTTGAACAGGGAAACAATGTATTCCTGTATAACCCCATACGCCTCTCGAGCTTCTCGTACAGGATCTACTTGAATAGCCCAGAGCTTATCTAAGATCTTTGTGGGCGTATGGTACACCTCGGTTTCAAGCGCATCGGAGATGGTATGAGCAGGATCTGAGGAAATAACCAGTGTCTCGTAACCCATATCAGATAGTTTTAAGCCTGTTGCACTTGAGATGACCGATTTACCTGCTCCACCTTTACCTGTGTAAAAGATGACTCTCATTCTTCACTTCTCAAATTGAAGCGCAACTTTATAATTTTATAGAACATCGCAGTTCCATCACTGAACGAATTCACTTTTGTTCCTGCGCCTCCTTTATCTTCCCATCTCACCGGTATCTCTTTTATTTTATACGCGTCCCTTTGTGCTCGCACGAGCAGCTCGGTATCCCAGAACCAGTGCTCATCCTCTATTTCATCCAGTATGCGCATTAGGGTATCTCTTCGGAAGGACTTGAACCCGCATTGATGGTCTCTTAGCTCTGACTTCAAAATTGTTCGTACAAGGAAATTAAAAACCATACTCATCGTTTTTCGCTTAAAAGACCTCTTTACGTCGCTACCTTTCAGCAGCCTCGAGCCTGTTGCGAGATCGTAGTGCTCTTCTTTTATCGCGGCGATTAAGGGCTTTACATAGGCCAGATCCGTGGAGAGGTCGACATCCATATAGACCAAAATATCGCCCTTAGCGAGTTTAAAAGCGTATTTAAGGGCTTTTCCTCTGCCTAATCGTGAATCGCTATGTATATGCGTGACGAAGGGATCTTCAGATGCCATTCGGCTCGCTATTTCTGCTGTACCATCAGTGCTTCCATCTTCTGCGATGAGTATCTCGTACGATGAAGGAAAATCAGCTAACGCTTTCTTTGTCTGCCTCACGGCATCCTCTATTCTCTCAGCTTCGTTATGTGCTGGGAGCACAACTGAGATTTCTATATTTTCTTTCTCCTCTTCTTGCATCTTCGATTCAATTACCACGAGGCGCGTTCGACTGGGTTACTTTTATTCATGAATTATGTATTTAAATAATGAAACCGGCGCATGAATACAAAGAGAAAGAGCTGTACGAGAATTTAGAACCTTACATTGGTGCGTGGTTTGGAGAGAGATACCATCATTTTACCCCTCCACAAAAGTACGCCATTGTAGAAATAATAAACAAGAAGAATATAGTGATATGCGCACCTACGGGTAGCGGGAAGACATTTGCTTGTTTCCTCGGCATCTTAAACTACCTGTGCAAGTTAAACAGGACGAACAAGCTTGAAGACAGAACTTTTCAAGCGAAGATTCAGACACTGTGCAGTTCGCGGTCTGATGGTACTGAAGCAGTATAAAGGATATGAGATAGGTGTGGGTAAGCAGCAACGCAGCTCCGCTTCGATATTAAACGTCGCGAAGAGGATAGAAGATTTTCCTATTGTCGAGGAGACGTTCAGGGAGATACTGGAGGAGGTTTTTGATATCGAGCATGCGAAAGAGGTGCTTAAAGGTATTGAAAGCGGAGATACCGAGATAAGAGTGGTGGAGACGCCGTTTCCTTCCCCGTTCGCACATAATCTCGTTGCCTTGCAGGCATCCGAGTGGTACTGATGGAGTCGAGGAGGGTGCTGTTGCACGAGTTGCACAGGAGGGTGATGGAGTATATTGAGGAAATAAATAAAAGCATGATTCCAGCTTGAATATGCCTCTAGAACCAATTTTGAAAAGAGTATAGGTTCCATCACCTATGGGTTTGGGCTTCCCCTAATGTTTGTACGGGGGGCTCTCTGTACCAATACCAGAAAAGGCCACTGTATATGAAAAATAAGGATAAAATTTATTTTAGGCTTGCCTTTAAAAGATAAGGGATAAAAATGGTGGAGGATTGGAACGTATTGGTAATAGGGGAGAGAGATTCCGAGAGGGAACTATTAGAAGAATTGGAAGAGGACGGCGAGTTTGAGCGTTCCGGATTCCGGGGTGTCGTGATAGGGAGCGTGGAAGATATCGTGGAATTCTTAGAGGATGTGGAACAGAAGAAGTACTTCCACGTAAACAGAGTGATTCCCATTGATGATGCGTTCTATGTGTCTCCAGAAAACTTAGTAGAGATATTGAAAAAGAGAATAGAGAAATATATAGACGAAATCGAGCTTGGCGAGACGTTCGGATTTCGGGTTGAGCGAAGGGGAATGAAAGAGGATATTTCAAGCCAAATGGTAGAAAGAGAGGTTGGCGGATACTTTTACGACCTCTTAGAGAAAGTACACGGTAGAAAGCCAAAAGTGGATCTTAAGAACCCGGATAAGCTGATCGCAGTAGAGCTAATAGGGAATAGATGCGGAATTGGTTTTATCACAAGAGAGATGCGGGAGAAATATAGTGTGATAAAAGTTAGGTGATGGTTACCTAAAATCTAACCCCAACCATTCTTTTCTTCTTTATTTTATAACGGTGAACTGAACGATGAGAGCAAGAAGAGTACTGACTATTGGTGGTTCGGATAGCAGTGGTGGCGCTGGAATACAGGCTGATATAAAAACGTTCGCTGCACTGGGTGTTTATGGCACCTCTGTACTTACTGCGATCACAGCACAGAACTCGTATGGCGTGCAAGAGGTTCACGAAGTGCCCGCTGACGTGGTGGATGCACAGATAGTATCCCTTATGAGCGATCAAGGGCTTGCTGTGGATTATGCAAAAACAGGCATGTTGTATTCCTCCGCAGTAATAGAAGTGATAGCGAAAGCGCTCAAGAGGTATAAAATCCCTTTTGTTTTGGACCCCGTGATGAAGGCGGGCTCAGGAGGGATTTTATTGGAAGATAATGCTCTGAGCACACTCATCGAGCTGCTTCTGCCGCTATGCGCGGTTGTAACGCCAAATGTTCCTGAAGCCCGCTTTATTTCTGGGATAGAGATAAGGAATAAGGTGGATGCAAAAGAAGCTACCCTTACAATACACAAAATGGGCGCTGCGGCTGTAATTATAAAAGGGGGGCATCTCGAGCAGGAGATAGCAGCTGGTAAAGCCACAGATTTGCTCTATGATGGGAAATTCGAGGAGATAAGCTCGCATGCCGTACAAACAGCGAAGATAGTGCACGGAGCTGGATGTTCCTTTTCCGCAGCGTTGGCTGCAGAACTGGCGAAAGGTCAAAAATTGCGAGATGCCGCTTTTTCTGCCAAAAGGTTTGTGCATGATGCGATATCAGGTGGTGATGATGTGGCCAATATGATCGTGGTGAACCAAGTGCATGGATTGCGGAAAAACGCTGACAGGTATCAGACCCTCGAAAACGTAAAAGAGGCAGTTAGAATGCTGAAGAAGATCGAAGGGTTCGAAACTATTATACCGGAGGTGGGAACAAACATAGGTATGGCAATAGAGGATGCAGAAAGCGAGAAGGACGTTGCTGCGGTGGATGGCAGAATCGTTCATACGAAAGGGGGAATAAAAGCAGGCTGTGTGGATTTCGGCGTCAGTACTCATGTTGCACGAATGATATTAGCAATGATGGAACGGGATAAAGAGCAAAGAAGTGCGATTAACGTGAAATACTCATCAGAGATAGTAGACATGTGCAAGAAGTTGGGGCTGAGAATTTCGTCATTCGAACGGGGTAAAGAACCAGCAGATGCGAGAACCATGGAATGGGGTGTACGAGAAGCGAGCCGCGAGTTTGTCCCTGATGTGGTCTTCGATCTCGGTGCAGTGGGAAAAGAACCAATGATCAGAATTTTTGGTAATACCGCGGTGGACGTTGCGGGGAAAGTGAAGAGGATTATGGAGAGCTTACAGTAGAACTATTAGTAAACCTTATCTTTATTAACTCCCTTGCAACACCCCTCTTCTCATCATCCTCACTCTCGCAGGTATCCCGCCGATAAAATCTTTTTCTTTGATCAAACTTTCTTTACACTTTTTCTTTTTGCAAAAAGAAAACTAAGCCCTTACAGGGCTTGCGGGTAAGCCCCTCCGGTAAACCCTTTCAGGGTTTTCGGGGACGTGGGCGGAGCCCACGATGCGGGGGCACGGGCAGAGCCCGTGATGGGGCAGAGCCCCACAGTGCTAAAAGAAAACAAATAGAAAGTTTTTCTTTTGGTAAAGCTTTTCTTTTTAAGAAAAGGTTTTTTGATGCGAAAGGTAATACGAGACCCTATACATGGATATATAGAACTGGACGAACTTGCAATTGCGATATTAGACACTGTGGAGATGCAGAGGCTGAGGAGAATAAGACAACTTGGCTTCTCTTACCTCGTTTATCCCGGGGCAAATCATACGAGGTTCGAGCATTCCCTTGGAACGTATTACCTCATGAACGTCTTGCTTGACCGACTGGGAGTAGTGAAAGAGGAAGAAAAGGAGCTTCTCGCTGCTTCTCTGATCCATGACATCGGACATGGCCCTTATTCGCACGTGACCGAACCACTGATAAAAAAGTACACGGGGAAAAGCCATGAAGAGGTTGAAGACGTACTTTTTGCGGATGAAGATGAACGGAAAAAGGAAAAAGATGCCGAATCAGCGGCAACGACTATTGCAGAAGTCCTGGAAGCATACCGCCTAGATAAGAGAAAGGTAATAGGCTATATAAAAGGTGAGAAGACGGGCTATGCGGCGAAGCGGGATTTTTCAAGGATTCTAAATGGGGAAATCGACGTGGACCGGATGGATTATTTGGTGCGGGATTCATATTATACGGGCGTGGCATACGGGGTTGTTGACAATATAAGGCTTATTCACGGGCTGGATTTCGTCAATGAAGAGCTCGTTATAACTGAAAAAGGGATACTCCCCGCTGAATATCTGCTCTTTTCGCGATTCCTGATGCATCCTACGGTCTATAATCATCACACAAGTCGGATAGCGCAGTTGATGTTTTTGAACGCACTTGAGGATTTCATTGAGTCGGGATCTGAATCTAAAGACTACGCTCGGCACTACGCACTGGCATTAAGAGAAATGGATGATTCGGAGATTAACAATGCGCTGGGGAATGCGAAGGGCTATCCACAAGAGATGATGACACGGATAAACGAGCGGCGATTGTTCAAACGGGCGGTATATACAAACGTAAACGAGCTGGACGAGGGTATAGCAGAAGAATTGAGCGATGAGCGGAGGAGATTGGAGGTTGAAGAGGAGATAAGCACGCGAGCGGGCGTTGATAAAAAATATGTCTTACTGGATTTTCAAGGTCGCAAAGGAGATGAGTTAGAAGAAAGTGCGGCGAAAGTTTTCGTCGAAAATGAGTTCAAAAGCCTAAGGGACGTCTCTTCGCTTGTGTCAATGCTCAGTCGAGTATTCCAGGAGAATTATAAGGTAGGGGTCTATACGCCTGGGAAATATAGAGGGGAGGTGAGCAGAGCTGCGGAAGGGATCTTATGGCGTTAAAAGAGGCGATGCTGTATACCACGGAAGATGCAAAGGTACGGTGCACTATCTGCGCACATCAGTGCAGCATAGCAGAAGATGGCTATGGGGTATGTAGAACAAGGCAAAACAGAGAGGGGAAACTCTACACGCTTATTTATGGTGCTGTGTCCTCCGCACACGTGGATCCGATAGAAAAGAAGCCGCTCTATCATTTCTTCCCCGGCTCGCTTGTCTTTTCGCTTGGCACCGTCTCCTGTAATTTCAGATGTAAGCACTGCCAGAACTGGAGCATATCAACAGCTGAGGTAGGCGAGGTTCACGTGATGGAACTGCCGCCCGAGGAAGCGGTACGTAGAGCGAAGAGATCGAGATGCGAGGGCATTGCATGGACGTACAATGAACCAACAATATGGTTTGAATACACGTATGATAGTGCGAAGTTAGCGAAACGAGCGGGGCTGTACACCGTGTACGTGACGAATGGGTATATGAGTGAAGAAGCACTCACTGAGATAGCGCCGTTCTTAGATGCCGCAAATGTCGATGTGAAGGCGTTTAGTGATTCTTTTTATAGAAAAATAAGTGGTGCACGGTTGGAACCCGTGTTGGAGACCTGCAAGCGGATGCTGGAGAAGAAGATACATATCGAACTGACGTACTTGATTATACCGGGATACAATGACAGCGAGGAGAAACTAAAGAAGTTCTCGGACTGGGTAGTGGATGTAAACGCTTCGATACCAGTGCATTTCTCGCGGTTTTATCCCATGCACCTGATGCTCGACATGCCACCGACGAGTGTTGAAACGCTAGAACAAGCGCATGATATCGCAAAAGAGGCGGGTATCGAGTATGTGTATCTTGGAAACGTTCCCGGTCATGAATATGAGAACACGTTCTGCCCTGAATGCGGTAAAGTGTTGATCGAGAGGACCGGGTATCACGTGAGCAAGCGAATTTCAAAGCCAGCATGCCCGGACTGCGGGAGAAGTATAAATATACAGTTATAAGACCGCCTCGTAAGGGCTTTAAACTAAAAATTTGCTGCTTTTTGGATTTATGATATGGTTAGAAAACTCATCGCAAATATGATTTTAAGCCTCGTTTTTGGGATTATTGGTATAAGCCATTGATAACGGCAAAAGGACTCATCGTTCTCCTTCAGGTGAGTATGAGGGAGAAGGGCCGCCGTGAAGATTGGATTGGATAGGATTGGATAGGATAGGATAGGATAGGATAGGATAGGATAGGAAAAATATATTTATATACTCTTTTACTTGTTATTAGGTATTGGGTGGTTGGGAGGAGGTAAGGGAAGAAGATGGAGAAAGAAGAAGAGATAATTAGAGCGGCAAAATCACCGGTCTCAGCAAAAGCGTTGAATTATAAAAGGGTTGTGGACACGAGGGGTAGTGAATTGGGTGTATCGCATAAGATAGTAGCTGATGCAGAGACTGGTATGCTGATAGAACTCGTGGTTAAACCCAAAGCGAAACACGACACAAGCGAGTTCAAAAAGGAGGGTGATCATATCTTTATACCTTTTGATGCGGTTAAAGGAATAAAAGATGTCATATTAGTGGATAGCGAGAAGATACGAAAAGGGTATGCAGAGAAAATAGGTCAGCCTAGCCTTAATGTAGATGATGAGAGGAAGAGAGAGGAGGTAGAGCAAACCCTTACAAAGATAAGGAAGAGATCACCGGGTGCAATTAAAGAGGAAATCAACGAATAAAAACTGTATGGAATCGGGGGCGCAGGTGAGTATTGTATTAGAGGGTGTATGATGAAGAAGATGGGATTAAAAGAAAGTTTTGAGAAGCTCTTTGTGAAGAGAGAGGGAATAGAGGAAGAGGCAGATCACGTGGACCTGGACTTAGAAGAGTATGAGGAGGAGCTCAAGGAAGAAGGTGTGAAGATGTATATAAAGATCGCGGAATTGACCGGTTTATACGATCTTCGGGAGTTGAAAAAGGAGATATATGCGGGTAATATATTGATCCTGGATATATCATTGGCGAAGAAGGACAAAGGTCTGGTAGAGAAGGCGATAAAAGACTTGAAGATGGCGGCTTTAGATGTAGGAGGGGATATTGCTGGTATCGCGGACGACCAAGTGATCGTGGCACCATCGGGGGTTAAGATAGAACGTAAAAAATTAGGTGCGAAGTAGCAAGAAGGACTCGCCTAAATGCAAGTGACGAAGAAAGCGTCCACTAAAAAGCAAATTTAACCTTTAAGGTTCGAAAAATATATTTGATACAAATTTTATCGTTTACTCTCACCTTTTCACTCGAAAACCCGTGACCCTAAAAACCCGAAGCGAATATGAACCAAGCAGTGAGAGCTATTTCACAATCATCACCGGACAGGAAGCATGACGTGCAACGTTTTCCGCAACACTGCCCATGAGTAATCTATCAAGCCCTGTCCGTCCTTTACTCCCCATGACAATCAGGTCATCCTCTCTTGCTACTTTTATTATCTCCTCAGCAGGGTGACCTTCAACGAGCTTCTTTGAAACCCTAACACCCATCTGGTTCCCTAATTCTTCTATCTCATCGAGATACGATTGCCCTCCCTTTTGGATAAGTTCATACATTTCCTGATACCGGAGTGCACCTGGATAAGCGTCGAGAGATGGTAGATCGGGGACATTTATGACATGCATTGCTACAATTCTTATATCACTCAATTGTGCAAGAGCGAGCGCTTTTTTCGCCGCTCTTTTCGCTGCTTCAGAACCATCTATTGGCACTATTATCCGTTCAAACATGGCTCAAGATTCTTCCGCTTTTACCAACAGCATCTCTATTGACTTCCGCCCATACTCCTTTATCTGCACATTGATCTGCGATATCTCGCTTGATATCTCGTTACCCCTGACGGACTTCCTCCTCCTTTTACCCCCCTCTTTTGGCCGATAACCCGGCGGAGAGGTGATTAAAATCCGTTTTCGCACAGTACCCGATACATCTTTTCGCATTGGCATACCCTCTTTATCCGAGCCACCCGTTATCTCCAGTACATAGCCACCCAGGCCAAGCATATCCGCATCCACCACGTCACCTATCCGTTTCCCAATGAACAGTGCACTCGCTTCGGTATCCTTACCCTCTATCTTATAAGCCTTCCCTGTTTTTGGATCACTTATCACAATTTGCATTTCTCTCTTCCTTCTCCTTTACTTCATATCCCCCTTCTTCTTATAACGCCTTGCTTCTCTTAAAATTTTTTCGGTATCCATCGTTAGAGCACGTTTAAGAACACTCTGAAGATTCGGCTGAGGCGAGGCCACACGTTATTCATTCCAAACTGGAATACCTTTTTCTCTTAATCTCCGCCAATTCCTCCAACACTTCTTCTTCATCAGGTGAGAGCAACCCGCTGAGTGCTTTTAGTTCTTTCAGTTCCTCTTCACTAATACGCACATATAACACCTCATTCTCATGTATGTGCCGCCCCACCGTTGGTTTTTTCAGTGCGATTGCCACTTGCATCCCCTGCTCGGCACGTTGTATACTCTCTCCTTTATCCTGTATCTCATTTATCGGCCCAACATTCGTTCCATCCGCTTTTATCAATTCCACACCGGTTCTTATTTTCCCGGAAAGAACTTCTATACCCACAATAGCAGGCTTGCTTTGCCTGAATACACAACCTGGCAGTATCTTTATCTTGGCAGGAGTAGTCATCCGTTCCATGAGTTCCCGTTTCTCTTTCTCCTTCTCGTCCCTCACCCACTGCTCATACTCTTCGATCAATTGGTAAATAACATCGCTTATAAAAACTGGTATCCCGGCTTGCAAAGCTGCTTCCTTTGCATCAGGAAGTATATCCACGTTAAAGCCTAAAACAACCCTGAAATAACGGTTCTTAACCGTAGTAGCATCTATCACATCCCTTTTGGATATATTCCCGACTTCTGCTTTTGTTATCTCCTCTATCCCTTCTTCTTTCAGCTCCAGAGCAAGCGCTTCCAGTGAACCAATGGTATCCGCCTTTATGATTATTCCTTCTGGAACGGTCTCCATCTTCAGCTCCTCTAGCTCGCTCTTCACCTCTTTCATCACGCTTTCAAGCCCCTCCCCCTCTCTCACTACTCTCACCTGCGACCCTGGAAGTGCAGTTTCTATATCTGGCGCTACTATTTTCACACCAGAAGCGGCATTCACAGATTTTACATGAAGAAATCTCTGCTCCATTCGTATCTCTTGCAAAACGCGTGGCTTTAACAACGCCTTCACCTTTGTAACTATTGGTTCCTCCTCTGTGCTTCCCACAACTATCGTATCACCTACGCGGAGCCTTCCATCATAGAGAATCACATCAATCGTAGTTCCGAGACCCCTCTCCTCTTTCTTCTCTAATATCGTGCCGACACCCGCTTCTTCTAAATGAAGCCGCAAGGTTCTCTCAAAGAACTTCTGCGATAAGCCTATGAGCACGAGGAGCAAATCCGCAATACCTTCTCCGGTCTTCGCACTCACCGGCACGATGCTCACATTCCTTGAGAAGTCTTTTATCCGGTCATACCTCTCAGACGAGAAGCCTTTGTCGTGAAGTTCGCCTACGATTTCGTATATTCTCGTATCCACCTCCTTCCTCGCATATTCCGGCTGGTCTTTATAATTAATAAAGAACGGTTTCTTCTTTGAAGTCCACCCTTTTATCCTGTCTATTTTGTTCAATACAACGACAAAAGGAGTTTTTAATAATCGCAACACGTTTAACGATTCATAGGTCTGAGGCTGAAATCCCTCCATCACATCTACCACGAGAACCGCGACATCAGCTAAAGCACTTCCTCTTTTCCTCAAGGAGACAAAGGCATGATGCCCGGGAGTATCAATGAAGAGCAAACCGGGGACATCTATCTCCGTCCAGTCCCTTTTTAAGGGTTCACAAATCTCTTTTATCGTAGTAATAGGAATTTCTGTTGCACCTATATGCTGTGTAACTCGACCTGCTTCCTTCTCTGCTATTGCCGTGCCCCTTATTGAATCGAGTAGTGTGGTCTTCCCATGATCTATATGTCCTACAACTGATAGTATAGGTGTCCGTATTTCTCGCTTTGTGCTCATACCATTCGCCCCTTCCACTCATATTTTATTTACTTCTACTTCTGTTTTTGCTCCACCAAAAGAAACTTTTCTTCTGCTTCTCTTCCTCTTCTTGCTCCTGTTCCTCTTTCTCAAATTCGTACAGCAATTCCCTCTGCCGCTTACTCAGTTTTGTCGGCGTTACAACCTTCACTTTCACCAGCATGTTCCCCCTGCCATGACCTTTTAAATCTGGCATTCCCTTATTTTTTAGCCGGAAAATAGTGCCTGATTGCGTGCCGGCAAGCATTTTTATTCGTGCAATGCTACCATCTATCGTCCTTACCTCTATTTCATCACCAAGTGCCGCTTGAGCGAAGCGAACAGGGACTTCACAAAATAGGTCATTCCCCGCTCTCCTAAAGAATTCATGCTCTCTCACTTGTATCATCACAAACAAATCGCCTGGTGGTCCTCCCCTTTCCCCTGCTCCTCCCTCACCGGCAATCCTTAATCTGCTTCCGGTATCCACACCTGGTGGTATTCTCACTGAAAGCCTCTTATTCACCTTGATCTCCCCACTTCCCCGACAATCCTCGCACGGCTTCTCTACTACTTTTCCCCTTCCCCCACATTGAGGACAGGTGGATATAGAAATGAATTGAGCAAAGCCCTGCCTTTGCACTTTTCTTACCTCACCTGTTCCCCCACACGTAGAACAAGTTGTTAATCCACCCGAACTCGCACCGGTTCCCTTACAGGAGGGACAGCTCTCCTCTTTAAAAATACTTATCTCTCTCTCAATTCCCTTCGCTGCGTCCTCAAGATCTATCTCAAGGTCATACCTGATATCGCGCCCTCTTTCTGGTCTGTATCTCTCCTCTGCCCTGGTAAATCCATATCCTCCCCTGCTGAAGAAATCAGCAAATGGGGAAGAACCTATATCTGCTCGACCACCTCTACTTCTGCCAAATCCAAAATCAACACCAAAAAAATCACTGAATAAATCACCAAATATATCTTCTATATCGCCAAACCTCGTGAAATGGGACCAATCAAATCCTCCGGGACCAAAATCAACGCTGGCATGCCCGAATCGGTCGTAATTTGCCCGCTTCTGTGGGTCTGATAACACCTCATAAGCCTCAGATACCTCCTTAAACTTCTCCTCAGCCTCCTTCGGGTTATCTTTATTCAGATCGGGGTGATATTTTTTCGCTAATCTCCGATACGCACGCTTTATCTCTTCCTTCTGTGCTCCTCTATCCACACCTAAAACAGTGTAGTAATCTCTCTTCCCTGCCAATTTCGACGTGCGCCTCGCTATGTAAAGATTTTATCTTTTATGTATAAAGATTTTAGATGGATATGGTTCACTTGTTCATCCTTCTCTCCAGTGGAAATTGATGCGGGAGCGGCGCGTTCACCCGTAATAATATACCATACCATTATATATAACCTCAACAAACCATTCATTTGTTCATTGAAAAGGGTGAAGCGGTGAAGACGCCGATGAAGGTACGGGTCGAGGTGACCACTGAAGGAGGGGTGAAATCCTCCATGGAGAAGGAGGGAGATTTACAACATGAGATGCTCAAACAGCTCACGATAACGGAGGTAGTAAAATTTTTAAAGGCGCAGCTTACTCCTCTTTCAGTGGAAGACGAAGAGTTCACAATAAAGGAACGACTGGCTTCTTTTTTACGCTTTCATCAACGGGCGCCAGCAGGTTGGTTCACTTCTTCACAGATAAAAAAAATCTATGAAGCGGAATACGAGGAGAATGTACGACTGAGCACTATATCAACCTATCTGGCGAGTATGCATTCCGATGGTATTTTAGAGCGAAAGGGAAGCAGAGCGAAGCGGCAATACCGGGTAGTTCCCAGCAAATTAGAGATCCCTGTTCTATTCGACCTCGGCAATGGAAGTCCTGAAGTGGATACATTGAATCTAAACCGAAGTCCTTAATTGAGTATAACCCTTTCTTCGCTCCCTTGGCATGAAAGCAGCACGCGCTGCTGATAGAGTGTAATATAAGATAAGAAAACATCACAATCAAATTCAGTATTTGAAATCTAAAATTCTTTTTATCTCTTCTTTAAACTCCTCCAAAGACCCTTCATTCTCTACAACCTTATCAGCCTTTTTCATTGCTTCTCCCATACCCCACCGGTTCTCTCGTTCCTCTCGCTCCTTAAATTCCTCGATACTTAACAAATCATCGCCCCGACCACGGGTTTTTATTCGTTCATATCTGAGGATAAGGGGTGCATCGATCCTAACAAGAACAAAATCAGTGCCAAATTCTTTTTTGAACGTTTCTACTTCTGCTATGCCTCTTATTCCATCAATTACGATAACCTTTTTGGCCTTTTTTTCCTCTACGTCCTTGACACCTTTTATAAGCGGGATGCACCGTTTTGCAATCGCATCCATTCCTTCGCGCGCTCGAAGTTCGTTTGCAATTCTGCCTGCGTTTTCGTCGCTTAACGGAAGCCCTCGCCTTCTTAGCTCACCCCTTATCACGTCCCCCATCGTTATGACCGGAATGCCCATCTCCATTGCCACTGATGCCGCTTCGGTCTTCCCCGCCGCCGGTGCACCGACAAATGCTAAAACCTGAGTCTCTCCCTCAGCCACTTTTCCGCAGCTCCTCTTGCAAGTCTCCGTTCGATTGAAGCGTAAAATACGTTTACAAGACCGAGTAATTCACCTTCATTCACCACACCGTCGCATATTGGCTGAAAAATGACTTCGTTAAGAACTCTCCGTTCCTCAACATTCTTCGGCCTTCCCACGGTTGCAAGTGAAACAACTACACCAAGCGCATGTCGCATTATGAGGCAGGGCAGAACAATCGCCTTCGGAGGCACCTCTATTTCGTTTATCTTTATGTTCACGAGCTCGTTTTTCTTCACCTCTTTATCCTCTTTTGCAGTAACCATCTCCCATTCGCCGTGCGGCCCGAAGGTGAAGCCGTAGCTGAACGCCTCTGTTTCTAGTTTCTCTGTTTCACCACCGATTTCATCCTTCCAGTAAACGCATCCTATTTTTACCATGTTCTTTGATTATACAATAACCACTTTTTAAGTTTCCCTTTTGATACTCTCTAATTGGTCATCCCAATATCTATCCACAACCTTTGATTCCTCGGAATCCTCGAATACCGCTTCATTTTGTTCACATTTGGAAATTGAACCGATGTAAAGCCAGGTAACACTCTGCCATTCGTTCTCGGTCAACCCACGACCAATAGCCTCTTCGATAACCCCCCTCTTCAGAATAAGCCGTTTATCCCCCCGTATCCGTATCATCATCCCGAAACAGGTGTAATTTGCATTATTATCCTTATTATCGTTGCAAACTGCTTCTGCAACGAGTATGTTTGCGGGAACTGCCTCAAGAAAAACGCTTACCATTGTAACTTAACTTCTCCTATAAATCACCTCTTCGCCACCTTCCCTGGTTCTGATCCTGACTTCCTTTAGATCTGCGGCATGGTATGCACCTGCTGCGAGCTCTTTCAGCTCCTCATGGCTGAACATATCATCCTCCTTTATTGCTTTATCGAGAACATGTTCAGCTCTCCCCTGTTGTATGACATACGGGCAGCCTGCAGCACCAGCCTCCTCGATATCTTTTGCTATGCGTTTCACTTCCTCAGACCCAACAAGATTTTTGAATACCGTTGTTACCAGTTCGAGATCTATGCTCGCATGGATACACACGTCGAGTGTATTTTTTACTCCTCCTGCTACCCCAGCGACCGTTGTTAGGTTCTCGTACAATCGTTCATCTAATAGTGGCGCCTTGATATCGAGGAGGATTTTATCAATGAGCTTCCGTTTGAGCATAGATTTGATGATTGCGGGATAAAACCCGTTTGTCTGCACGGCAACGAAGAGCGAGTGCTTCTTTGCACAGTGTGAGATTGCTTCGAGTGCATGGGGTTGCATGAAGGGTTCACCGCCGGAGAGAACCACCGCATCTATGAAATCTTCGTTTTTTAGTATCTCCTCTTCTAGCTCTTCCATCTCAACGTAGTGAGTGCCCTCTAATAGGTTATAATTCTGGCAATACATGCAGCGGAGCGGGCATCCTCTCAGAAATATAACCATCGCTGCTTTTCCTCGCCAGTCTATGGTAGAAAAGGGAACGATGCCGCCGAGGTTTATCTTTACCATCTTCAACCTTATTTTTGGTAAAGCTTTTTGCTTGCAAAAAGGTTTAAAAATAATCGCCCACTCGCTCAACAGCCCGCGCGACGAGTTCAGCACATTTATCAAGGTCTTTTAGGCTTAACAACTCCACAGGTGTATGAATATACCTTGTTGGAACGCCTATTACGCCAGAAGGGATACCGCTTTTCGTGAGATATATTGCAGTGGCGTCGGTTGTGCCACCCTCTGTTACGCTTAACTGGTATTCTATCTTATAGCGAGATGCAGTCTCTTTGAGCCATTTCAATACTGAAGGTGGCGTTATTATACCGCGACCCGCGGCATCAGAAACCGTGATTACCGGGCCCTTTCCTATCTCTATTGCTACATCCTTCTTCTCTACACCGGGATGTCCGCCCGCTCTTTCAACATCGGTCGCTATTGCAACGTCAGGACTGAGTTCATAAGCGGTCGTTCTAGCTCCTTTCAGTCCCACCTCCTCCTGCACTGTTCCTACCACATACACCTCGAATTCGGTATTTGCTCGCTTTAGTGCCTCTATCATCACGGCAACGCCTGACCGGTTGTCAAAAGCTTTACAGGTAACTTCTTCGTTCTTGAGTTCTACAAAGTCCCGGTCTGAGGTTACTGGTGTTCCAACAGAGATGCCCAGTTGCTCCACTTCTTCTTTGCTACGAGCGCCGACATCAATGAACATATCCTCAGTCTTTATTACCTTCTCTCGCTCCTCCTTCTTCATTGCATGAATTGGTTTCGAGCCGATAATGCCATACACACCGCCGCCCTCGGTGTGCAACATCACCCGTTGATTGAGCAGCGTTTGCTCAAACCAGCCACCTATGGTCGAGAACCTGATGAACCCCTCATCTTCTATATGCTTCACCATAAGCCCTATCTCATCGAGGTGTGCAGCAATCATAACCGAGGGCTTTTTACCACGCTTCGTCGCTATCAGATTACCCAACTTATCGGTTTTTATTTCGTCCACATACTCTTTAAGCTCTGCTTTTACGATTTCCCGTACCTCTCCCTCGTAGCCTGAAACGCCATGTGCTTCGGCTAATTTTTTCAAAAGATCCTTTAGTTCGGTCATTTTTAAAAAATCCCGCCTCCCGGATTTGAACCGGGGACAGCACGGTGTCCGCGCGCGGTTATAAGATCTTAGGGAGGTGATCCAAACGCTACACTACAGCCGCGCACTCTTCCAATCTGAGTTAAGGCGGGCTCTTATGTCTGTTTAGTTTAGATATTATGATATAAAAATATAAATAAAATCATCTTGAGAGGAAAAGATGAAGAAGTTAATTGAAGAAGCGAAAAGAATTCATGCGCAGGCGTTCGAGGAACTGGAAAGGGGAGAGAAATTAAATAATGAGATATTGATAAGAGATGCCGCGGAAAAGGCGTGGTTGGCGGCTATAATAGCTTCTGACGAACTTATCACCATGAAAGAATTGCCAATTCCTGAAACGCATGGTGAGAGATACCGGGCGCTAAGGGAAATAGAGCGTGGCGACGAAGGAATTAAAAAGTTAGGCTTGCGTGACAGGCTTGGTGCACGAGATACCCATCTTCATAGGCAATGTTTTTATAAAGGCGAGTGCGAACCAAGTGCAATAAAAGAGGATTTAGAGAAGGTCAAGGGGTACATAGAAGACATCGAAAAAATAGTTGTAGCGATAAACGCGAGGTAATTGTTTAAAAATCCCGATACAACAACAACCTTTCTTAGGGTATTTTTTGGTAAAGCTTTTTGCTTGCAAAAAGGTTTGTCAATAATTCAACTTCCACTATTTCTCCTTCCTCTGTTATTTCCTTCCCTTTCTCAATGAAGATAAAGCCATCAGCTTTTGAGAGTGTGGTGATTGCACCGGAGCCTGTGAGAAGAGGATAAGCAAGAAAGGATTCTTCTCCTGGCTTTTCCAGTGGAACGAGATTGACCAGCACGTATTCATTCCGTCCGCGTTCGGAGAAGATTCTAACCGCTGCCTTAGCTTTTATTCTCTTATTCTTTAGCCTTTCACCCTCTTCATCTGCAAGGATACCCGACAGGATGCGCAGCAAAGGGGCAACGAAAAGGTTGAAAGTAATTAATGCGGATGTTGGATTTCCCGGCAATCCGAACAGCGGCTTCCCCCGGATCGTGCCGAAAATGAATGGTTTTCCAGGTTTTATGTCAACGCCGTGCACGTGAATCTCGCCACGCTCTTCTATCACTTTGGGCAACAGGTCACCAGCGCCCGCGGAGGTCCCCCCTGAGGTAATTATAACGTCTGCACCTGTTTCCAACGATTCCTTTATCTTTTCTGATAGCTCTTCGAGGTTATCACGGGCTATTCCAAGGAATAGAGGGCTGCAATCACATTCTCGAACTGAATCGCTGAGTGTCTGTGCATTAACATCATATACCTTCGCAGGCTCGAGGTCTTCTCCAGGCGCTATTAGCTCGTTGCCAGTGGATATGATTGCCACCACCGGCTTTTTACGAACAAAAACTTCGTTTATCCCACAAGCAGCCAGAACACCGGTCTCACGTGGCGTTAGCGTGGTTCCACTCCTTACTATCCGCTCTCCTTGCTTTATATCCGAGCCCGCGAGCATGATATTTTCAGCAGGAGCGACAGGTTTGTATACCTTTACCTTTTTTATCTTTTGACCCTCCACAATATCCTCATACTCGGAGATATTTTCGACTTTTACAACGGCGTTTGCCCCTTTTGGAAGAGGTGCGCCGGTAGATATGCCCATACAATAGCCTCTTTCTACGTATTGCTGGGAGATTTCACCTGCAGAGATATATCCACTTATAATCAAAACAGAAGGGTTATTTTCATCAGCATAGAACGTATCAGAGGCTACAACCGCGTAGCCGTCCATGGTTGCTCGGTCAAAGGGAGGGACATCAAGAGCAGAAAAAATATCGGCGGAAGCAATCCTACCGAGTGCCTCGCCTACTTTCACTTTTTCTACAAAAGTGCCTGTTTTTGCTCTCGTCTTTGCAACTTCTGTGGCGATGTGCGCAATTATCGCTTCTACTTCCCTTTTTTCGGTTATTTCTAGGAACTGCTCCCCCATCAAACTTTCTTAAAAAGAAAGTTTGATCAAAGAAAAAGACTTTCGTTTTTTAGTCCCGTGTCTCCACGGTTTCCTCTTTCGTTTTAGACCTCGTCTCAGAGCGGTATCCAAAAGCCCCGAGCATTTCTATTGGGAACGGAATGACGACAGTGGTAGCTTTTTCCTCCGTTGCCTCTTTTATCGTTTGGAGCGTTCGAATGAACATCCCTCCTTCTTCTTTTTGAAGGACGCTTGCAGCTTCCGCAATCTTCTTCGCCGCCTGGAACTCGGCATCCGCGGAGATAATTCGAGCTCTTCTATTCCGCTCTGCTTCTGCCTGTGCAGCCATTGCACGTTGCATCTCTTTTGGCAGTTCAACGTCTTTTATCTCCACCGCAGAGACTTTTATTCCCCAGGGGTCTGTCGCTTCGTCTATTATGTGCTGCAATTGTTTATTGAGCTTGTCTCGTGCAGAGAGCAATTCATCCAGTTCCGCCTGCCCTATCACACTCCTTATTGTCGTCAGAGCGATTTGTGAAGTGGCATAATCGTATCTCTCTACTGCGGTCACTGCTTTCTCCGGGTCGAGCACACGGTAATAAACGACTGCATTCACTTTCGTGGTCACGTTATCCTTGGTTATGACCTCCTGTGGCGGGACATCAAAAACCACAACTCGTAAGTCTATCTTTATCATGGACTCGAAGATAGGTATGATTAAGAACAGTCCTGGTCCTCTCGCGCCTACCAAGCGTCCAAGCCTGAAGATTACGCCTCGTTCATACTCCTTCACTACCTTTATCGAAGCTGCTAATAGGATTAAGGCGAGAAATAGTATCCCGATTATGAGCCCTTCATAAGCCATCTTTTTATATCACCTCCTTTAATCCAACATATATCCTCATCCTATTTATAGTGCTATGTATCTTGTATATCCACCGTATGAAACACTAAATTTCTTACGGGGGATTCAGCTTTCCATTCTTCAATTCTTTTTTAGCTAAAAGACGTTAGTAAATGTAGCAGGTACCCCTGTTAATCTCGTACACACGAATAAAATGGTTACGTTATGAAGCATGAATTGTAAAGCATGGGAGAAAATATGACCGTGCCGGCAAAGCATGCACGTGGTGCAAAGAAGCATTACAAATGCGCGATACTCACGATAAGCACCTCTAAATACTGGAAGAGAGAAGAAGGTGAAGATGACATCGGCGACCTCTCAGGCGAAAGAGCGAAAGAGCTCGTGAGAAAAAATGGGCATGACGTCGTGTATTATGAGGTGCTGCCAGATGATGAGGCTAAAATATACGAAGGTATAGTCAAAGCCTTGAGCACTGATGCTGATTTCGTTATTACTTCTGGCGGAACCGGGCTGACGAAAAATGACGTTACAATAGAGGTTATATCGAAACTTTTGAAGAAAGAAATGCCGGGATTTGGCGAGCTCTTCCGGCTGAAAAGTTATGAGGAGATAGGCACTGCGACGGTATTAAGTCGTGCAATTGCCGGTGTAATCAATCAGAAAGTGATCTTTTGCTTGCCCGGCTCGCCAGAAGCGGTGAGATTAGCACTAAAGGAGATAATCCTACCTGAGATAGCACATATACTGAAGCATGTGAGGGAATGAACAATTACTTTTGAATAAACTACGAAAGGAGTAGAAAGATTCTATTCGCATATAATGAGATTTAATGGGGTCGGTGCGATTTGAACGCACGACCGGCGAGTCTGGAGCCCGCTGCCCTTCCAGACTAGGCCACGACCCCTTCACTTATCACCTTACACATTATTACTTTTTATTTTTAAATCTCCCTATTACGTCTATTACGTTCTCTCTTAAAAAGGCTCGAAATCTTGACCAGCACAAATCTCCCTTATTTTCTCCTCTCCTTCTCGTGGACCACGCATAATTAACAGATCACCATTCCGTATCTCTGCACCGCCCCCTGGGTTATAAACCCATTTACCCTCTTTTCTGCGAATTGCCAGTATAAACATTCCCGTGCGCGTTTCTATTTTCAACTCCTTGAGCGTCTTTCCAAATATCTCCTCCTTCTTTACTTCCATCTTCAATATGATCTCATCGGATTCCTCGATAGAAGCTAAAAAGACTGGATGCAAGGGGATATTACGAAGCACCACATCGGCAATCTCATACGCCGCATCTGATATTATCTCTGAAGAGCCCGCGATGTGCAGCAATCCCCGAAGCTCATCAAAATTACTCCTTTTCGTTATCCCCCTCGCCGCTTCTATCACTAAGATCTCCAGTTCTTCCTTCATTCGGTCCATCGACTCTTCTAAATCCTTCACTTCTTTCGCTATCTCTTTGCTATAAAACGTCACTGCAGAATACGAGAGCCCGACCATCAGTTCTGAGATATTTTTCATATCAGCGATGAGGTCAGCGATTTCTTCGGTTATAGTCTTTCTTTTTATACCCTCCTCCTCCCTCTCCCGCTCTCTATATTCCATACCCGTTGCCATCTTACAAAACGCGGGTATTGCCTCTGTTGGACCAGATGTGATAACTAGGTCGTTCTCCAGCAATCGCTCGTTTTTATCCGGTGAGTAAATCCACTCAGAGCCCCTTTTTATCGCTAATACATGCATTCCTGTCTCGGTCTCGAGCTTCAAGGTCTTTAGCGACTTATTTTTTAAGACCGACAAGGGCTTTATCCTTACATTTATTGTCGCTTCTTCAAAATCCGCCTGATCGAGATAACTGGTGATATCAACAGAAGTTGCGATTTTTGCGATATCACCTGCTGCATTGGATATTTTCTCCGCCGCAGAGGCGATCTGTAATATTCCTGCGAATTTCCGTGCGTCTTCCACGTTCCGTGCCGCTAACATGATCGCAATTCTCACCTTGTATAAGAGCGAATGCATCGTTTGCTCTAATCTGAATACCTCTTTCGCTATCTCTGGGTTGCTATACAGAACTGCTGAATACGCGAGGTCCAACATAGAACCTGATATGTCCTTCATCTCCGCGAGCGCTTCTTTTGCATTAAAAGTCCTTATCTCATCCTTCAACGCTTCATTCATTTTCGGGTTTCCTTCATATCACCTCTAAGAAAGGGTTATATCGCTACCTAAAGCGAGCATATCCTCAAAGAAAGAAGGATAAGAGATACTCGCACAGCCTGCTCCCTCGATGACTGTTTCCCCATCGGCTGAAAGAGCAGCAATACACAACGCCATTGCCAATCTATGGTCCTCGTGGGAATATACCTTCGCAGCTTTCAACTCCCTCTTTTTCTTCCCCTCTATCAACAATCCATCTTCCTTCTCCTCTATTCTCACACCCATCTTCCTCAACTCTTCTGTCAGAAACTTCAATCTATCCGTCTCTTTATAGCGCAGATGTGCCACCCCAGTTATTTCTGTGGTGCCTGCAGCAACTGCAGCTAACACCGCGATGGTAGGCACTAAGTCCGGATTTTCACGCATATTTACCTTTATCCCTTTAAGCGTAGCAGCTTCAGCTCCTCTTGCTTCTACAACTCCTTCTTCCTTGTCCCATCTTATCTCAGCTCCCATCTCCCTCAATAGTTCAACTATCCTGGCATCGCCCTGCGCAGATGGGAACAAGTTCCGTATTTTTAACTCTGATTCCGTGAGTGCTGCGGCTGCTAAGAGATAGGAGGCGGACGAAAAATCGCCCGGCACCGTAAACCTTCGTAAATCATACCTTTTCCCGCCTTCTACTTCAAAAGAGTAATCATGGGAAGTGGTCGAGCGTGAAAAGTGGACTTCAACACCTGCCTTCTCTAAGACCTCGGTTGTCATCCTCATGTAAGGCACTGAAGTAAGATTGTTCGCCAGAAGATAAGAATTTTTCTCCGCAAGCGGACAGGCAATGAGTAGTGCGGAGATGAACTGGGAACTAATAGAGGTATCTATCATTGTTTCTCCACCTCTTAGTCTGCCTTTTACCACTATTGGAGCAGTGCCGTCTCCTCTTGTAGAGAACGCTTCGGAACCGAGGTCATTTAAGGAATTCAGCAGAGGTAAATTCGGGCGCTTTCTCAACGAAGCATCTCCGGTTAGAACCGCAGCACCCTCGCATAAAGAGGAAATGGCGGTGAAGAATCGTAGGGTAGTAC
>JASEFB010000108.1 GCA_030019325.1 archaeon | reverse complement strand
TGCAAGACCCACGGTCGTGGATATCAATAGTGAGATCAGTTTAGACCTCCTGGAGATGAAGGATGCCGAGTTGGTCATAGACGGGCAGTTCTACCGGGCGATAGGAAGAGAAGAGCGAATTAGCATTACGAGGGGCGAGCCTGCCTTTTTTGTGAAACTATGGGACAAACATTTTTTGAAACTTCGTGACAAATTACGGAGTGAGGAGGAAAAATAAAGTTAATCTTTATAGTATAGAGAACTTGAAGGTGTGTGAGAAGGGGGGAATGAGGATGGAAAAAGTATCGGTACTGAAGTTGAGTGAGAAGCGGGTTATGGACTCGGAAGGTGTTGAAATGGGTGTATTGCATAACATAATAGCGGAGGCAGGAACAGGTGCGTTGAAAGAACTCGTGGTTAAACCTGCTGAGGATCTTGACACAAGCAAGTTCAGAAAGGAGGACGAGTATATCTTTATACCGTTTGATGCGGTTAAAGCGATAAAGGATGTCATCATAGTGGACAGTGAAAAGATACGTACACGGGCGTGACGGGATTTGAACCCGTGATTTGCAGCTTTCTCCCGTTTTGATCAAACTTTTTCTAAAATAACGGGGCTCCGCCCCGTTGACCCCGCAAGCCCTGTAGGGGCTTATTGTTAGGAGGCTGCCGCCCTGTCCTAGCTAGGCCACACGCCCTGTCAACATTGTTATTCTTAAAAGATAAAGAAAGGTTATTACAGAAAAGACTTTTCTCTTTTGAATGCTTTAGCGATATTACCTGCGTTTGGTATCTCTCATACCATGATGGCATTACGAAAGAGCGTGGAAAAGGCAGCGGAAATAGTAAAAGGACATACATACGCGAGGATAATCTCGCATTATGACGCAGATGGGATCACCTCTGCGGGGATTATCTGTACTGCCTTGCTTCGAAGAGGTATACAGTTTCATACAACTATTGTGAGCAAACTGGACCGCGCTTTTATTCAAGGATTAGATGAAGACCTTATCATATTCTGCGATATGGGCACAGCGCAATCTGATTTGATAATGGAGTATCTCAACAAGAAGGATGTGATAATCTTAGACCATCATGTTCCCTTAGCAGCGCCCCCGATATCCCTTGAATCCTCTGCAGTTCTCATAAATCCCTTCAGCTCCAGGACTGATGAGGAGCGCGAGATGGAAAATGAGATTGGTGATGGGATTTGTGCCGCAGGGCTCTCGTATCTCATGGCGAGGTGCATGGGTGGCGACAAAAAGGCTAACCTGGACCTTGCCGGGCTTGCGGTAGCAGGAACATTGGGAGATAAGCTGGAGCTCACTAAAGGAATAAACAAGCTGATTTTGGATGAGGCAATAAAAGAAGGTGTTATTTCGGTTAAAAAGGGGTTGAAGCTCGGCGATGGGAAAATTCGGGATTTGATGCTATTCTCCACAGAGCCCTATATCCCGCTCGCAGGTAAGGGAGAGTGGGTGGATGCTTTCTTGAGTAAGGTAGGTATAAAAGGCGATAGGAATGTAAGCGATTTGGGGAAGGGGGAGGAAAAAAGATTGTCCGATGCGTTATTCTCACTATTACGAGAATATAACCCCGAGATCAGCGAAGGCGCTTTGGTTGGAACCACGTACATCCTAAATTCTGAGGTGATAAGGAATGGGCTCAATTTTATGCGAATGGTAGATGCGTGCGGTCGATTGGGAAACTCAAGCATTGGAATAGGACTCTGCCTGCGCGAGGAGGGCTTAGTAGAAGCAGCAAACTCTCTCTACCTAACGTTTCAGAGCAAACTTGTTTCTGAGTTGAATAGAATAGAAAGTGAGAAAGGTGCGATGAAAGAGTTACAGAATATCTTCTATTTTTTCGTGCATGAGCGAGGTATAACGGGCGTCTTAGCTGGAATAGTAGCAGAATATTTATACATGGGGAAGACTGTAGTTGTGGTAAACAAGCAAGACCGGACAGAGGAAGGGAAGGTGGCTGAAACGAAGATATCAGCGAGGTATAATAAAAAACTGCTGGCAGTATCAAAGGGAATAGACCTCGCTAAGGCGATGGAGAAAGCATCAAGAGAGGTTGGTGGTGTTGGTGGTGGACATCCTGTTGCAGCAGGGGCATCCATTCCAGAAGGATCTGAGGAGAAATTCATAACAGCTCTTGATAGAATATTAGGTGAGCAGAAGGAGTCAGAATATTCGTGAGGCGATTTTATCCAGGATTTCGGTATTTCTGTTTAGCGTTTCAATACTCCTGTCTGAGGTCTCCCTTACTTTGTTGAGCATTTCAATGCTCCTGTCCGAGGTCTCCCTTACTTTGTTGAGCATTTCAATACTTCTGTCCGAGGTCTCTTTCACTCCATCTAATGTCTTACTTACCCTATTTAATATCTCAATACTTCTATTCTGGGTATCATTTATCCCATCCAGTATTTCTTGCGTTCTCTTCTCTTCCTCTGCAATCAATCTCCTCGTTGCTCTTCCATTATAAACACTGAATATACCAACGATTAACCCAAAAAGCGAGGCACTTCCCAATACCAAACTAACCGCCACTACTATATCTATTTCCATAATTATTGATTGAAATACACCTTTTTATTATTTCCTCTTTCCCGAGAAAAGCCTTTTACTGAAATACGTCTGATTTGATCACCTGTCTATCCGGGGAGATAATAAGACCCTTTATACCGAGCTCATCTAAAAGTGCTTTTCCCTTTTCGGGTCCCATTACAAAGACCGTTGTGCTGAGTGCATCTGCGTCAATGCAATTGTGCGTGATAACCGTCACGCTTATACATTCATCTGCGGAATAACCCGTCTTTGGATTCATTATATGATGGATTCGTTCTTTGAGGAAGAAATACCGCTCATAATCGCCTGATGTAGCGACTGATTCATTGTTAAGCTTTATTATCGTTATATATTCCTCCTTATTCCTCGGATTCTGTAATGCTACTTCCCAAGGCACACCGTTCTTATCCCCTATTGCCCTCATATCCCCACCTATGTTCACAAGTGCATGTTTTATCCCGGCTTCGATCAACTTCTCACAAGCACAATCCACGGCATATCCCTTCGCAATCCCGCCGAGTGTGATGCTCATTCCTTCTTTATCAAACTTCGCTCTGTTCAGAGCGTCATCGATGATGAGGTGTTCATATCCCACGAGTTCGCTCGCTTCTTCTATCTCGTCAGAGGTGGGCATCCTGTTTTCCTTCTTCACCTTCACCATCCATAAATTGAGCAAAGGGTTGCATGTGATGTCAAAAGAGCCGTTTGATATCCTCGAATAATAATCCGCCTTTTTGAGCACGTACATCGTCTCATGCGAAAGAGTCGTCCAGTTAGTACCATTACGGTTAAGAAGAGCGACGTCGCTGCTTTCGTTATACAGCGACATTAACCCCTCTACCCTTGTTATCTCCTCAAAAGCGGCATCGAGCGCAAGATTTGCGCGCGTTGTGTCTCTATCAATTATCGTTATCGTGGCGTACGTACCCATTACCTGCTCCGTTCTCTCGACCAAAGGGGTAGATGCGTATTCGTTTATGCACGCAAGCAGCACAACAGTTACAAGCGAGATGATGATAAGCTCGGTTATCAGTTTCGTCATGGTAGAAATAAAAAGAAAAAAGGTTTAATTTAAAACATTCAATAAAAAAGTTTGATGTTGAAGTCCAGGAGCTTTCGTGCTGGAATACACCCACCAGGCTTAAAAATAACCGCAGGGAAACCAATTGAAAGAGCGAAAATACCTCCTTTCGTAACAATTCTACTTCACCAGCATGTCGGAGCGCCCTGCAAACCGCTGGTGAAAGAAGGTGATGAGGTAAAAGCAGGTCAGAAGATAGGAGATTCTGACTCCTTTGTATCTGCTCCCGTTCATGCCAGCATATCAGGCGTGGTGAAAGAGATTAGCACACAGCTATCTCCCATTGGCAGAGAGGTTCAGGGTATACTTATTGAATCAGATGGAAGTGATGAATGGGTGAGAATGGAAGAGATCAACCCGGGAAATGCGTCAAAGCGTGAAATCATAGCGAGGATAAGAGAAGCAGGAATAGTAGGTCTGGGCGGTGCTGCATTTCCTACCTCAGTCAAACTAAGTCCACCAGAGGGAAAAGTGATAGACACGGTTATTTTAAACGGTGCGGAATGTGAGCCGGGTATCACCGCAGACCATAGATTGATGGTCGAGCAACCCGATAAGATCCTCAAGGGAATGGAGATCATCATGAAGGTGGTCGAGGCGGAGAGAGGGTTTATAGGAATCGAGGATAATAAGAGAGATGCAATAAAAAGGATGAGAGAAGAGGTGGAAAAGGAAGGTGATAAGAGAATAAAGGTCATTGCTTTGAAGACGAAATACCCCCAGGGTGAAGCAGGTATCCTTATTAAGACGATAGTAAATCGAGAAACACCCTCCGGTAGCCATTCGTATGATATAGGTGTCATAGTTCACAATGTGGCGACCGCAAAGGCGATACATGACGCGGTATATGAAGGAATACCACTTATAGAACGGGTTGTAACGGTCACCGGTGATGTAAGAGAGCCTAAAAATCTGTTAACGAGGATTGGCACATCTTTTTACGAATTGATAGAGGAATGTGGCGGGGTTAAAGGTGATGTGGGAAAGATCCTGAGCGGCGGTTTGATGCAGGGAATTGCGGGATACAGGGATGTCCCGGTAATTAAGAGCACTGGCTGTATCATCGTTCTGAGTAGAGAGAAATCGAAGCTTCCAGAGGAGAGAGCGTGTATAAGATGCGGGACATGCGTTGAGGTCTGTCCAATCGGGCTTATACCAACGATTATTGGAAGACTTGCAGCGGAGGGAAGGTTTGAAGAGTGTATGGAGTACCACATACTGGATTGTATGGGATGCGGAAGCTGTACCTATGTATGTCCCTCAAAGATACCCATTACTCAGCTTATCGATTATGGAAAAGCAGAGCTAAAGAAGAGGGCGGGGTAAAAATGCCTGAGTTAATTGTATCACCTTCACCTCACATAAGGAGCGATGTCTCGATTGAGAAGATTATGTATTCGGT
>JASEFB010000107.1 GCA_030019325.1 archaeon | reverse complement strand
CTTGGGATTTGGTAGTATTTGACATTGGGATTTATTGTCCAGCTATACAAATACTATCCCCCTTTTTTATCCCTCCTCTTCACCTTTCATCTTCCCTGATGAGGAAGGTGATAGGCTCACGTACTACTAGCAAATTACGTAAGCTTAAAAAATTTTCTATGGGTATAAGATAATCTTAAACGTGTTCTCGGCGTACGCCTCAGCAAGACGCGGCTTGTACTGGAAGAAAGCTTTGAGGAAATTCTCCTCGACTACATTCTGACCACACTTCTTAGAATCAAGACATTCCACGCTCACTCGCATCGTTGTCTCGCCTTCATCGTCTCCCCCATAGAGGAACGCCTCGAACTCGCCAGTCAGGTATTCCATGTTCTCACGCCGGAAGACTCCACGCTCTATATCCACGCGGTTGAAGGGCGTCTCTGCGACCCAGAACGTCTCAGCTTCACGTTGCGGGTTCATAATCCTCACATGCGTTCGACCGCAGGGGCATTTGTCTCGAGAGAGAACAACGGTTGTATCCTCAGTGTCGTAGTTGAGAAGAAGGGTTCCGCACTTTCCACCTACCGGTAAGAGTGTCGTGAGCACTATCCGTCCACATTCTCCATCGGGTACGAAGTCCTTCATATTCGGATCGTAGACATCCAGATGCACAGAATCTTCAGGTACGTGGAGTCCGCTCAGGTTAGTGCACTCACCGCACATAGTCCCCTCCGTGCTCCCGTAGGTATTATAGACGTTACACCCCCACAGTTCGGCAAGGTACTGTCGGGACTCCTCGGCAAAGCTCTCACCGCCGACAACCAGACGCTCGACACTTGACTCGGATAACGAGATGTTCTCCGCGGCCATTCGCCGTGCAAGCCGCAGGAGTTTGAAGACGCTGCCAACCAATCCTGTTGGTCTGTAGGATTTTATAATGCGAATAGGGAAAGTACACTTGCCTTCCGGGATAATCGTCATACCTATCTTTTCCGCAGCGAGCGTCATCGTGTTCGCACCCACATTCATCCCGTATGAGGCGCAGACCACCACACGGTCACCGGGTCCGAAGCCCTGTGATGTGAAGATCCGCGCGTATTTCTCAGCGTATCGCTGCCAGTCCTCCCAGGTGAGAAAGAAGGCTTTAGGGGTTCCACTTGTTCCGCTCGTCTCGTGGAGTGTAAAGACATTGTTCCAGTCAACGCTCTTGAATTCGAAATCTGCAGTCTCAGGAGGCTGATGCTCCCTGATCGTTTGGCCTGATATTATGGGCAGTTCCAGCAGGTCCTCGTGGGAGCGGATTTCAGCTGCTTTTATGCCACGCTCACGGAACCACTTCCGGTAGAACGGCGAATGTTCATTAGCGTAGGTGACCGTATAGTGTATGCGTTCGTCGACGAGCGCATCGAGGTCCCCTCGCTCCATTGTCTCTATCTCTTCGTTAAAGAACGATTTCCCACTCATCATTTTCTATATAAGTGATAATATGGTGTAGCATTTTATCTTTTGAATCCTACGTAACAATCAAGTTACCGTGATAACGTTAAGCTTTGAAAAAGGCACACTCGTTGTGAAGAGCACCTTCAAATTGCCACATACCGTCTGGGATATGAGATCGGGCTGTTATCGATGCTTGCCGATGTTCTACAAGGATTTAATAGAGTATCTCAAGCTTTCCGGGCTCGAGTACGAAGATACCGCCCTGGATCTCCTGCCTATGCCCAAGTTAACCTGCACGGTAACCTTGCGCGATTATCAAAAAGATGCTTTGCACAGATGGCTTCAAATGAGGAACGGCGTTTTGGTATTACCTACCGGTGCGGGCAAGACGGTGATAGGAATAAGAGCAATTTCAGTGTTGAATGTTCCCACCCTGGTTGTCGTGCCAACGCTTGAACTGGTCAAGCAGTGGACACATGAACTCGAGGACAAATTTGGAATTGGAATTGGCACTTACAGTGGCGAAGGGCACATATTAAAGCCGATAACCGTCGCAACCTATGATACCGCATATTTGAGAGCGGAAGAGCTTGGGAATCGATTCCTGTTCTTACTCTTCGATGAGGTGCACCACCTGCCATCACCGGGATACGCGAACATAGCGGAGATGTTTATCGCTCCGTATCGGCTGGGATTAACCGCAACGTACGAACGAGAGGATGGGCGCCATAACGATCTCGAACGACTGGTAGGAGGGAAGGTTTATGAAATTGGCATAGATAAACTAAGAGGAACGCATTTAGCCGAATATACCACGAGGAAAATCGTTACTGATTTAACAGAGGATGAACGGGAGGAGTACGAGAAACATTACGCGATCTTCGCCGATTTCTTGAAAGAGAAGCACCTTATCCTGAGATCACCCAAAGATTTCCGATTGCTCGTTATGCGGAGTGGTCGTGATCCAAAAGCGAGGGAAGCATTGCTCGCGAGAAACAGAGCGCGGCACATAGCGTTAAACTCGCAATCGAAGTTACAAGCCCTTTCTGAAATAGTAGAGAACCATTTCGGTGACCGAATGATTATATTTACCGAGCATAATTCGTTAGTCTACGCAATCTCCAGGGAGTTCCTCATACCTGCGATTACGCATACCACACCGAAAGAGGAGCGTGCGGAGATCTTAGATAACTTCCAAACGGGGAAGTATACGAGTATAGTGACATCTAAGGTCCTGGAAGAGGGCATTGACGTGCCAGAAGCATCAGTGGGTGTTATTTTAAGTGGAAGCGGGAGTAAAAGGGAGTATAAGCAGCGATTGGGAAGGATATTAAGAAAAAAGGAAGGAAAGCTGGCAATTCTCTACGAAATTGTATCAAAAGGGACAACTGAAATCGGGATCGCACGGAGGCGTAAACATGTTACCAAGTGAACTGCTCATCACACGGACGAAAAAGGATAGGATCTATCCTGATTTTGTACCGCTTGATGAAGAGCATCTGGGATTGGCTGATGAGCTTATAGGCGTTTATCAGAATTTTACCGGTAAAAAGAAGAGCGAAGTAGATGAAATAGTGGAGGAACTTGAACAGGGCTTGCAATTCAAACGTGTACGGGGTTTGAGAACGCTCTTAGAGCGGCGATGCACGTTTACCTCGAAGTATCTCATTGAACCAGTCCTGGCGCGGAGGGCTGTTTTCGAGGCGGCAAGCAGCAGAAGAAGCACGAATAATAGCGACCGGGCAGCTGTTATTGCAACGGTTGCTGATAATCTGAACATTTCGGTTGGGGATTTAGAGCAGTCATTATGGGCAGACCAGGAGTCTGAGGTTATATTAGAGGAATTTAATCCATTGAATCCTGACGAACTATTAAAGTGGTATAACCTCTCACTTGCGCAAACGCTGTTGTTTAAATCCACCGGTATGACCATCGCGGTTAAAGGCAATGAGCCAGCGATTTTCAGGGCGATAAAATATCTCGGCTTGATGTATCTTCAGGAGGAGGGGAATAGGGTACGGATCGAAGGCGCGTCGTCATTGCTGAAATTGAGTGAGAAGTATGGTACCTCGCTGGCAAAACTGCTGCCGGTGATCGTTAAAAGCGATGAATGGGTGCTCGATGCCGAGATTGTTATCAGGCGAGACACACCGCGGATTTATCATTTTATCATGGACAGTCGAGAGAGGGATTTATTAGTACGTGAAGATCGGTTGGGCGAAGCGGTACCACCGACCTTTGACAGCGGTATTGAAGAACGGTTTTATCATGAGTTCGTAGCCTTGCCCGCAGCGAAGCATTGGGAAGTGATACGGGAGCCGGATGTGATTTTTACGAGTAAAGGCGTCTTCATACCAGATTTTAAGTTCGCGCACAAAGAGCTCGATATAGAAACTTATTTCGAGGTCGTCGGGTTCTGGACTGAGGATTACATCAGGCGGAAATTATCAAAACTCCGAGCGTTACCGATTACGGTGTTAGTGGCAATCGATAAGAATCTCGCATGTTTTAATACCGCACACTTCGATTTAGGTCTCGATCAACCGGTGATACTGTTTAGCAAAAAAGTTCCGATTGGTGAAGTACTCAGGTATTTAGCGGAGATTGAGCGAGAAGCGATAACAGAACAGGTGGAACGGTTGAAGGAAACGCAGATGGTGCTTGAAGGTGATATCATTCCCATTAAGGACATAGCCAGGAGATACGGGATGAGTCAGGAAGCCGTGAAAAAGTGTGTGGAGCATCCGGATTATGTCGTGTTCAAAGAACTCGTGGTGAACAAGGAGTTGTTACGAGAAGTAAAGGATAAACTGTCCTCCATAAAATTATATGTGGAGGCGCGTAAAGTTATTGAAGAATTTGGATTAACAAACGCAGATGAAGTGCTGGCGCACCTCGGATTCAAGGTGCAGTGGAAAGGGTTGGACGTAAGTGGTGCGACTATTACGTTGGAGTAGTTTTTTCTTTCTGGGATGTTATGATTAGTTGTTCTCTAACAGTAAATCCCGCTGATTTTACTATCTCTTTTACAACATCCTCATAATCAAATTCATTGGATACAAAAATCGTTGCTAATTCAACAACGCGATCCTCAACCTTTGTAAGTATTATTTCGACAAATGCTTTATTTTTTGGTATGGTCGTAGGGAATGCATCAATCCCCAAACCATATCGTGGATAGCATATCACAATACCTAATTTATTATTTGACAATTGCTTTATTTTTTTATCTATTTTCTTTATATCATTCACAAAATTTGTTGGAACTCCGCCTCCGTAAGATTTTTTATTGTATATGTCTATAGAAAGATCAATTCCTGTCACTTTAAATTTACCAGATTCGTGAATCCTTTTTATTATTTGTGCATGAATAAGATCATCTTCAGATTTCCTATTTTTCAGTCTTTCAATAAAATGTTGTGTGCCCGGGACATGAGACAGGTTTTGATTTAGAAATTGAGTAATTTCTTGAATTTGTTTTTGGGTAATTTTTGAACTCATGACTTGATTCTTTCCTAAGTCTAATCTTTATCTCAAACATATATAAAGATATTGGTTGTGACTCAATTGAGTAAAAACTAGGTTTGAAGAATATTCTAGAGAATTTTGATTAACTCGACTTTAAAAGGATCTTCTAAGATTTCTTGCTCATCTTTTCGGTTTTTTCGTTCCTCTCCCA
>JASEFB010000106.1 GCA_030019325.1 archaeon | reverse complement strand
AAGGATGGTTAACCACGCTTTCCGCCTCCCTTGTTGTAAATCCTGTTCCTGTAAATGCGGATAATGCCTGAAATCTCGCCCTCTTCTCATCCATCCCCGTCATCATCAAGGCGATAGCAGCAGCTCTTACTACAAGAAAAGAGATAAAGATCACAAGCAACGTGGGCAAGAGAAAATATATTCCATCCATGTTATCCTTTCCCCACAACTCTTTTTCTCCCTGTCTCTATTTATACTTTTATTCGCAAAAATTCATGCGTAAGTGTGAGATAAGAGGTGAAAGGAGGTATAGCGAAATGGCTCTTTTAAGCGAAAAAGTGAGGCAAGAGGTTGAAAATATTCTTAAAGGATTGAAAGACGGGTTAAAATTGGTTGTTTTCACCCAGGAGTTTGAATGCCCAACCTGTGAAGACAACAGGATACTGATGGAAGAGCTATCTGCAATCTCAGATAAAGTAAGTCTTGAGGTCTTAGACTTTGTGAGCGATAAGGAGAAGGCGGAGTATTACAAGGTTGATAAGATACCAGCAATGGTAGTTGAAGGAAAGAAAGATTATGGGATAAGATTTTATGGTATACCCGGGGGATACGAATTTGCATCGCTCATCCATGCCATGATGATGGTTTCTTCCAAGAGTTCTACCCTTTCGACTGAGACGAAAGAGCAACTGAAAACATTGACCAAGCCAGTCCACATTCAGGTATTCGTCACACCTACGTGCCCTTATTGTCCAATGGCGTTTCAAATGGCGCATGAGATGGCATTGGAAAGCCCTTTAATCACTTCAGATATGATAGAGGCGACAGAATTCCCGCATTTAAACCTTAAGTATAATGTCTTTGTCGTACCTAAGGTGATAATAAATGAAGCGATAGAATTTGCAGGAGCTTTGCCCGCAGCAGAATTTTTAAAGCACGTGATGAAGGCAGAAAGGTGAAGGAAAATAAAGTGGAGTTCATACTACCTGCGGAGCTTAAAGAGGTGCCCGTGGAGGAGGCTAAACTCTATGACTTGATTATTATTGGAGCCGGTCCCGCAGGGATGACAGCTGCGGTTTATGCTGCCAGGAAGAAACTCGCTACGTTAGTTATAAGTAAAAATGTTGGAGGGCAGACACTCCTCGCTCCGGGTGTAGAGACCTACATGGGATACCAATATATAACCGGAGCAGAGTTGATGCGAAAATTTGAGGAGCAAGTCAGGCAGTTTCCTATTGCGTTATTGATTGGTGAGGGGGTCACGAAGCTCAGCATGAAAGACAACGTTTTCACCGTGTTAACTTCTCATGGTAAGAATTTCAAGAGCAAAACAGTAATAATTGCTTCGGGTAGACGTGCACGGTCCCTCAATGTGCTGCGGGAGAAAGAATTGATAGGAAGAGGAGTAAGTTATTGTGCTACCTGTGATGCGCCCCTTTTTGGTGGAATGGATGTGGCGGTAATCGGTAGCGGTAATCCCGCTCTCACTGCTGTAAACGAGCTCATTACCTATGCACGAAAAATCTACAACATAGTTCAGGTCTCAGTAAAGGCAGATCCGATATTGATAGAGAAGGCCGAGAGATCGGGCAAGGTTGAATTTTTGTCGGGTTATGAGGTCAAGGAGATACAGGGGGAGGATAAAGTAGAACGTATCGTTATCAAGCAGACAAAAGGTGATAAGGAAGTTGTTCTCGATGTTGGAGGTGTTTTTGTAGAGATCGGAGCCACTCCTAACGTTGAATTTGCAAAGGATGTGGTGCCCCTTAACGAATTAAATGAAATAGTAGTGGATTGTGACTGTAAGACGGATGTTGCAGGATTATTTGCAGCGGGCGACGTAACCAATGTACCTGAAAAACAAATCATCGTGGCTGCGGGAGAGGGGGCAAAAGCAGCTCTAAGTGCGTATCACTATTTAATAGAATCCTAAAAAGAAGAAATAGGGCACGGATGTCGTGCCCTCTGAAGACATCTCGAACTGACTGATGAAGGAGCTCCACATGTGAGCTACATCTCTGGCGTTATTAACTCGTTCTTTACGAAATTTTCGTATGCCTCTGGATCCATTCCCTCACCACACTTAGGACACCAATAGGCCCCCGATTTACCTACATAATCCCCGCGGCTATCTAATGTATTGAATGAAAAACCTAAGCCCTTCTGCTTACATTTCTCACAATACCCTTCCGTTTCTGTAGCACGCATTTCAAATGCTTGACTCTGCGGGAAACTGGATTGACTGCCAATATTTTAAAAGAGCGAAACTTCTCTAGTATAACCCCCTAAAAAGTTATAAACTGTGGCAGGTAAAATGCGATCTTCTAACGAGCGGTTTCAGTGCGCTGAAGCGATAGTCGAGCTAAAGGGCGAGCTCGTGTATAAGAGGAGAATAGAAAAGCGATATAGGGTACGGGAGATAGACGAGCGAATAAGAAAAGAGAGAACGAAGAGCGAGGCGAAAATAATCTCAGAGGCGAGGAGAAAAGGCGTGCCCACACCCATCATCGTTGATGTCGAGGAATACGAATTAGTGATGGAGAGGGTAGACGGAAATCTCGCGAAAGAGGTGATTGATGAGGATGTAAGCGAACGAATAGGTGAGTTCGTCGGCATCTTGCACAAAAATGGGATCATTCATGGCGATTTGACCACCTCCAATATAATGGTGGGAAAGGATAACCGTATCTACTTTATCGATTTCGGGTTATCCTTCATCGAATCGAGCACGGAAGCACGCGGCGTAGATGTCCATGTATTCTTCCAGAGTCTTAAAGGCACGCACGAATCGCATGAACAGTTAAAAGAATCGTTTATAACGGGCTATAAGCGTACCTTTTCAGATGCATCGCAGGTGCTCAAAAGAGCAGAGGAAATAGAACGCAGGGGACGCTATGTGGAAAGATAACAGTTAGTTATACAACTACCTGCGATCCCTTTCTAATGGGTTCCAACACCTCATTGAGATGCCTCACTGCATTAGTCTTAAGATCTAAAGGATGTAAACTTCCCTGTGCATAATCGAGTTCGAACTCATCATAGTTATCATAACGGGCGTCTCCACCGTGTCTTTCACTCCTTTCTATTATCAGCTCTCCGGTATTTTTACTTGGAAATATCGTGTGCTTATATATCTGCAGTACCGGATTACCTTCTACGATTTGGGGGGGACAAAAAGAACTCATTATTTTCTGTTCCACGCTTTCTTCAGGCTCATCCACCGCGATATAATTTCCTTTGGACGAGGACATCTTCTCGCCATCCAAGCCGATTAATAACGGAGTATGAACACAGATAGGGGCTTTAAAACCCAGTTTTGGGAGATGTTCCCGCGCAAGCATGTGTATCTTCCGCTGGTCTATCCCTCCTACCGCCACGTCTATATCGAGGAATGCAATATCCACCGCTTGCATCAACGGGTATATCATCTGGGATACTTTTCGGTCTTCCTTGCTACGCGAGAGCTCATCCATGCTCCTTCTCGCTCTTCTTTCAGTTGTTATCGTCGCGAGCCGTAATACATCCATCATATATTCTTCATCCATTTGATAAGACGAGCCAAGGATGAACTCAGTCTCTTTGCTTAACCCCGCTGCGGCAAAACAGCGCTTGTTGTACTCCGCAGTCTCCTTGATTTGCTCAAAATCTCCCTTCTCATTCAGATACGCGTGCATATCAGCGAGAAGTATAATGATATGAAAGCCCATACGCTGCAGTTGCCTCAGCGTGTTTAGTAGAGGCAAATGACCGATGTGCACGCTGCCACTCGGCTCAAATCCTACATACGCCCGTGGCGTCCTTACCGACGTTGAGATCGAGGACAAAGCCGCGTCTAATTCTTCTACTGTTATTATCTCCTCCACGGTCCTCTCCAAAATCTTCAGTGATTCGCTGTCTTTTATTCCCCTCATTTCCTCTTACGCTTATAAATATCGAAGATAAAAAGTTATTTCTATTCTCAACCTCTCTTTGGAAACGAAAGTTCGAATGCAAAATTGAAGGTTTTTATATAGTGTTAAAGAAAGGTTTAAAATACGTGCCGAAATCCCGTAAGCGATGCGTGTGACGCAGGTTTTTGAAGGAAATGGGAGAACAAAAAGCGAAAGCGACTGCGAATGCAGACCTCACATCAAACGAAAAGAGAGTTTTGCTGGCTCTGGATAGCGAAAAAGACAGAACGTGGGATCCAAGAAACTTATCTGAAAAAACGGGTATAAACGAAGATGCCGTGATGCAATCTGCTTTTATGCTCGCTCAGAAAGGTCTCTGTGAGATAAAGGAAGAAAAGAAGGTTTATTACCGCTTAACAGAGGAGGGAAAATATTATAAAGAGAAAGGGCTACCAGAACGAAGAGCACTGGATTTCTTGAGAGAGAAGAAAAGTGTTTCTTTTGATGATTTTAGAAACGAGTTCCCGGCGGAAGTAAATATTTCAACAACTTGGTTGCTGAGGAAGGGCTACGCGAGAATTGAGGAGAAAGAGGATGGAAAAGTTTTAACTCCGACGGGAAACACTTCCTGGCTTCCTCCTGAAGTTCCGAAAGATCGGTATCCAAATGTGGATGTTCACGAGGAAATAGTGCGAATTATACCGATTGAAAGAGAAATAGAAGAGAGTGAACTTAGATACCGATTTAACGAGCGATTTCCAGAGATCAAAGATAGATCACTAAGATACTCCTCAGCAGAAAAATACCCTTCAGTAGACGATTTGGTCAGGAAAAGGAAGTGGCTAGAGGAAGACCCCCGCGGAGAGTGGAAAATAGCGATTACCGAAGCAGGACACGAAGTTGTTTCCCACGGGATCTCAGTTGAGGAGGAACTAACGCAGCTTACACCCGAGCTTATAAGAACCGGCTCGTGGAAAGGGCGTAAATTCAAGCGATACGATGTGAATCTGCCCTCAAAGGAGGAGTTCCCGGCGAAGATACATCCCTATCAGCGGATTTTGGACCGGATGCGCCGTATTTTTACGGAGATGGGGTTTGAGGAAATAAAAGGAGAACTTATTCAAAGTGCGTTTTGGAATTTCGATGCATTATTCGTGCCGCAAGATCACCCGGCACGAGAGATGCAGGATACCTTTTATTTGGGTGTGAGAAAGCCCCTTGACGTGAGTGAGGATGTGATAAGAAACGTTAAAGAGATGCACGAGCACGGGGGCCCCTTGAATTCCACGGGGTGGGGTGGTGAATGGAGAAGAGGG
>JASEFB010000105.1 GCA_030019325.1 archaeon | reverse complement strand
CCTTTTATTGTGGCTTGCACAATTATTATTTGGTTATAAAAGCGGGGCGTTGATGAGAAATGGCGATAAGGGATGATAAAATGGGGCAGTCATGGCTATTGCCCCCAGCTGTTAGTGATCTCATACCGGTAGACCACATCTGCCACCTGGTTGTTGCCATCGTGAATAGTATAGACATTAGTGAAGTGGAGAAGAAGTACCGGTTTACACCCGGCAATCCCGCATATTCACGCCGGATGTTGCTCAGACTGGTGATCATGGCGTCCATTGATGCGGTATGGTCTTCGAGAAAGATAGCAAAGCTGACTCAGGAGAACGTGGTCTACATGTATCTAACCGGGAATGAGAAGCCCGATTTCAGAACAATCTGCAACTTTAGAAAGGAGAACAAGGAGCTGATTGAAGAGGTATTCAAGAAGACCGTCACGATTGCCAAAGCGCTGGGGATACTGAACCTGGGGCATATCTCCACGGATGGGACTAAGATTAAAGCCAACGCCTCAAACAACTACACGCTGAGTAAGGAAGAGCTAGAGGAGATAAGGAGGATAATAGAGAGAGGGATTGAGGTAGATGAAGAAGAGGACAGGCTCTACGGTGAGAAGAGAGGTGACGAGCTTCCTTCAGAACTCGATACACAGGAGAAGCTTCGCAAGAAGATAGAGGAGATTGAACAAGCCTCTGGCATTGGATTAAAGAGCGCTGCGAAGAAGATTATCGAGCAGTATGCACGAGGCGATGAGAGAGATAAGGAGAAGGTCATGAAGAAGCTCGATAAGGCAGAGGAAGAGCTCAATAAGAGTGGACAGGGAGCCGTCAGTCTGACTGATCACGAAGCGAGGTTTATGGAGAATAAGAAGAAGCGCACGGCGTTGTCATACAATTCACAGATAACCGTGGACCATGATTCGGGAATAATTCTTGCTAACGACGTTACTCAGGATTGCACCGACCATAACCAGTTGCAGCCGCAGGTAGAAATGACGGAGGAGAACCTGGGAGGCTTGCCAGCAGGAAGAAAGGTGAGCATGGATAACGGCTACTTCAGCGGCGTAAACCTGCGGTATATGGAGGAGAAGGGGCTGGATGGCTATATCCCGGACAGCAAGCAGGCGCAGGAGCAGAAGGGCAAGAGGGTTAAGGATGGTCCGTATTCAAAGGAGAAGTTCATGTACGATGAAGAGAAGGACCAGTTTATATGCCCTAATGGCGAGGTACTCACCAGAAAGGGGGAGTATGAGTATAACGGCAAGCCGCTGTACACCTATTATGGTGCGAACTGCACTGAGTGCCCCTATCGATCAGAATGCGCCGGCGAGCAGAGAAGAAGGGTAATCACGAGTGATGACTACGAGGCGGAACGGAGGAGGATGGCAGCTAAGATGCAATCGGAGGAGGGGAAAGAGGAGTACAAAAAGCGTAAAGAGACGGTTGAGTGGCCCTTCGGTAATATTAAGCATAATCTGAAATTCAGAGAATTTCTGACAAGAGGGATAGAAAAAGTGCGAACAGAGCATAATCTGGTATGCACGGCTCATAATCTGAAGGTAATGTGGGCAAAGATGGCGGGAAAAGTGGCTGTCTTGGGTAAGATTGGGAGTTTAATTGCCAATTCGGCATCTAAGGCACGGAGTTTCTTTGCTCTTCATCCAACATTAGATTGAAGGGTCTGTTGGTGAGATTGATTTGTTGGACAGCCTGGTTTGATCAAAAACCTCTCTTTGAGATACGGGGTAGAGCGTTATTGGTGTCCAGTAGAGCTTGGATTGACAAAAGATGGAAAATATGCATACATTCAGTGTCTGGATCCGGATGAGCCTTATACGGAGGGAGGAACGGTTATATTTAAATGCTATATTGAGGAGAGCGAAGGATGAGAATTTATTTTAACCCAAGTGCATGGAATAGACCCTTTGATGATTGGAGTGATGAAAAGGTCAGAAAGGAAGCAAAAGTAGTCATCCAACTTTTAGAGCAAAATGAAGCTATTATCATCGCTTCTGAGTTTGCTATGGCAATGATCAAAGGGATAAAAAATGGCGTAAAATACAAACATGTATTCTCTTTGATTCGAGAATACAGCGATGAACTAGTGGAAGAGAAAGAGGAGCAGCTTAAGTTAGCAGAGCGGCTACAAAGAGCTTGTAACCTCTCCAAACTTGAAGATTCTATCCATATTATCCTAGCGTGCTTTGGGAATGCAGATTACTTTGCCACGACAGATGATGAGATTATAAAGAAGCGAGGATATATAGAAAGATATTTAGGTGAGAAGGGGTATAAGTTAAAAGTAGTAAATCCTTTGGATTTAGGTGGTGAGATGAGATAGATGGAAGTGGTGTCTGAAGAAGTTATAGAAAGAGGAATCCATGCAGTATATAAAGAACTTGGATTAGAAGATGCCATCCGATTCCTAAGGGCTATCAGTGGTGGAAAGGGAGATTTCACCGAGGAGCACAAGGAAATGCCTGAATTCTCGGATGAAAACGTGAAAAAAATCTTTTTGAGACTTACAAAAGAGAAGTGATTTTGTAGCGAAAAAGTGAAATATACAAATGAAGATTTCAATAATACTGGGAACTCGTCCTGAAATAATAAAGATGTCTCCTCTTATAAGAGAGGCGAGAACTACGACTTGGATGGTGGCTCAGGTTCGCATGCTGAAAAAATCTTTGTCCCTGGCAATGTGATTATAGATGTAAGACTTTTTTCTTTCAAGCTTTAGAAAAGTTTGATCAACAAACTAAGCCCTTACCGGGCTTGCGGGGTCAACGGGGCGGAGCCCCGTTATTTTAGAAAAAGTTTGACCAAAAAATGCTTAATGTTAAGGGGACTAATTTGGCCGGCAGGGTTGATAAGTCAAACCTTTAGAAAAGGTTTGGATCCAAAACTAAGTTCTTTTGGTAAAGCTTTTCTTTTGAAGAAAAGGTTTGGTATGGCCCCTTATAAGCTAAAAGAAAAGTAACAACGAAGAAAAGATTTTTAAAGTGAGAAGATATTTTCTTGGTACAATAGATGGCTCTTTAAAGGTTAAAAAATGAACCACAAAACCGTCTGCGTTGTCGGATTAGGGTATGTCGGTTTACCGTTAGCTGAAGCATTTTCAAAGCAGTTAAAAGTGATAGGACTTGATGTAGAGGCCGGGGCATGTCAAAGCTAATAATCGAAGTGTCGGAAATAAAAGGAAACTGTCCTGTCTATAAGAAAACTGATAAAATCGTGATAGAAGGTCCGGAGATAGATTTGAAAGAGACTGATGCTCAAACTTTTAGGAAAAGTTTAATCAAAAATCTCTCTTTGAGGTACGGAGTGTGTCCCGTCAACTTGGGGTTGACAATGGGAGAAGACCCAGATCATGCATACATCCAGTGCCTGGATCCAGGGGGGCCTTATACGGAGGGTGGAACGGTTATATTTAAATGTTACTAGAACTGAAAATTAGAATGGGGAGGCATAAAAATAGGCGTTAAAAATATAGGAACAAGGTGAAAGAAAAGAAATGAGCACGGCATATGATGTAATATTGAGCATAATAGAAGATTTTGAGGAGTTCATAGGCAAGCTGGAAAGGAGAAGGGAGGAGTTGGAGGAATTGAAGGATGAGTTGTTAATATACAGCGATTCGGAGTTCATGGAAAGCATAAGAAGGGGGCTCGAAGAGGTGGAAAAGGGAGAAACAGTGAAATGCGAGAACGAAAGTGAAATGGACAAGCTATTTAAATCGCTATGATATACAAGGCGGAGTTCACGAAAGAGTTCTTGAGAACGATGGAGAAGTTAAAGAAGAAGGATATGACTTTGTTCGATAGATTAGAGGCGAAAATAAAGGAGATTTTGGAACATCCGGGGAGATACAAATCTTTAAAAGGCAAATTAAGTGGGTTGAGAAGGGCGCATGTAAGACCTTTTGTTATCATATTTAAAGTAAAGGAAGACGCAGTAACGTTCATTTCTTTTAAGCACCATGATAGGGCTTATAAATGAAAATTGCATCAATAGTGGGAGCACGACCAAATTTTATCAAGTGCGCACCTTTGTCAAAGGAACTGAGAAAAGAGTTTGACGAGGTTATTGTACATACTTGGCAGCATTACGATTACGAGATGAACAAGATATTCTTCGATGAACTTGGGATTCCTGAGCCGGATTATCATTTAGGCGTTGGTTCTGGATCTCATGCTTATCAAACTGGTGAGATGCTAAAGAGAACGGAAGAAGTGTTAATAAAAGAACAGCCGGATCTGGTATTAGTGTTTGGAGATACAAACACAACTCTGGCTGGTGCGTTAGCCGCTTCTAAATTGCACATCAAGGGTGTGGTCACGTAGAAGCAGGCTTAAGAAGTTTTGATAAGAGAATGCCAGAGGAAATTAACAGAGTTTTAACAGATCATTGCTCAGATTTATTGTTTTGTCCAACTGAAACTGCTGTGAATAATTTGAAAAAAGAAGGAATTACAAAAGGCGTACATCTTACGGGAGACGTTATGGTGGATGCTTTACAAGAGAATATAAAGATTGCGGAAAAGCACTCTGACATTCTGGAAGAATTGGATTTAAAACTGAAGGGATATTATTTAGCAACAGTCCATAGAGCAGAAAACACCGACGATTTTCACAGGTTAAAGAATATAGTAGATGCTTTTTGTGAGATTGAGAATCTGGTATTTCCCTGTCATCCGAGAACCGAGAAATATTTGAAGGATTTTGGGTTATGGGATGAATTGGTTAAGGAAATAAAAGCCACAAAACCGATCGGATATCTGGATATGCTTGTATTGGAGAAAAACGCAAAGAAAATCTTAACTGATTCTGGCGGTATTCAGAAGGAAGCCTATATTTTAAAGGTGCCCTGCATTACCTTGAGAGATACCACCGAATGGGTGGAGACTGTGGAAGATGGGTGGAATGTATTAGTTGGTGCAAAAGCCCTTACAGGGCTTGCGGGGTCATGGGGCAGAGCCCCATATAAAGAAAAAATCGTAAGAATGGCAAACGAATTTGAGCCAAAAGGAGAGCAGAGGGCTGTTTTTGGTGATGGAAAGGCAAGTGAGAGAATCAAAGTAGCGATAAGAGAGATGAGAGAGATGAAATGAACACTGTCCAGCGAATCGCGAAGAACACTGGAGTGTTGCTTCAACCTCCAATCTAAAAACTTCCCAACTGGGATGGAGGTACATTTCCTGTATGTTCTCATAATTTACT
>JASEFB010000104.1 GCA_030019325.1 archaeon | reverse complement strand
ACCATCAAATAGAAAAATATTTAAGTAATCAAAGACTATCTCCGAAAGTCAAGATTTAACTTTCTTCTCTATTTTGATTTTGTTATCTTCAAAAGACTGAATAAAGTTATCGGTGAGTTGCTTCCTAACTTTTTTATCATCCTCTCTCAAATATTTTTCCGTAAGTTTTCTCGGCTCTGGATCTCTTCTGTAACTTTTGACTTTGTAAGCCGAGAACGATAAGAAAATGGATGTCAAAAACAAAGTCATACATGAGCAAAATAAGATTGAATTGCTGTGCGAATATAAATTTAGCGATATTCCAATTATCACGCCAACGAATCCAATGATAATGCCTGCTTTTGTATCGAGACTGTCAATTGACTGAAACTGTGCATTTAATACATCTTTCACTTCGTTATAGATTAATTCTAACGTTTCTGGTGGATAAGTATCTTCATGTCGAGTAGAGCTCATAGCCACCTCCTTTTTTGGTTATTTTGCCCATAGACTACTATGAGCCCCCTCACAGAACCGGACTTGAGGTTTTCCCTCATCTGGCTCTTCAGAAGAACCACTGAGGTGGCGGCTAACCTTTCCTCAGGTTGGATTTCCACCAACTGGATATTATGAATTTTGCTCGGCACACTCATTTCTTGTCTCCGTAGATTAAAAATACGGGATATGAAGGTGAGAGGGCGGTTTTTCCTCCCAGGTCCTTGCCTTTGTTCAAGCATATATTCAGAACTTCGGGATTGATACCCCTTCTTTTCAATACTTTTATAGATTCCACCACGGTCTCAAGTCTGACTGCGGCGATGATAATCCTTCCTCCTGCGTTCAAGTGCTTGAACACATTGTCGAACGATTTTTCAAGGTTATCCGTCCCTCCAAAGAAGATTAGATCAAAACTGTTGTTCAAATCAACATTTTCCATCTCACCAAAGATAAGCTCGATTTTATCATTCAACCCAAATTTTTCTATGTTCTTTCTCGCAATTTCTAAATTCTCTTCATCCTTCTCCACTGCTGTGACATCGCAACCTAACCTCGCGAATTCAATCGAAACACTACCTGAACCGGTACCAACGTCTAAAATCCTTTCGTTCCCTTTTATCCTCGCTTTGGAAACGATAATTGCACGGATTTCTTCTCTCGTTAAGCCTGCTTTCGACCGCAAGAAGATGTCGTCGGATATTCCCGGACTTTTATAATCCCATTCTTTTTCTCGCATTCCCTCATCTCTCGTCTAAATTCTAAACCCTTACAGGGTTTTCGGGGTCAACGGGGCAGAGCCCCGTTATTCTACTTTCTCTATTGCCGTAGATTACCCTTCATTACTTTTAACAGCTCCTCAACGCTCCGCGGTGGCACTCCGGGGTTTTCACACGCCGCCATCTCGATGCCTTTGTATATCTTCAACACCCTCGGCATGGCAAGCCTGCCCGACTTGATAACCTCCCCATCACCAAATACATCGTATGGCTTACCCGATTTTACGATTTCCCCCTCCCTCATAACCATCACCTTATCTGCCCACTCATAGGCAAGTTCGACATCATGAGTCGCTACTAAAACAACCATGTTATCATTCTGGTCGCATAGGCTATCAATAGTGTTTAGCAAATCTTCTGAACTTTTGGGGTCTAATCCGGAAATAGGCTCGTCTAAAACTAATATATCGGGTTCCATAGCCAGGACTCCTGCGATAGCCACCTTTTTCTTTTCTCCTTCGCTTAATTCATGTGCCTTCCTATCCCTCAAGTCCTCAATATTGATCTCGTTTAGTGCTCTCTTCACCCTCTTTTTCACTTCCCCCTCACTCAACCCAAGATTCACCGGACCCAGCGCTACATCCTGGAACACGATTGGAGCCACAATCTGATCATTAGGATTCTGAAATACTATTCCCACACGCTTTCTCACTTCGGTAAGGGCTTTTTTAGTATAGCTGAGGAAATTCCCTAATACTTTTATATTTCCCTTATCAGGCATTAACAATCCGTTTAAGTGGAGTATTAGGGTCGTTTTGCCAGCTCCGGTACTCCCCACGAGCGCGGTCTTATCTCCTCTTTTTAGCTCCATATCCACCCCCTTAAGCACCCATTTCTTCTTATCATATGAAAACCATAAGTCCTGAACCTCCACCATTTTCTCAGCATCCCTTTTTATATCCTCCTCGTCCTTATATCCGCTCATATCACACTCCCCCTTCTACTGCCATAACGAGTAAACACGCATCAAATAGAATCATGAGAATGAGAGAAGGTGAAATAACGTGGACTTTGCTCTCGCTTTCGTTTTCTCTTCCAAACTTCAAAGAAGGCATTTTACCCGCATAACATCGGGCTTCTAAGGCTCTCTCCATATTTTGTGCTTTCTCAAGTGACCTTACGAGCATAGAGGAAAGAAGAAGGCTCAAAGATTTTATCCTGTTCCCCCTCAAATAACCCAAACGGGCATCTTGTGCTATCTTCGTGCTTTCCATCTCATCTATCAGCACAAAAATTAATTTGTATACCATAAAAGAAAGTTCCCCTACTATCTCAGGCATCCGGAACTTCTTCATCGTATCCAACATTTCCGCTATTGGCGTGGTCATTATCAGGAAAAAGAGGCATGAAATTCCGGCCATTGACCTCATCATCAGTAGAGCACCTAATTCCAAACCTTCTCTCATCATGGCTAAATACATCCCTAATAGGGAAAAGATAAGCACTGGCTCTGAGCCGCATAAAAAAGCTAAAACGAATATAGAAGGCAGTAAAAAGGTTAAGGGTATCATCAATACTTCTAAATAGTGTTTGACTCTTACACCACTCCAAATAGTTATGGAGGACATTGTGAAGAGGATGAGAAGCAATAGAAAGGGCGATTGGGTATAGACTGCAATAAAAAGAGTAAAGATAGAGAAAAACATCTTCTCCCCGGTTCTTATGTTTACAAACTTATTTGAAACGGTGTAGCTCTCTAAGGTGTGATCTAAATGCATCTTATTTCTCGCTCTCTTTTCTGCCCTTCAATATTCCGAAATAGTAGCCTATTATGAGCGAACCGATAGCTGCTTGAAGAGCAAAGAGGAGAGATTCAACTTCCCCACTCGGCGGCTCCCAGATGGGATTCGCCCATGGCTCATAGTTTAAACTCTGCTCTATCAGCTCCATTCCCTGACCATCTGCGCCACCCCACTCGGCTTTTGGAATTGCGGTCGTCAGAGCAAGCAAAGAGAAGAAAGAAATCACAAGCAAGACTGCAAGGATTGTTGTGACCTCAAGCTTCACTTACGCTCACCCCCTTCGGTTGCCACATCTCCACTGCCACTCCGTGTTCCTGTAAAAGTTTCAACGCCAATGCCACCGTTATGCCCTCTATAATGGCAAGCGGAACCTGAGTGACTGCGAATATGCCAAAGAAAGCTTCAAAAGAGAGTAAGATACCTCCTTTTGTTGCTGGAAACGCTGTCGCCAATTGTCCGGCAGTAACCACATAAGTCACTAAATCGGCGAAGAAAGCCGCTACAAAGCCTGAAGTCAGAAGTCCCACTTTCATTTTTCTAACCGCTATATAAGCAAGCCAGCCCACTGCCGGTCCTACTATCCCCATTGAGACCGTATTTGCACCCAGCGTTGTTATGCCTCCATGAGCTAATAGCAGTGCCTGGAAGAGCAACACGATGATTGATAAGAAAGCAGTAATGCTCGGTCCAAACAATACCACTCCCAGGCCCGTTCCCGTGGGGTGAGAGCAACTCCCGGTGACCGAAGGTAGTTTCAGGGCGGAGAGGACGAAAATGAAAGCCGCTGTGACAACCAGTAAGGGCATTACTCCCTGCTCCCTTTCCCGCAACTTCTGTGCTCTATAAATTCCGTACCCCACTATCGGGATAGCAAGTGCATACCACACCACACACCACTCAAGCGGCAAAAAGCCCTCTGCTATATGCATGATTTATTTATCGCCTCTATAAGTCTTATGAAAGAACAGCTATTTAAAAGCTTACTTTTGGGTAACATATGTTACCTAAATGGGTAAATAATTGGGGTATTGGATACCTAACCCATCCTTATATCTTCTCATATATCACACGTTCTCTCCTACAAAAATACAAAATAGAAATAAAAGAAAAGCTTTTATACCCTGTTTTACTTAGGTATATGTCAATGCAAAAGCAAAATTTAAGTCATGAAGATTTTTACCTTCAACTCAATGTTTTTGACATTCTAGGTTATCGATTTTTTACACATTGTAAACAAAAATTTCAACATGTGGGAAGGGATATGAAGAACTGTTGTAAGTGGATAGCAAAGGATTTAAAGTCTTTACATCAATTGAAACAGAATTTAAAGTTATGGAAAAGCTTATATAGTGAAAATAGGGATAGATGATAATTGAGAGAATATCAAAATGGCACCTTTAGGTTATGAAGAACTGCGGGATAAACGCAAGAAAGGGATGAGAAAAGGTAATTGGTGGAAGCTCAACCGAAGAGAGAGGGGTCTTTACCTCGCAGCGATGGCGTATACGAAGCCGAAGGAGATGGAATTAGTGAATGGAACAGTATTGGAGAAATTGTTGGCGATAATAGAAAAGCTGATGGAGACGAGGGGTATGAGAATATTTAAACGTGGTTTTGATAAGGCGGTTGAGCTGCTTGAAAAGAGTGTAGAGACCGGAGTGTTTGTATGGGCACCGAGGTTGAAGGATTGGTTAAGAGATCCGGACTATATCTTCTGGCTGGGTACAAACCTTTTCTTAGAAAGAAAGCTTTACCAAAGAAATGTTTTTGCCGTCTACTTATCATCCCCTACGTTCTTCACATGCCCATAACGTTTTTGCAGTCATATAAATAATGTTATCTCCCCACGTTCTTCTTTCCCTTATCATCTCAATAAAACTCCACCCGTCTTCCATACTTATTATTCCCTCTTCGCAAAGGTATCTCACCACAAACACACTGAATACGGTCTTTTCAAAGTTCTCACTTAAATACCAAAAAGACTCGTAGTCATCACAAATTAGATAGTCTGCCTCGATTTCCTTCGCCAGTTCCAATGCTTCCGCCTCGCCTTCATCTACATATATCAAATGCCTGCTTATTTCTCCCACTTCTCTAATTTCTATTCTTTCCATTTTTAAAATTCTATTTGCAGCTTTTCCATGAACATCTTCGTATTTTGCTACTTCCTTCAACTCTCCATGAACTATCTTGGGTATAAAGATACGAAAAATCTCGAAAGCTTTATTCATCAAATTAGCAACCTCTAACTTCAGTAGCTAACACTTTTATTCCAAGCAGACTCCAAAAAGTAATTTGAATCCC
>JASEFB010000103.1 GCA_030019325.1 archaeon | reverse complement strand
CCAATATGTGGAACCGTCGGCACAGTTGCCACCGTAATAGTAGATATAATAGAAGTACGACGCCTCATAAAGCGTGTAAGTTGCTGGAATCTCAACCTGTGTGAGATTTGTGCCATCTGTTGCCCTCGTTCTGATGAATATTGTCATGCTGTTTGCATCTGGAAACTCGAAGTCGTAGTATTTTATATTGGCTGATACAATTCCAACGCCAGCGGCATTTCCTGCTTTATACAATGCATCTCTAAGCGTAGTGGTCGTTATCGTTGTAATTACAGGAGTATCCACATCCGCAGTTCCCCACTGCATTATCTTTGATGCAGGCTCATCCGCTTTGAAGTAAGCAACAATCCAGCCACTTGTATCTGCATACACCCTCACGTTTATGTCCCCGCCGAAGTCAGAAATCGGCGTTATTCCGATGATGTAATTGTCGCCCACTTCTTCCACTTCAGTGAAAATAGTCTTTAGCTTTGTAAGGTTTATCGTCTGGGAAGTGTTCACGTATGCACTTATACCTGCTTCATCTTCTGGGAAAGCGCCTCCGCCTCCACCAGCGCCCCCGCCACCGCCACCTGCTGCTCTTGCAGTTGCGATGAAAGAAGGTGGTTCAAGCGAGATAACACCTTTTCCTCCACCTCCTTCTATCCCTTTTCCCACATCTGTCGCATGTACATCGCCATGCTGCTTGCGATTAGCACTAAGGCGGTTAAAACCACCAATACCTTCACTCCAAATCCGAATTTATTACCCATTTTTTTATCACCTCCTTTATTATCTTCTTTTGACCAATTCGTATGTACGCGGCTATATTTTAACTTTTCGTTTTTGATTTTTGATTCGTCTTAAATATTAATGATATATATTAAGAGTGGCGAGAAATGAAATTCAAAGTGGTTATAAAGGAAGATTTAGAAGATGGAGGATATAATGTGAGCTGCCCAGCATTACAGGGATGCCATTCCCAGGGCGAGACGATAGAAGAAGCGTTAGAAAATATCAAAGATGCAATACAGGGATGTATGGAGGTTATTAATCAGAGAGCGTTGAAAGGGGTCGAAGAGCAGGTCATAGAAGTAGTCTTGTAAATGGCGAAGTTACCAGTAATATCAGGGCTCAAAGCAGTAAAAGCTTTCAGTAAAGCTGGTTGGGTCGTGAGTAGACAAACGAGGAATCATGTCATCATGGAAAAAGTTGGATATTCCACTACGCTTTCTGTGCCAAAACACAAGGAGCTAAAGAGAGGCACACTTCGAGATTTGATTAAAGATGCTGGATTGACCGTTGAAGAGTTTGTTGAGTTGTTATGATGGAAAAAGCCAGTATTCGGACTCAGAGCTTCTTTGATGCGGGGTGGCATGGATGGGATGTCTACTCTCTCCACGTGACTTCAACTTCATCAGGTCTATAATTTGGCTTAACTCGAGATCTCTCTAGTGGTGTGGTGACGCCGCTTGTGAGCATGAGCAGTCCAAGATAAGCAATCATTGCACCATTATCCTTCAAATATCTGTTCTCGGGGACGTAAAACGTTCCTCCACGGTCTTGACACATTGTTCGGAGCATCTGCTGCAATCTACGATTCGCCCCCACGCCTCCCGCTAACAACAGCTCATCTTTACCGCAATGTGCCATAGCGCGCTCGGTTACTTCAGTGAGCATGGCAAATGCCGTCTCCTGAAAGGAATAACAAACATCTTCCTTTTCATCTGGATGCGAATCTACAGCCTCTTTAGCGGCGGTGGTCAGCCCGGAGAAGGACAAATCCATCCCCTTCACTATGTACGGCATATACATATAGGTAGTGCCTTTGGAAGCCAACTCCTCGATCTTCGGACCGCCTGGGTGACTGAGTCCGAGGTAGCGAGCAAACTTGTCCAGCGCATTTCCTATTCCGATATCCAGAGTTTCGCCTAACACACGATATCTCCCGGAACGGTATGCCAATACCTGCGAGTTCGCGCCACTCACGTACAGTATTACCGGGTCCTTCACTCCACATCTCCATCTCCCAATCTCTATATGGGCGATGCAATGATTAACGCCAATTAAGGGTATTTTTAAAGAGAGCGAGAGCGCTCTCGCTGCCGTTGCGACGGTTCTGAGGCAGGGACCCATGCCCGGTCCTTGGGAGAATGCAATTGCATCTATGCTTTTTAATGAAAACCCCGCTTCCTTTTCCTTTGCGCCCGTCAAAGCTCGTGAGACCACCTCTTTCAGCTCGGCTGCGTGATGCTGAGCTGCTTCTCTTGGATGAATCCCGCCGTATTTAGGCTTATATGTTGATTCAGCTTCGTATAGCACGCTTTCCTCGCTGACCAATGCAGCGCCGAGGTTCCATGCGGTTCCTTCAAGCCCCAATATAATGGTCATTTAAATTGCGGATTAGCTCTTACTCTTCTTTTCTAGCCCCCGAAAAAAATAAGTAGACTTTGATCAGTAGATTATGCCCTTTTCGGCCCCTGCTCTGTCTCTAACCTTCTCTCTATGGCATTCAGCCATTTCCGCATCTTGCTTAAGATTGCTCGCGCTTCTATCATGGTGAATGGTATGCACCGATCTTCTCTAAAGACTATCTCTCGGTATCTTCTCATCTCCTCTGAAATATCCTGAAATCGCCCATCTCTACTTAGAATTTCTCCCATTATCTGTAATACCTCTCTCATCCTCTCCACCCGAGAAAGACCGATTTCAATTAGAGACTCGATGGTTTCTTTTAAATCATCGGGTGGTAGCGGGGATTCCATTACACATATCATCTTAACTCCTTTCTTTCCTTTTAGTATAACATCATCCTGAACCCATACAAGAGGCGCAGATGTAGAGGAGGTAGTCTCCGTCATGAATTATACTTTGTCTTATACGCTTTAAAATATAATCTAAAAATCTATCCCCTCGTTTCCCATTTAGAAATTTATCTTTGTATTCCAATAATATCATAAGGCAACAAAGCCAACGAGGAAAACGGGATGCAATGAAAAAAGAAGAACTGATACATCTCCACATGTTATTGGCTCAGTTCAAGAAGTATTGTGAAGGGAAAGGCTTCGACTGTGATTTCACGAGATACAAAGAGCTGGGCATTTCCCCTTTCGACTTGCACCGCAGCAAGGACGAACACAAGCAGGCTATTTTTGTTCTTGCGACAGAACTGGCATCAATGGCAGCGAAGAAGCCGAAACGCGAGGCGGATATAAAAAGGGGAACTATTAAAGGGCTTACATCTAAGGCGATAGTCCTCTGTTTTTAATAAAGGAGGTCATAAGAAAGTTTTTGGTTGTTTGGATTCCCGGTAAGCTCTGTCATCCTATAAACCGCTCTAATTCTTGCAATTGATGGCGATGCTATTTCGCGGATAAAATAAGATAAGATAGACAACCCGAAAATCGAAGCTGAGATGAGATAAGCGGGGAGAACGGGGTTTAATAGCAGTTGATATATATCGCTAAATAAGTCTCTCATTATGCACGAGGTGGTAAGTAATCAGCGGAAATTGGTTGAAATCCTAAAAGGGATCCCACAGCCTGTTTGGGACCGTATTGTTAAAAAAGCGCCCGAGTGGCAGAATCTGGTTTCATTCTCCAACCTTTATGGATTTGGTCCATTTTCAGTTCTAATGCTCGTCATTGGCCTGAATGCATACCAGTTGAAGGGTAGAGCAGAGGTAGCTTACTTCCCGAAGATTAGAGAACTTTTGGAGCAGTATCCGACACCGAGAACACCACGAGAACTTCTCAATTTACTCAATTTCTTCTACGCACATGAGCGCCTTAACTCAATAAAATCAAAACGTTTAGAAAGATTCTTAAAAAGTCCTTTGGCATCAAACTTATGGAAAAGTTCTCCAGAAGAGATTTCTTTAAACTTCATAAGGATCTGGGATGAATTAACTCAACTCATGGGACAAAGACCCCAGGACAAGACGATCACCTTTGCAATGAAATGCTTGGGTTTATCTTTGTTAATGGAAGAGGGCCATAATTTTGACTTCAATAATATACCGATCCCGGTGGATTCGCGTGTAGCAAAACTCACCCAAAGGGCTGTTCTTTGCATCAATATGAAAGATCAAGAGATCCGAGCGGTCTGGAACGAAATTCTTTCTGATTTGCAATGCAGTCTTCCAGGCATCACGATGATCCTTTTGGATAGCTTAGTTTGGCAGATCGGTTCATTACAAGAAAGCGAGTTACGCGATTATTTCAAAACGCTGGGCATAGATAACGCGGGCAATAATGTATTAACCTTTTTACAGTCAAATAATAGGTATACAGTCTGATTAATAAATTTTTTACCCTCCATGTCTAATTAAGTATATATAAATCGAAGTAAAGGTTTTTCGAAGGGAAAAGGAGTAGATGGAAATCGTAGTGCTGAGATTGGGACACCGGCCGGAGCGAGATAAACGAGTAACAACGCATGTCGGATTGGTTGGACGTGCATTGGGGGCACGAGGCATGCTCCTCGCTTCTGATGATAGGGGTGTGGAGAGGAGTATAAAAAAAGTAACGAAGCAGTGGGGTGGTAATTTCTTTGTCAAAACGGGTGTGAAATGGGAGGATGAGATAAAGAGGTGGAAACAGGAAGGCGGAAAAGTGTGCCATCTGACGATGTACGGTGAGAACATCCTCGACGTGATAGATGAGATACGAGAAGAAGCAAAGAGGGCGAAAGCGCGTATAATGGTCGTCGTAGGAGCCGAAAAAGTCCCTTATGAGGTCTTCGAAGCTGCGGACTGGAACATTGCGGTAGGAAATCAACCGCATTCGGAGATAGCAGCTTTAGCTTTATTGCTCGATTATTTACAGGAAGGTGGAGAATTAAAAGCTGTATTTGAGCACGCAGAGCTGAAAATAGTGCCAAAGAGAAGAGGTAAAGAGGTAATAATGGCGAGGAAAGAGTAAACTATATTACTAAACCACTTCTACTCCTCCTTTTTCGCCTGGCTTCGCCGCAGCCGGCAACCGCTTCAACTCCTCCGGCACTTTCACTCGTAGTATATTCGTAGAACGAACATGGTAGACGGGATCCCCGGTCATCGGGTCATAATCTTCGGTGCGGATAATGCTACTGACGATCGTCTTAAACTTCAATACCGTGCCATCTTCCAGCTTGTATTCATTCCAATCCTCTTTTATCGTCTCAAAATCTACATCCATCGCTTCTATTTCCCTCCCATTTGGCAAGCGCACTTTCAATTTCTTCACCTTTCGCTTACTTATAGGTCTATTATAAGATCTACGATATTAAGACTAAAAAGAATACAAATAAAGTACTTGTTTAGCTCCGTAGAAAATCCCAAATCCAAATATATACCAATACTACCA
>JASEFB010000102.1 GCA_030019325.1 archaeon | reverse complement strand
CAACTCTATCAGATAGCCAGCCGCTTCAGACCATGTAATCGCTTCATTATAAAAATAATCAGCGGTGTAGCTATCAATCCTGAAGAGCTCCCAGTTCCTTCTTTTGATAATATGATAGATCGGGTGGATGCCATCCTGATTATTAGAAGACACACCCAGGATAGTTTTGTTAGAGCGTTCATCCGATATTCGGTTCATATAATCATGTATATCTAACAGAACGGTGGGTGCGCTTCTTCCCCCTTTCCAGCTTCCATAATAAGCCTGAATACCATCATTTAAAAGCGTTCTGAACACATTATCCATTTCGATAGGTGGTGTTCCGGGTAAGAAATCATGTGGCGATGTCGAAGGGTTGTAAAGCCCGACTGTCAGGTAGTTCGGGAATTTTTCCATCATCAAGTCTGCCTTCGAAGCAATTACGCCGTATATCCCACCTACTTTATTGCATACTTCATTTGATACTTCTATCAGCAATATCTCGTCAATTGTCATATCTCCCGGGCGGGCGGCACTTTCTAAGGGTGCTTATCTTCTTAAGAATAAGGGGATATATAAACTTTTCGATCTGGGCACTTTTTTAAAAATCCACTCTCCTACTATATTTATTTTTAAGTTATGGTATGCATCTTTCCATTACTCTTTTCTTATCGCCTTCAAAGGGCGTTCGAAAAAGATGAGCGCGTTAAGGGATTAAAAAGATGGAATCGTTGAGAATAGGGATGTTTTCATGGGAAAGTCTCTACTCGGTGAAAGTAGGGGGAATATCTCCCCACGTCTCTGAGCTTGCGGAGACATTGGCAGCCAAAGGACACGAAGTGCATATCTTCACACGAATTGGGGATAAAAGCGAATATGACGAGATCAACGGCGTGCATTACCAGCGATGCCGACATGATCAGTCTGGTGGAGTAGTGATGCAAATGGACCGTATGTGTGCTGCAATGGTGGACCGATTTGATGCCGTGCAGAAATTGTTCGGACGATTCGATGCAATCCATGGGCATGATTGGCATCCGGTAGTCGCTTTGAACACCATCACGAAATATTATAAAGTGCCCTCTGTACTCACCTATCACAGCACTGAATGGGGACGGAATGGTAATAAGTTTGGAGACTGGTGGGAATTTCATGAGATCTCGCATAGAGAATGGCTCGGGGGCTATGAATCGGCAGCGCTAATCGTCACTTCGGGAAGCTTGAAGGACGAGCTGCAGTTTCTCTATAAAATTCCAGATTATAAACTGAATTTAATTCCAAATGGAATCCAAGCAGGTAAAATAAAGAGAGAGGTTGATCCTGGTAAAATAAAAACGCAATATGGCATCCATCCCCTAGCACCAGTAGTACTGTTCATCGGGCGTATGAGTTATCAAAAAGGGCCAGATTTATTGGTTGAGGCAATACCAAAAGTATTAACGAGTAGAGGGGATGTCAAGTTTGTCTTCATTGGAGAGAAAGAGATGAGGCCTTTTTGCGAGCATCGAGCCTCCCAATTAAGGGTGCGTGATGCGTGCCGGTTTCTCGGTTATGCACCTGATGAAGTCGCATCAGAGTGGATGAATGCCTGCGATGTGGTGTGTGTGCCAAGCCGTAACGAACCATTTTGTATCGTGGTTCTCGAAGCATGGGATGCGGGTAAACCTGTCATCGGTACCGATGCGGTTCACTTAATCTCCAATTTCTCTACCGGCATAAAAGCGTACATATCGCCGGATTCAATAGCGTGGTGCATCAATTATGCGCTCGCTAATCCAGAGCAATCAAAGAGTATGGGCGAAAACGGCAATAAATTAATCAAAGGGATGTATAATTGGAATACCGTTGCGGATAAGGTAGTACAGGTGTATAAGAAAATTCTTTAATTTCATTTGACCATGATTAGGACTTCCAATTCACTTCTTGGATACTAATAACATCAGGCTCTGGGATGGGTTGATTGTTCTTCTTGAGAGACTCTAAATAAGCCTCTATTGCTTCCTTGGCGTTATTCAAAGCTTCTTCTAAGGTTTTCCCTTGCGTGATACACCCGGGTAATGCAGGGACAGTCGCTACAAACCAGCCATCCTCTCCCGGCTCGATAACGACCTCATACTTTTTTATCATCTCCTCTCTATAATAAACTTGATGTAAAAATTATATAAAGATAACCTCCCCAATCTCCCTCAATAAACTATGAGAGACTCAACGTTGAGAAAGGATGCGATAGAGATATTTAATGCTTCTCTTAAAGCCGTTGACCCCATTATTGCAGTCAAAAAGCATGTCAGTTTGGAAGGCGATGTGTTGCGAGTTGGAGATCGGGGTTATAATCTCTCCACGTACGCTCATATTTACGTAGTGGGTTGCGGGAAAGCGGCTGCTTCAATGAGTTACGCCTTAGAAGATATACTGCAGAACAGAATAGATGGTGGGATTATAAACGTGAAGTATGGGCATACAAAGGATTTAAAATATATCAAAATTAATGAGGCGGGGCATCCAATTCCCGATGAAGCGGGTGTAAAAGGGACAAAAGAACTTGTGGCCTTGCTTCACGGATTGGGAGAGACCGACCTGGTTATATTTGTTATATCCGGGGGTGGATCGGCGTTACTGCCTCTTCCAAAAGAGGGGATCAGTTTGGAGGAGAAGCAAAGAGCAACAGAGATGCTTTTGGAGAGCGGTGCGAGCATAGACGAGGTGAACGCCTTAAGAAAGCATATATCCAGAGTGAAAGGCGGACAATTGGCACGAGTCGCATATCCTGCAACCTCGATCTCGCTCCTTTTATCTGATGTGGGCGGAGACCGCATGGATGTGATTGCATCAGGGCCAACCGTTCCTGATGAATCCACTTTTAGAGACTGCATGAGCATAGTCGAGAGATACCACTTGAAACTTCCCGAATCGGTTATGAATCTGCTTAAAAGAGGTCTGAATGGAGTGGTAGAAGAAACCCCCAAAGGTGGAGACCCAATTTTTGATAAGACCTTCCCCCTCATCATTGGCAGCAATATAATTGCACTGAAAGCTGCGGAGCAGAAGGCCAAAGAGCTCGGCTATAATACTATGATACTCTCATCGTCAATCGAAGGAGAGACAAAAGAGGTGGCAAAGGTCCATGCTGCGCTTGCAAAGGAGATTCATGCAACGGGAAATCCAATCCCCAAACCTGCCTGTATCATCTCGGGAGGCGAAACCACAGTAACAATAAAGGGTAATGGTCTCGGTGGGCGGAATCAGGAATTTGTTCTGGCAAGTGCGCTCGACATCGCAGAAATAGGCGATACAGTAATACTCAGTTGTGGAACTGACGGCACTGATGGGCCCACTGATGCAGCAGGTGCCCTTGCTGATGGATTCACCATACAACGTGCAGAGAAAATCGGAATACACCCACAGGAATATTTACAGAATAACGACTCTTATCACTTCTTTGAGAAGCTGGACGACCTTATTAAAACAGGACCGACGAATACCAACGTGATGGATGTCAGGTTATTACTGGTGGGATGATTGCAAGAGTGAAATGTTTTTACAAATTTCTTATATCATTTATATACATCTCAACTTTTTTAAGTTCCGTTTTTACCGTTGCGGGGTCAAGTATTCCTTCATAGAATCCCTGCTCGTGAAGATGATGGTCCCTTGCGGAGAATCTGTCCACCAGCCCTAAATCTGCTATTATTGGATCTACGCGCTCTAATTCTTCCAACCGTTTACGCCTCTCCCAATGACTCCTCGCAAGTGGCAAGTTCTTTTTTAGAAACAATGCATTTGTAGCCTGTATTATGGCATTCCATCCTTTTTCACAGGCATCTCTGAATAAAATAGCGTTTTTCTCCTTTTCTGCTCTTTCCAGCTCCTTAATCGCCTCTTCTTTAAATCTCTCCGCTTCTTCAAGATAATCCTCGGATTTATCACTCATTTTTGCAGTCCTTAATTTCACGATTAATCATTATGGTTCTTCATGAGCATAAATTTACGCGTAAATCTGCAGACGTTGGTACTGGTGTTACCACAGGTGTTGGCGTTACCGTTGGTGTTGGTACAGCTGTAAGAATCTCCACCGTTGCTTCATCTATGTGCCCATCTCCACCGTCTGTTTTTATCATATTCCTCTCCAGCTAAATGTCCCGTGGAGCTATAATCCTCATAGTTTTATTATCAATTGTGAGCTGCTCAAAGTCGAGCAAGGCTCTATCAAAGGTCACCATCCGTTCTATGCTATTAAACAGAAAGTTTGCCAGTATCAAACAGTCTCTACCGCCCAAAGGGTATTCCAATCCAATAGACAGCCCGAGTTTTGTGATTTCTTTCGTTTGGGTCAAGAAAAGCGTTGTATCGAGATTAATATAGACAGTTAGCGTATCTATTGCCTCTTTTCTATCCCATTTCTGGGCGTAAACAAGTGTGTGATAAGCTTCATGGACAACAGTTGGGTTTGTAGCAGTATTAGGAATGGATTCCAGCCTTTTTGCTTCTGGATGGTCCGGATGTTGCTCATCAAAGAAAGACACCAAAACATTTGTATCTACCCCCAGATACTCTTTATCTCTTCTGTTGTCGCCCATTTTGGTTTTCCCGTGCGTTTAGGGCTCAAGCCACATAGGTCTTTTAAGCTGACCTTTTTCACAGGTTTTAGTAGAATTTCATTGTCTTTCTCTTCAAAGTGGATAACCGTCCCTTCTTTGATCTCCCATCTCTTCCTAACCGACTCTGGAATCTTTATCCTCCCTTCAGTATCTACAATTGTTTCCTCCATATATTAAGAGGTAAGTGAGACCATTTATATAAAGTTTTTCTCCTTTCGGGTTTGGGGCATAATTCATAGATACCTCCTTACATACCAAACAGTATTGAATACGCACTTTTTAAGGATAATCTCTATCAATATGTTCTTATCTTTTCTGCACCGCACCATATCGCCCACAATACACTTGAAAGACCATATCATTGCTTCTATAATGGATCGGATGTGGTACTCCCTCAAAAATTTCTTCGGTTTCTCAAGCCACTCCATTATCATGTCCTTCCAAGTTTGACTCCCTTTTGGCCGTGGGGTCACGTTCTTTTTTGGTTTGAAATATGGTTTCCCTCCTTTATTGGCGACTATTTCGCAGTTATCTCGGCTGAGATAAGCGGGGTCACCTGCCATCTTATCTACACTTTCCACCTCATCCATCATTTCTTTGAAAACAGGAGAATTATGCCGCCTTCCTTCTGTCATTTTTTGGACTACTATCGCCTTATTTACCAAATCTGCGATTATATGCAACTTTTTGAAGTCTTTCCTCTTGTTCTTTTTCTCAGACCATGCTCCAGTTCTCTTGCTTTGTTTGAGTCCTGAGGAATCAACGCCATATATCTTTGAATCCGGTATAATCTTCTGAATTTTCTCCTCTAACTTTTTCCAGTATTCTTCCGGTGTTCTTTCAAAAACACGCTTT
>JASEFB010000101.1 GCA_030019325.1 archaeon | reverse complement strand
CAATAAAAGCAGTAATAATCCCGTAATGAATAAAACTCTATCACAACAGCTAAAAAATTTGAGGAGATTGAAGCTTTTACTCATAGTTAACCCCAATGATTTTTATTTTATATTGCCGCCATATTTCGCACAACGTGGTATATCCGAACTTGGTTCGTATATACATCCCTCTGGTCGAACCTTTTAATCATTTTCCTCTCCCCTTATCTGTAAGTTATCCAACAGACTTTCAATCTTACTTTACTTATATCCTTCCACTTTTTATCGTAGTTCTCGGAGACACATTTTCACTTTACTTACGATTTCGTTAAGTTTCTCTTGTGGAACACTCTCATGCCTGACAATGCCGGTTACGATACCCACGACTTTTCCCGGTGTTTCTCCCTCCTTAAATCTCGTGCTCACTCCTATCTCTTCAAAATCTCTAAATGTTACAGGAGATTGGCACAGAACGATAGCTGGGATATTCACCCTTTTCAAAGTAAACCTCACTTTGTAGATGAAATGTTGTATCACGTTACCGTGATGGAGTACAGCGAGCTTATGTCCTCCGATTATCTCAATCTCCCTCGGCTCCAATCCAAAGACTGCACCATGCCCCCCTCTAATTGGCGCGTCTGCTGGCGTTCCATCCCCAGCGTTCAATATTAATACACTCGCGTGAATACCCCGGTCCCTCAATTCGGTGGTTATTTCACAGACCGGCTTGGGCACATGCCGCACGCCGGGGGACATTGCAACTGCGATTACATCGTTCTTCCACGCTTTCGAAAAGGTCCCTCTCTGTGCAAAGCCACCACCTAACCCAAGCCCCTGCCCCTTTCTACATGCTACCTGCTGGGTGTCTCTCCCTACTGCCATATTACAAAATCCCAATACATACCAATACTACCAAACAAATCCCAAACCTCAATACTACCAACTTTGCACCTCATTTTTACTTATCCTCCCTCTTTGGATTTGGAAATTGGGATTTACTTGGGATTTGGTAGTATTTGCCATTGGTGTTTATCCTCCAGCTATACAACTACCTCTAATATTATCTCTTCTTCTTTAACACCAGTATATCTGGTCTCGGAGGAGCTTTAGACCCCGCAAACTCCCTTTTGCAACGCTCACACAATTCCCTCGTAGTAAGCACAACAACTTCTTCACTCCCCGGTAATTTCCTCGCATAGATGAACTCGGGCTTTACACCAACAGACCCGCTTATTTCTTCCAGGATCACGTTTATCTTCTCCGTAAACACCTCTACATCATCGCTCCTCAGTCCTCTTAGGTCCGCTGCAAAGCCCACACAGCCACATGCCATCCCGAATATCTTCGCCTCTGGCACGAATATGTTCCCTACCAGTTTTCCTAGTTCGTCTTCAAGCCTTCTCCTACCTTCTATCAGCTCTCCTTTCACTTTTTTATTACCCCCAAAACGTTATTTGTCAGTTCAGTGCAATACCCGCATTCATCACATATCTTTTTGCAGTTCTTCCATTGTTTTATACTCCCTTCCAAGAGGGCGTTATCCACGTAAAAGGTATACCTAAGTTCCGAAGGGCAATCAAGAAGTTCAAGCAGGTTTCCCTTGAACGATCTCCGTGCATAGGCCTCCATACAAGCTATTATCCAGTTCAGCGCATTTGCGCGACCCGAGATCTTGAAATCTGCTATGCCGAGCGACTCGTATTCCTTCATGTCCTCAGGTCTTATCCATGGCGACCTTATGATTTGCGAGGGGTCTCTCACCCTGATGGATATGCACTTATCAAAATAGTAGTCGCTGAAGATGTTCATGGGTAGAGCCTGTGGATTCAGGAGAGAAGAGCGCGTGGAGGTCACGTGGGAGAAGAGATTGAAATGAGCGTGCCGAAACGGACACGCATAGAGACAGCCTTCGTTCACGAGAAGCCTGATGCCGCAGGTAACCGCCTTCGTTATTGCCTCTAAGACCGCAAAATTCCGGTTTATATTTGTATCCATCGTGATTGTATCAGCACCAAGATCTTCGAAGAATTCTGCACGTTGGGGGGAATTTATATGTGCTATGCACGAAACAACCTTCTCCATCGGGAAATCCCTTAAGAGCTCAATGAGATATGGCTCTGCCACGGTAACGCCATCAACACCAGCCTTGTTCAGTTCCTCGAAGTACCACATAAACTTCTTATACCCTTCAAACGTCAGGTGAGAGCCACCCAGACAAGAGGGATTTACCACGATGTTCAGCTTGAGGCGGTGCTGATGTGCATAAGCAGTTTGTTCCTTTATCTCTTCAATACGTGTAGCATGCAAGGTTGCTCTACCGCTTCCCATCACGTCTGGAGAACCGGCCATATAAACCTCTTCTACTTCATCCAAGCCCTCTGCTTCTTTGGCTTCGATTATCTCCTGCAACGCGGAGAAATGCCCGGGGTGTGGAACGATCAATCTCATTTAAGATAAATCAATGCCTCCTTTGTGAGTGTATCGCAATATCCACAGTCATTACATATCTTCTTGCATGCCTTCCATTGGTCTATACTCCTTTCAAGCCTCTCATTCTCTATGTGAAACATGTACCTGAGCATTTGAGGACAATCCAGTATATCGAGCACGTTGCCTTTGAACGACCTCTTTGAATAGATCCGCATGCAGTCTATTATCCAGCTCACGGTCTTCGTCCTTCCTGAGAGCTTGAACTCCTTTATCCCGATAGCTTCGTATTCTTTGAGGTCCTCAGGTCTTATCCATGCAGACTTTATTATCTGCGCGGGTTCTCTCAAGCGGATGGATATGCACTTATCAAAATAGAAGTCGGGAGCGAATAGCGGGGTGCGAGGTTGATCTAAACTGCTGAGATGCGATGCGAGATTGTAATGTGAATACCTGAAAGGGCACCTGTAAAGACAGCCTTCATTCACTATCACCCTTATCTCACAGTTGACAGCCTTCACTATCCCTTTTAAGAGGTCGAAGTGGCGATTTATGTTCGTGTCAACAGTTATTACATCAGCACCGAGCTCCTCGAAGAATTTTGCACGTTGTGGCGCATCAACGTATGCTAAACAAGATACAATGGTCTTCATTGGGAAATCATGGAGAAGTTCTACGAGGTATGGCTCTGCCACGGTAACGGCGTCGACACCTGCCTTGTTCAGTTCCCCGAAGTACCACTCAAACATCTTATAGCCCTCTAAGGAGAGATGATGGCCGCCAGCACAGGTGGCATTCATTGTGATATTCATTTTTATACCATGCTGATGCGCATACTCGGTTTGCTCCTTTATTTCATCAAGGAGTGGTGCATGTAGCACACCTCTTCCACTCCCCATCACGTCTGGAGAGCCACCCATAAAGACCTCTTCCACATCGTTCAAGCCCTCTGCTTCTTTGGCTTCAATTATCTCCTGCAATGCGGAGAAATGGCCAGGATGCGGAATTGTTAATCTCATTGATTTGTTATCATTACATTTCATTAGTTAAATAACTATGCAAATAAAAGAGACGAGAATTTGTGAAGGCACATTAAGGGAGATTGTGGTAGGAGGACATGAAGCTCTTTCAAGGTCCGAAGGGTTCCTGGGACATACTCCTCTATTGATGTATCCGATATTCGTTGGCGAGGATGTAGGAAGTAAAGCGACAAAATGGAAGAGCAAAAATGCCGATATGGTTATGATTGAGGCTATTAAGGAAGTGCCGGAGAAGGTGGTAGCCGAGAGTATCTTGAACGTTATAGAGGTATGGGACAACGCATTTTGTATTGGAGTCCCAAAAACAAGCATGCTTGAGCGCATGTTATCCTTATGCGGCCATTTAAAACCTCTGATAAATGCTCTATCTTATGATAGGATAGAGGCGCTTGAAATTATCGAAGATTATGGGTGCCCGGTTATCATCCAGGGGAACAGCATTGGAGAGCTGAGGAGTTTGGTCCAAAAGGTGTTAAGCCATAATATAGAGGATATTGTGCTGGAGGTTCCAGTATATCCGATAGGAAGGGGGTTTGACATGACTCTGGAGATGATGCTCGAGATACGGTCTTTAGCATTCCGGGATGAGTTATTGAGGTATCCTATCCTTGTTGCACCAGTATCAGCATACAGGACGAGAGGAGGATTCAGGGAGGCTGAATTGGCAACCGGTTTGACTCTCTCAAGCCCTCCTTATCTCGCTGATATACTATACTTAGGCAATTGGGGATTCGGAGAAATCATCAAACGTCATTTGAACTCCGTATATTCAGATCTCCTATCACCTGTTGAAATAGAAGCACCTTCGATCATAAAAGTTGGTGATGGTGGCAATACATACGTGGTGACAGGGAACTGGGCTAAAACGGTTGAAATTGTTGTTGACGACCTGGAGAGAGGGGAAGTTAATGCAAACATTGTTGTTGTCAATACCTGCGGTTATGCGGTCATTGTGGCGATATTGGCGGGGATATTATCTGCTGATAAGGTAATAGAAGCGATAAGAGAGCTGGAGATAGAGCCGAGAACACTTATCCTCCCGGGAATGATGAAAGGGGATAAGGAACGGATCGAAGCTGTTTTGGATAGCACGGTGATAGTGGGTCCCATGGACTCATCTCAACTGCCGGGGTTGATCAGAAAAGGAATGTAAGATTCTAAAAGTATATTTAATGAGCCTTAAAGGTGAATATACTATTCCTTTTTTCTTTCTCTTTCCGCTTTTTTACTCTCATATTCTACCTGATTCCCCAAAAGTGCCCCTAAGACTCCCCCGATAACGAGACCAGCCGGACCAAAAGGCAATCCGAGTGCTCCTCCCACAACCATGCCACCCAAGGCTCCAGCACCACTTGTTTCTATTCTCTCCTCCTCTCGCCCTTCTTTCGGATTGCTTCTGTGGGGCTCTGCCCCTTCACGGGCTCTGCCCGTGTCCCCGCAAGCCCCGGAGGGGCTTACCCGCAAGCCCTGTAAGGGCTTTTTTGGGGAGTCTTTCATTCAGTAAGTCCTTTATGTCTTTACTAAGCGCTACCTGATAAAAAGCAAAGAGGGCTACAACGACCAAAGTAAAAAGAGAGATATAAGCAATTAACTGGAGAGCTTCCCCTATGCCTGCTACTTCTATTCTTAAAAATACACTCTGAAAGAGACTCCCAATTACTCCGACTATCACAACAATGAATGCGATCAGAGGTAAAATCTTAGAATATGCCGCTGATATAAAGTCTTCCCAACGCCTTCCCATTTCTCACCCCCTCCTATGGTTTAATACAAAACTTTTGTTATTTAAAAACTTTTAATTATTTAAGCATTTAAAAACTTTTGTTATTTAAGCATTGCTGTTTTAGGCTATTAATCATAAGATGAAATTAAAAACAATGACGCTTGGCAGTTTGCCGGTTAATAGCTGGGAAGAAGCGTTAAGTCTTCAGAAAATGGTAGGCGTTGATATTATAACATGTGGACTCCCTTGCGGGGGATTCGTTGATGTTTATGCGAGTAAAATGCCCGGTATACGAAGAATAGGCGATAGATTTTATCTCGACACCGATGCTGTGAGATATGCGCCTGTATGCTCAGAATGCTTGTCAAGGATGAAAAAAGCAGTTGATAATCCTCTAAAGGCGATAATCCCCGGTCCCGCAACGTTCCTCTCCGTTGTGAGATGCGATAATCTAAAGGTAGCCTTGATGAAATTGTCGG
>JASEFB010000100.1 GCA_030019325.1 archaeon | reverse complement strand
AAAACGTTAAATATGACAAGGGAATAAGAAAATAGTGAGGGCGGACTTAACATAGGTGTTTTGAAATTGAGCCCACGGTTCTTCGCTTCTTCTTCCTGCATACCTACCGAGGCCAAAGGAGGTATGGTAAATACTACGCTTGGGATTGCGGTATAATCTGGTTTTATTTTGTTACCTTCCAGAATATTTCGAGCAACTATGCCGCCTTCCATAATCGCGACAGGAGTCAATGGGATTCCCCGCGCATTTGCATCTCCAGCAACATAAACGGATGGATTTTATGCACTTTGAAGGTATTCATTTACCAGAAATCCTCTCTTATCTGCCTCGATTTCAGCTTTTTCAAGGTTTAAATCAGCTATTGCAGGCACTCGCCCCGCACCATGAACCACCATATCAGATTCAAATTCATTCTTATTTTCTCCCGCGTGCACAACGAGTTTTCCGTTTTTCTTTTCGATAGAATCAACGGGCATGTTAAGATGAATCTCTATTCCCAGGTCCTGGGATGCTTTTATCAACATATCCACTAAATCAGGATCAAAGTTCTTCAGTGGCCTCTTACTTCTATGAAGGATTCTTACGTGAGCACCTGCACGTGCGGCAACGTGCGACAGCTCAAAAGAGATATAGCCTCCGCCGATAAAGGTTATGCTCTCGGGGATGGTATCCCTCTCCAAGAATTGATCGCTTGTCGTTATGTATTCCTCCCCTAGTATGTTTAGGTTCCTTGGTTTGGCTCCAGTAGCTACCGTTATGTACCGTCCGATAAGGATTTCATCACCTATCTTTAGTGTATTCTTCCCCGTAAAGCTGGCACGACCCTGAAAAGCATCTATTCCTGCCTCTGAAAAGCTCTTCCCCCTGCTCTCAGGAACAGGATCAGTAAAGGTTCGTTTGAATCTCATCAATTCGGGCCAGTTTATCTCAATTTCCTTGGCTATTCCCCTTCCTCTCATGCTCAGGCTTCTATCTATTATTTCGGCGCCGCCAACAAGGATCTTCTTCGGATCGCACCCCCGTAAAGCGCACGTTCCTCCAAAAGGGCTTGAATCTACAATAGCCACTTTCCGACCCGCGGAACTACATTCAAAAGCAACGGTGGTGCCAGCCGCACCCGTTCCAATAACGATAAGATCATATTCTTTTACCATTCTATCACCTCGTGTTCAAATTTTTGCTATTCTGCTCATTTTCCGTTCCTTTGCTATATATTCGTCTTTACCAAAAGGATGCCCACCAAACCCGTGCCTCATTAAGGCAATTGCCCTGTACGTGTCACTCTCCTTCTCTCGGGATTTGAATAACTCCATAATCGATTGCGCGATTACCGGAATCGGAATCTCCTTGTTAAGTGCATCCTGCACCAGCCAGTTTACTTCTCCTGTGTCCTCGACATAACTTTCTATCGCATCAAAGTTCTGCTCTCTTAACTCCCTCTCCATGAGCTCAACGAGCCAACTTCTGATAACCGAACCATGAGACCAATTCTTAAATATCTTTGCGAGATCCAGGTTAAAGCCGCTTCCTCGTAACAATGCAACACCTTCACCTATCGCCTGCAACATCCCAAATTCTATCCCATTGTGAACAAGTTTAACAAAATGGCCGCTTCCAAGTTTCCCCGTGTGCACATAACCCCCCTCAACGGCCAGCAGCTTCAATATCGGCTCTGCAAGCTTAATACCTTCTCGTTTACCGCCGACCATAAAGCAGGCGCCGTTTCGTGCGCCTTCAACACCGCCGCTTGTTCCGCAGTCAAGAAAGTATATCCCTTTCTCCCACATCTCTTTTTCTCTTCTCATTGAATCGAGATAGAAGGAATTTCCGCCGTCCATTACCACATCCCCCTTATCAAGATAGGGCACAAGTTCCTTCAGAACCATGTCTACTGAGGCTCCGGCAGGCAGGGAAAGGTAGATGACCCGTGGTAGCTCTAACAGAGAAGTAAAAGATTTGTAATCGTCGACTACCGTGACACCTTTTTCTTCAAGATGGGGTTTTTTACTTCGTGCCTTGCCTACCACAGTAATACCCTTTTCAACTGCTTGTAGGGCAAGGTTGCCTCCCATCTTGCCCAAACCAATAATCCCCAAGCTCCTTTTCTTTGCAGTTTTCATCTCTCTTGAGGGGGTTGGAATAGCACTCAGAAAAAAGAATTTGAGAATCTTTGTGAAAGATTACAAAAAATTTAGAGATATTGCTACTCGTTGTGAAAGATGTTGGAAATTATAAACAAAAACTCACAAGAGCTCGAAAAATAGAAAGTCTTTTAATGTTCTAAGAAAGGCAAAGCGATAATTATAGATAATTGAAATATTATCCTTTTGTAAAAGCAGGCAGAAGACTCGCTACGATGGCCAGAAACGGGCCTATTATTAAACCCGCCCAGACGAACAAGCCCGCGATGCCTAGAAAAGCCATCTTTACCCGCGCTTTGGTCTCTACGGTCTCTCGAGCCTGCATGGCTACATGTAACAGAGCAATTCCTGCTATAAGGGGAAGCAGTGCGAATACAATGGTGACCATTACTGATGATGTCAGAGGCGCTCTGCTTAAAGCTATGGCCATCTGCGTGAGTATGATGGCGCTGCTGCCAAGGTAAAGGAAGCCAACAAAGCTTCCGATCAGATCAAACGAGCTCTGAAGCCCTAACGCACCTTTTTTACGCTTCCAAAGAAGAAAGATGTATCCAATTACCACAATGCCCAGCAGAGGGGCGAGTATGAAACCTAGCGGTTGCCCTTCCCATTGGTGGATACGGATAACATCCAGAGGTACCCGGATCCATTCAACCAATCCAAATTCTTCCTGGTAGCCAAGAGCAAGGCCATAGCGACCTCCTTGGGAAGGTTCGTACACTGCTACGTAGTAGGTGCCCGGTGCAGTGACGTTCATGTCGACATCGACGAGGTTGTACTGACTAACAGGCGTAAAGGGCTCGTAACTTGCCTGCTCAGGGCGCTTCCCCTCAACTACCAGAGCACCACTTCCTTCTGGTACATCAACGAATGCAGGAATTGTTCCGTGGGATTCGATACCCGGTCCCATAATCATCAGACCAGGCGTGAATAGGTCCTCGTCGGGGGTGAAGAGGAGGAGCCGAAGTCGTTGACCCTGATCCATATCAAAGCGATAGTAGTTGACCACGCTACCTTCGCGGAGTTCACTATAAATAGCCCATGATTTGAGCGGGTCATGAATGTGAGTGGCCGTTTCAAGGGCTTCATTATCACCTGTGGTGAGTGGCACATGGGCATGGACTCCCATCATTGAAAGAAGGAAGAGAAGAACAAATCCAAAAAGACAGATATTCCGGAATTTCATAACTAAAAATTTCCGCTATGAACAATTAAAGTTTACTCTGAAAATGTATCACTCAAACATAAAAGATCATTTTACGTTATAGGATAATTAGTTACCATGGGGTGGAAAAATAGAAAAATATATATGGAGGGAATACTTTAGGGGTGCAAGAAGACCGGGGGGATACTATCAAAAACGACTTCTTACAACTTCTACAAGGGAAAACCAGCCCTTTGGATCAGTAAACCATCGCGCAACGGTCAAACCTGCTCTGGAAAACATTTTCATTGCGCTCTCTTTGCTGAACTTCCGTGAAATCTCGGTGTGAATGGTCTCGCCTTTTTCGAACTCTACCGATAAATTCAAATTCTTTATTTCAACTGCTGTCCGGTGCTTTGCCTGTAAGTGCATCTCCACCTGCTCTTCCTCTCCGTTAAAGAATGCGACATGATCAAAAACGGATATGTCAAAATTTGCATTCAATTCCCGGTTAATTATATGCAAAATATTCCTATTAAATGCACTGGTAACGCCTTGAGCGTCATTATAAGCGGCTTCCATGACGTTTTTCTCCTTTATCATATCGAGGCCAATGAGAAAACGATCTCCGGGCTTTATCGAATTCGCAACTGTTCGAAGAAATTCCTGGCTTTCAACTTCACTAAAGTTTCCAATCGTACTTCCGAATAAAATGGTTAACTTTGGGAACTCGTTGGGTATTCTATCCAGGTGACGAGTGAAATCAGCAACGATGCCAAGTACCCTCAGCTTCGGGTATTTATTAATCAAATCCTCTGATGCGGCTACAAGTGCGGACTCACTGACATCTACCGGAACATATCGCAGATTTGCCCCGTGAGGTTCATTTGCGGCATCGATGAGTGTGCGTATCTTCCAGTTCGCTCCTGAACCCAGTTCAACCAAATCGCCTTTTTCAAACGGCTCCATAATCGTTCCGCCCTTTTCTTCCAAGATAGAAAGATCAGTACGAGTGAGATAGTATTCGGGCAGTTTGCATATCAGCTCATACAGCTTTGAGCCGCGCTCATCGTAAAAATACTTACTGGGGATAAATTTTTGATCGGCGGTTAAACCGGTGAGAACATCAGTTGAAATCTCTTTGTAAAACGAACTAGTCAAATAATTGCGGATCTCAAATCGCGAACTTTTGCAAGGTTCTCGATTTTCCATTTTGCCTCCTTTAATACTATTTAACGGCAGAGCGCAAAGCGCATGATAGTTTTTTCTTCCTGAATAATTTCTTTTAGTAGTGCTAAGGTGCGGTCAATTTCCTCTATGGTATTTCGAATTCCTAAAGAAATGCGCACCGAACAATGTGCTTCTTCCTCAGATAACCCCATTGCCAGCAAAACATGCGACGGTTCTGGCGAACCGGAATGACATGCCGACCCTGATGAGATGCTGACGCCCTTTTGGTCCAAAGCGAGGACAATAGACTCCCCCCGCAAGCCTGGGAGCGTCATATTGATGGTGTTAGGTAGCCGTTCGGTTTCGTGCCCATTTAATCGTGCCTCAGGGATCAAATCTTTAATGCCCTGTTCAAGTCGATCTCGCAACTGGTGAACTCTTTCCATTTGAGACAGATGCTGTCTGGCCAATTCACAGGCCTTGCCAAGCCCAACCACGCCGATGATATTTTCCGTACCGGAACGAAGTCCCCCCTCCTGTTTTCCTCCATCTATAAGTGGATCGAGCGCAATGCCCTTTTTCATATACAAAGCGCCTATTCCCTTAGGGCCGTAAATCTTGTGCCCTGATATGGTCAGAAAGTCCACGTCTAACTCCTTGACATCAATGGGAATCTTACCGATTGCCTGCGTCGCGTCTGTATGGAATAAAACGCCGTGTTTTTTCGCAATGCGAGCCAGTTCGGCAACCGGCTGAATTGTGCCGGTTTCGTTATTAGCTGTCATTATACTTACCAGCAATGTCTCTGGTCTAATGGCAGCCTCCAAATCCTTTGGATTAACTCTTCCTGTTCGGTCAACCGGCAAATACGTTATCTGGAAAAAAGATTTTTCTAACCATTTGCATGGCTCGAGTACCGACGAATGTTCAATAGAGGCGGTGATGATATGATTTTTGCCATTCCAATTGGCAAAGGTTAATCCTTTAATGACAAGGTTATTGGCTTCAGAGCCTCCACCGGTAAATACAATGCGTTTCGCCGTACAATTGAGCAAATGCGCTATACTCCTTCGTGCAGAATCCATTGCCAATTTCGACGCTCTCCCTTCCTTATAAATGCTTGAGGGATTTCCAAAGCAGTTTTCAATACAGTCGACCATTGCCTGCTGTACCTCGGGATCAATGTAGGTGGTGGCATTGTGGTCCAGATAAATCCGATTGGTGACGGGCTCGGATAGCGCTGAAATTTTT
>JASEFB010000099.1 GCA_030019325.1 archaeon | reverse complement strand
TGGTCGTCTTACCTGCAGAGCTTCTGTCCCCCGCAATTACCACCCTTGGGATGTTCATTTTCCTTCCATTCGATTCAAATACTTTTTCCCCCTCACTTGCCTCTTTTTCGTAGAGGACATTCTTCCTCTTCATTTATCTTTTTATTGTGAGAATTTAAGAGGTGAATACTATGCAATATAGATGGGACTGCAGAAAAGATTTATTCAGTTATGCTAATGAAGTAAAGAGTATGACGATCTGAATATGATAGAGGTCAAAAAATTTTATAGCTCTTAAAATGAGGCAAATAGCATTTTATGGTAAAGGAGGCGTTGGAAAATCCACAGTAAGCTCGAACATCGCGGCTGCTCTGGCCGAGCATGGTCTTACCGTGATGATGATCGGCTGTGACCCAAAGCACGACTGCACGAGAAACTTGCGGGGAGAGGTTGAAATACCAACCATTCTCGAGACATCAAGAGATAAAGGTATAGAGCAGTTGGGTCTTGAAGGGCTGGTGGAAGGAAATAAAATCAGACTCGATGAGATCGTTTACGAAGGTTACGGAGGTGTTTATTGCGCCGAATGTGGGGGCCCGAGACCGGGTGTAGGATGCGCTGGTAGAGGGGTCATCGTTGCAATCGACTTGCTTAAGAGGCTGAATGCCTTTGAAGCATTTAAGCCGGACGTGGTGATATACGACGTACCCGGAGATGTGGTATGTGGTGGATTTGCAATGCCCCTAAGGAAGGGCTTGGCTGACGAGGTTTATATCATAACATCCGCGGATTATCTTGCTCTTTACGCCGCAAACAATATTTGCAAAGGTATTAGTGAGTTCGCCACCAAAGGGGGGGCTCCTTTAGGTGGTATCGTTTATAACGTAAGAGGTATCCTTGACGACGATAATATCGTTCACGATTTTGCTGAAGAGGTTGGTTCACACGTTATTGGGCATATCCCTAACGCGCCTCAGATTGCAGAAGCCGAGATTAAGGGTAATACCCTCATTGAATACGACCCTACGGGTGCTATTGCCGATTTGTTTCGGAAGCTGGCTCTGAGAATTTACACTAACACGCAGACCTCAGTTCCTGAGCCATTAGCACCCAAAAAGATGCTTGGAATAGGTCAAGAAATCAGGAAGCGAATAAAAGAGAAGTATAAGATAGCGGATTTATGAGTTCGGTAGTGACCATAAGCCAGTATGAAGCAGCATCTTAATTGGATAAGTCTTGTTTTTTACCTTATCGTTTTCTTCTCATACAACAAATATGAAATACATTTATGAAGTTATTACCAATACAAAAATCGAAAATTATTTAAAATGGTTTAATTTTAGGGAGTTAGGATCGTTTCATAACACATATCAGAAAGAAGGTGATGAAATTGGCAAAAGAAGAAAATAGAGACGTAGGCGGAGATGGAGATGACACGGCAGTCGTTTTAATAGGACATGGAAGTACGTTACCATATAATAAAGAAGTGCTGGAAGAGTTGGGAAAGCGAATAGAAATGCGGGGGATATTTAAAGCGGTTAAGGTAGCCTTCATGCAATTGAACTCGCCGAGCATTGAAGAAGTACTGAGAGACCTTGCTCAAGACGGAATGAAGAAGATAGTGGCGCAGCCTGTTTTTTTAGCTGACGGTGCGCATACCAAAGAGGATATTCCAGAGAAGTTGAAAACAGCCTTTGAGGGAGCTTGGGAGGATCTGGGTAGAGATATTAAGCTTACTTACGCAAAGCCCATAGGAGCGGATGAGCGGCTTGTGGATATATTACTGGATCGAGTAATAGAAGCTACAAAAAGGTAGCCGAATTAAGAGGAAGAAGAAAGGAGCTCTCAGATAAAGGATTGGAGAAAGGCTCAATTTCCTTTGGTTACCTTCTTTGGTGTTTTTCTTCTAAAAAGTCAGTTGAATGAGCTTAAATCAGGTATTTCGGTTAGTGAGATTGTTTGAATAACAGGCAACGTAAATTTAGCGTACGGTGAAGTATTTTGTTATTTTCTTATCATTTAGTTATCTTAAGTAAGAAAAAATAGAAAAACTTATATATATTCTCATATAAATAAAAGGAATGTATTAAAAAGGAGGCAAGAGATAGATGCATATACCTGACGGATTTCTGGATCTTTGGGTATGCGCTGTGATGTATATCATCTCAGCGGCGGTGATTGGATATTCAGCCAAGAAACTGAAAGGTAAGTTGGAAGCACCACAAGTCCCGTTGATCGGTATCGTAGGGGCGGGGATTTTCGCAGCACAGATGCTCAATTGGCCAATTCCAGGAGGGACAAGTGCGCATTTCGTTGGAGGAGCGATTGCGGGGATACTCCTTGGACCCTATGCGGGGTGCTTATCAATGGTTTCGGTCCTGACTATTCAGTGCCTGGTGTTTGGGGATGGGGGGATTACTGCACTTGGAGCGAATATCTTCAACATGGCGATAGTGGATGTATTCGTCGGCTACGGGATCTTTAAAGCGCTACGGCGATACAACCAGGATGTATCACTATTTTTGGCTGGTTGGATCGGGATTTGGCTTGGTGCAATTGCTGCTGGAGTTGAGATAGGGGTATCTTCGATCTTCGCATACGGATTAATGACCACTGTACCAGTGATGGGCATCTGGCATGGCGCTCTGGGAATCATCGAAGGAATCATCACCATGCTGGCGGTCAGATATGTCCTCATTAAACAACCAGACTTTGTCCCCTTACCAAAGGAGGTGAGGGGATAGGCATGGAACTAAAAGAAGGGCTGCGCAAATGGAGGAAGGTGCTCTTCGTTATCGCGGTGATGATCTTGTTATCGCCATTTTTTGCATGGGCCGCGGAGGTTGTAGGATACGCAGAACCGCTTGAAAGTGCTGCAGAACACTTGGGGGCGATGGAACACGAATACGCAATAATATCGGGGCTAATCCCGGATTACACAATCCCGGGGGCTAACCCTTATGCCTCAGCGATAGTAGCGGGCATAGTGGGTTGTCTCATTGTTCTGGGTCTGGGTTTAATAATGGGTAAGGTGCTCCAAAGGAAGTAAAAAATGGTTGAACTCGCTGGCACGATTAAAGTAATCTCGAAATTGCTCAGGGATTTCTTGGTTGCGGAGGAATATGCATACCGAGAGGGATTCCTCCAAGGTGTGGATCAAAAAGTGAAATTAATGGCGATACTTCTGCTGATCGTGCTGGCAGTTTCGACACAAAACATCTTTTTCCTCCTCCTCCTTTTTTTATTCTCGCTTGCAATGGTTTTACTCTCAAATATATCGTTGAAACTGTATCTTCCGAGGTTTGGGTTTATTCCACTCTTTGCGTTCATCATCGTTCTTCCATGGATTTTTTTGATACCCGGTCAGCCGGTTTTTACATTGCTTGGACTTAACGTCACAATGCCTGGCATCATGTATGTGATAACCTTCACGCTCCGGGTGACTGCATGTGTATCCTGTATTTCTCTTCTGTTATTTACCACGAGGGTATCTGATTTGCTCCATACATTAAAATCGCTGAGAATTCCAGATCCGCTGGTGGATATGTTTGGACTTGTATATCGCTATCTCTTCACTTTTCTATCTGAATTAGAGAGAATGCTTCTGGGAAGGGAATGTAGAGTAATTTCTGATCAAGGGGTGATCAAGAATTGGAGAGATGGGGGTAAAGTGGTTGGCAACTTCTTATCCCGGACGTTCTCTCGTGGTGAGAACGTTTGTAAGGCGATGAGGGCGAGGGGATATGACGGAAGTTTAAAAACATATTCACGAAATGATAAAATTGGGATAAAAAGTATAGTTTTTATAGCTTTTGTAATGATAATGGTGGGAATATGGCTCGTGACAAGGTTATAGAAGCAAGGAACCTGAAGTATCGGTACCCGGATGGGACTATGGGTATAGAGAAAGTAGATTTTGCGCTCTGTAGGGGCGAGAAGGTTGCAATTATCGGTCCAAATGGCTCGGGGAAGAGCACCCTTTTAGAAGTCCTCGCGGGTTTGATAGAGCCTACCGAAGGATATATGAAGTTCTTTGGAAAGGAATCAATAGACCAGTACGAATTGAGAAGGCGTGTGGGTATAATGCTCCAAAACCCTGACGACGTTTTATTCAATCCAACGGTGAGAGAAGATTTGGAGTTTGGACCTGCGCAACTCCAGATACCAAAAGAAGAGTTTAATAAGATACTTGAGGAGATCTCGCAACTCTTAGACCTGAAGCCTTATCTAAATAAGCCGCCATTCAGACTGAGCAAGGGTGAGAAACAGAAAGCTGCGCTCGGAAGCGTTTTAGCACTAAAGCCAGACATTCTACTCTTAGACGAGCCTTTCTCCGCTGTGGACATAGGAACCAAGCAGTCCATGATAAAATATCTAAACAGACTGAATGAGGGCGGGGTTACAATCGTAGTAACGGCACACGATCTTATTACCGTTCCGTTACTAGCAGATCGAGTTTATCTTCTCAACAAGCGTGTTATAGCAGAGGGCTCTACCAGAGACATCCTGACTAATGCTGAATTGCTTAAAAATAATGGTCTTGAGGTTCCACCGCTTGTAGAGCTTGGGATAAGACTTGGAATAAATTTGGTGCCTTTAACCGTTGACGAAGCTGTGAGAAGATTGCAAGAGGAATTTGATAAGAGCTAACCGTGTAACCCCCTTTTTGGAATACAAGTTGAATGAATCAAAAGATACCTGTTTGCGAGTTAGCTCAAACACAAGGTTGAAAAAGGGCAGGAACAGCGGGAAAAATGTACAAACGCAAAGCAGCTTATTTTGACTCACAGGTCCAAGCACCCTGGGCAGCTGAGGAGTACGGTCCGGAGGAGATGGGCAAGTTGGATCGACTCTTCGCCGAAACTGGGCCTCTCGAAGGACTGGCAATTCTGGAACCGGGATGCGGCACAGGCAGATTGACCGAAATTCTGGCTACAAAGGTCGGCACCAAAGGCCATATTGTGGCCCTTGACATCAGCCCAAAGATGGTGGAAACAGCTCGTCGCCGAATGGCCAGCCGTCAAAACGTCGAAGTTCACCTGGCAGAAGTTGAAGCTTTTCCGCTCCAGGACGGTGGCTTCGACCTAGTTTTATGCCACCAGGTATTTCCCCATTTTGAAGACAAGGAAAAAGCTTTGAAGATATTAGTCAGGGCTTTGAAACCCGGCGGAAGGTTCATCATCTTCCATTTTATGAACTTATCCCAGATTAACGACCTGCACCGCAAGGCTGGCACTGCGGTTGAAAATGATATGATGCCCATGGCTGAGGAGTGTACTATAACAAGCATCTTTCAAGCATATAATCCGCAGCAATATTTAGAACATATTCCCAATATTTCCATCGTTTAACGAAGGTGCCATTATGCCAAACTTCGACCCCTCTCAGTGTAACCCTGACTTCCACTGTTTCACCCGCCATCTTTATACTCACGTGATACCATTTCCCCTCAAATTTAACTTTGCCGTTTTGTTTTACTATTCTTTCAGCTTTTTCAAAATACAGTTCCCGAACCACCCTTTCCAGTTCTTCGTCGGTCAATGGTTTTGCTTCTGCGCCTTTCAATACCGATGAGGCGGGTTTTCCATACCGAGCCCACTGCCCCTTCGACTCGTTCCGGAATCGGATATATTCTGGAATCGCCTTTATCTCCACTTCGGTTAACGGTTCTCTACGCTTAGGATCCAAGTTGTGTCGATGATTTTCTAACAATCGGAACTAATTTTAAAAAATCCTCTTG